>JAZMZH010000186.1:0-7465 GCA_045585875.1 Victivallaceae bacterium | reverse complement strand
TGGGGGCGCGCTTTCGAAGAGAGCTCGCTCCTCGGGAGGGGCAAGATTTTTGGGGGCGCGCTTTCGAAGAGAGCGCAGTCCTCAGGAGGGGCGCAACTTTTTGGGAGGGCGCTGTCTTTTGAGAGGAGCGCGGGATGTTGTTTTCCGGCTCCCGGGCGTGTTGTTTCATGACCCCGGGCGCGTGATGCGGGAGCGGACGAATCGGCAGAAAATTTTCGGAGGAGATATGAAGATACTTCATTCAGCGGTTGCGGCGGCGGTCATGTTCTCCGCCGCCATTCTCGCCGCCGCGGACGGCGGCGGCGTCATCGGCGAAACCATGCCCCCCTTCAAAAACGCCATGATTTCCGGCGACGCCGTTTCGTGGCAAAAAAAAGCTTCTGAAACCGACGGCTGGGTCTTGAGCGTTTTCTTTTCCGCTCCTTCCGCCGGAGTTGCGGATCAGAGCCGTATTCTCGCCCGGGCGCTCGGCGCCGGAGGCCGGGTGGTGCTGGTTTCGGCCGCTCCCGCCGCCATGCTGGAGGAGTTCGCCGCCGCGCTGGAGGGCGTCGACGCGTCGCTCTATCGCGACGCCGACAACGATATGGCCGCCCGGGTGCTGCCCGGCAACGTGGTGCTGCCCTTCGCGGTCCTGGCGGACGCCTCCGGCAAAATCCGGTGGATGGGAGAACCGGTGGAGGCTCCGGACGCCTTTCGCGGCATCCTCGACGGCTCCTATCCGGTTTCCCGGCGGGAAAGGCTGCTCCCGCTCTATTCCCGGCTCGCCGTGGCGGTCCGCAGCGGCAGTCTGAGGGATGTGCGGACGGTGTGCGCCCTCATGATGGAGATCGAACCCGCCAACTGCACGGCGGTGCAGGCGATGATGTTCTTTTTGGAAAATTCCGGCGATGCGGAGGGGGCATGGGAACTGCTTTCCGGCAAGATCGCAGCCTTCCCCGGCGACAAATTCCTGATGATGACCGCCTTCAACTTCGGAGCCATGCATTCCGAATATGCCGGGCGCGTGACCGGACTGGCCGAAACCGCGGGACTTCCGGAATTTTCCGATTATGAAAAGCGGGCGGTGTGTTTTATGCTGCTCCACGGCTACTGGTTCGACCTCGGAGCGCTCCGCCTGGCCGACGCTCTGCTGAAAACCATGGACGGGGACGACCCCGAAGTCCTTGAGCTGAAAGCTCTGGCGCGCTATCGCGCGGGCGATCCCGCCGGAGCCGTATCATACCAGCAGCGGGCGTCGGAGACCGGCTCCGCCGCCGCGGGAGCCGCCGAACGTCTGGATTTCTACCGGACTCTTGAAAAACAATCTCACGACGAAAGGGCGGACCGATGAAAAAGGCGTTTTTTCTGGACCGCGACGGCGTCGTCAACGAGGAGGTGAGCTACCTCCATACCGCGGCGGAGACTCGCCTCATCCCCCGGGCCGCCGAAGCGATACGCACGCTGCGCGCCGCCGGGTATCTGGCCATCGTCGTGACCAATCAGTCCGGGGTGGCCCGCGGCTATTACGGCATCGAGGCGGTGCACGAGGTCCACCGGGAGATCCAGCGGCTGCTGGCGGAGGCCGGCGCCGCCGTCGACGGATTTTACATCTGCCCCCATCACCCGGAAATCACCGGCGAATGTGCGTGCCGCAAGCCCCACCCCGGCATGCTCCTGACCGCCGCCGCCGAACACGACATCGACCTGACGGAGAGTTTCATGGTCGGGGACCGGCCCGGGGATCTGGAGGCCGGAGTCGCCGCCGGGGTGAAGAAAGTCTTTCTGGTCCGGAGCGGTTACGGAGCCGAAGTGCTGGCGCAGAAGCGCCCGCTGCCGGTCGGAACGGTGATCGCCGACGATCTGCCGGACGCCGTGGAGCTGGCGCTGAAAGCCTGAATCCCCGCGCTTCCGGCATTTCCCCCGCCGCCCGCCGCCGTCAGGGGCGGTCGAGGAGGATCCGCAGCACCTCCGCGGCCAGAGCGCATCCGAAAGCCGCCGGGATGACCGAAAGACTGCCGATGCTCCCGTCGGGATTGGCGCCCGCGTCCGGCGGCGCGTCGGCGAATACGCAGCGGATGCCGCGGGTGATGCCGTAATCCTTTTTCAGCCGGGCTCTCAGCGCGCGGGCGAGAGGGCAGTTGCGGGTCCGGGAAATATCGGCGGTCACCGGCCAGATCAGGGTGTCGCGCCGTCCGGCGCCCATGGAGGAGACCGTGGGCAGATTCCGCGCCGCGGCTTCGGCCAGAAGCGCGGCCTTGGCATTGCAATCGTCGATGGCGTCGAGGACGCAGTCGACAGGAGCGGCGTCCAGGTGACCGGGGATGTTGCCGCCGTTCAGGAATTCGGGAATCTCCCGCACCCTTATGTCGCTGTAGATGCTCTTCAGGCGGCGGCCCCAGCAGGAAGTTTTAAGCATGCCCACGGTTTCGGCGGTGGCGATGAGCTGGCGGTTGCAGTTGGAGGCCTCCACCGCGTCCCCGTCGGCGATCACGAATCCGCCGACTCCGGCCCGCGCCAGAAGTTCCAGCGCGTAACCGCCCACGCCGCCCAGTCCGGCGACGAAGACCGTCGCCCGTGAGAGGCGTTCGAGAGCCTCCCCGCCGAGAAGGGAGGCGGTGCGGGAGCGGTCATTGCACGACATAATCGATTTCAAATCCGGAAGAGATGGTCATATCGTCGCTGAAAGACTTTCCCGGAGCGGGACGGTCCTTGGCCTCCTTGGCGAGATAGCCCACCAGACTGCAATGGCGGTCATGGGTGACGATGATGTGATCCAGGAGATTGACCTGGAGCATTTCGGTGAGCATCCGCAGTTTTTCAGTGAAGGTCACGTCGTTGGCGGAGGGGATGCAGTTGCCGCCGGGATGATTGTGAATCAGGATGAGTCCGGTGACGCGCTCGTTGGCGATCACCTGCACCATGCGGTTGAGGTCGGGTTTCAGCTGGGAGCGCGAACCGTACTGGTTTTCGATCTTGACGACCCGGCCGTTGCTGTCGGTGTAGATGAAGAGCATCTCCTCCACCGACGACGAACCCATCTTCATTCTGGCATAGCGGACGGCTTCGGCGGTGTTGCGCAGGAGGTCCGAGGAGAGCACCCGGCTTTTCAGGTAATCCTCGCCCAGCTCCTTGATGAGGCTCAGAAAGGTGGCGGTGGATTCCCCGACGCCGGGCACCCGGAGCAGCCTTTCCCGGGACTGGGAGAGCACGCCCGAAAGGGTTTTGAATTCCTGAATTAAAAGTTTGGCCAGGGGCTTGGTGTCGCGTCTGGGGATAAGAAATGTCAGGACCAGTTCCAGCTTTTCATAATCCAGCATGGGGGCGAGACCGCCGGAAACATAGCGCTTCCGCAATCGTTCCCGGTGGCCGGAATTGGCGTCTGAAATTTTATCACTCATGATCTCTCACCAGCAAAATTACGGATTCAAAAGCGGCGCACCGGGGAAACATGGGCAGCGCACGGGCCCGGACCACCCGGAACCCTCCCCGGATCATTTCTCCGAGATCCCGGATCATGGTCGCGGGGTCGCAGGAAACATAGATGATCCGGTCGGCGCCGCCCGAGGCAAGCACGCGGGCGGTTTCCGGCGTCAGCCCCCGCCGCGGCGGATCGATCAGCACCGTCGCATTTCCCGTCAGCTCCGCCCGGAGACCGGCGAGGAACTCCCCGGCGTCCCCGGCGCGGATGGTTATGTCGTCGCGCCCCCGGACGGCGAAGTTGCGTTCGGCCGATCCCACTGAGTCCGGGTTGCTCTCCACGGCGATGATATTTTTCACGCCGCAGGCGGCGGCGCAGCAGGAAAAAAGTCCGCTTCCGGCGTAGGCGTCCACGAAGATTCCGCCCTCCGGTCCGCATCCGGCGAGACGCATCACCTCCGTCACCTCCTCCCAGAGCAGCGCCAGAGCTCCGTTGTTCACCTGAAAGAACCCGTTGTCGGGGACCCAGAAATCCTTGCCGTCGGGCAGCCGCTGCCGGAGCAGTTCCCGGGCGGCGGCCGCGCTTCCGCGCCGGATATGCACCGTGTTCGCGGCATCGCTGCGCAGGGTCAGCCGCATCCGGTGATGAAGGGTGGCCATGAATCCCGGGTCCGCCCTCAATTCCTTCAGACGCCCGCTGATGGCCGGGTCGGCCAACCGGCACTCCGGGATGTCCAGCACATCGCCGCCGGAGAGACTGTACCCCAGCCGGGGCAGGCCGCCCGAGCGCTCGGTCAGCATCTCGATCTTGTTGCGGTATGCCCGGAGACTGACCGGGAGCGGAGAGGGCTGGAGCGCGTCCCCGGCCACGGCGCCGGAGGGGAGATGTCTCAGGAACTCTCTCAGCTGCCGTCTTTTCATGGCGGTTTCCGCTTCGGCCGTGCAGTGATCGTAGCGGCATCCGGGACAGCGGAAGGACCAGGGGCACTCCGGCGGCGTGCGATGGGGGCTGGATTCGAGGAGCTCCAGGAGTTCGGCGCGAACCCGGTCGGGGTGTTCGCCGGTGATCCGGACCCGGGCGGCCTCTCCCGGCAGAACCCCGGGAGTCATCACGACGCGGCCGTCCGGGAGACGGCCGATGGCGTCTCCGCCGTATATGACCTTTTCAAAGCGGATGTTATAGGTTTTTTGAAGCATTTTTACAAATCGGTACATCCCCGGCCTGACACAACCCGACACAGGGTTTCATAATATAGCACGAAAAATTCCGGCTTTCACTTTGGCGGCGGGAAATTTTTCAAAAAAAAGTGCCGTCAGGGGAGAATCCGCCGTACCTGTTTGCAGATTTTCAAAACGATGATACTTTAAAAGACGGGATGCCCCCAGAGCCGTATCTGTCATGGAAAGGTCCGCATTTTGTCCGCTTCTCCCGCACTGCCCCCGCTTCCGGAGGATTTCGCACCGCGTCTGATCGCATGGTATCACGCGCACAAGCGCGTCCTGCCGTGGCGCGCCGACCGCGATCCCTATCGGGTCTGGGTCTCCGAGATCATGCTCCAGCAGACGCGGGTCGAGGCTGTCAAGCCGTACTTTGAACGCTTCATGAAAGCTCTGCCGGATGTCGATTCTCTCGCCGCCGTCGGGGAGGAGGAACTGATGAAGCTCTGGGCGGGCCTCGGCTACTACCGCCGCGCCCGTTACCTGAAGCAGTGCGCCCGGATCGTTGTCGCGAAATACGGAGGCCGTTTCCCCGCCGCGGCGTCGGAATTGCGCGGACTGCCCGGCATCGGGCGATACACCGCGGGCGCGATCGCCTCCATCGCTTTCGAGGAAGCGGTTCCGGCGGTGGATGGAAATGTACTGCGGCTTCTCTCCCGGTTTTACGCGGCGGCGGCGGACGTCGGAAGCGCGGAAGCGGTGCTGAAAGCGTGTTACCCGCCCGGCCGGTGCGGCGATTTCACCCAGAGCCTCATGGAACTCGGCGCGACAGTCTGTCTGCCCAACGGCGAACCTCTGTGCGCCTCCTGTCCGCTCGCCTCCGACTGCCGCGCCCTCGCGCTCGGCCGGACGGGGGAATTTCCTCCGCCGGCCGTCCGTGTCCGGAGAAAAGTCCAACTTCTCACCGTCCTGATCCTGCGCTGCCGCGGTCGGATCGCTCTGCGGCGGCGGCCGGAGGGGGGCGTGCTGGCCGGGTTGTGGGAGTTGCCGAATCTGCCGGGAGAAAACCCGGAGTGGGGGGCGTCGTTCGGCACGGTCCGGGCGACATTCCGCAGTCGTCACGTTTTCACGCATCTGGAGTGGCGCATGCTGGTGCAGGCAGTGGAGTGCGGGAGGGAAAATCCGGAATTTGAGTGGAGCGAACCGGGAAACCGTCCGCTCCCCGGCGCATTTGCCAAACTGATTGCGCACCAGGCGGTGCATCCGGGAAAAGCAGGAGAAGCGCGGAGCGGTTTGTGATACCACGCAACGGCATTTTCCCATTTCGAACTTCTGCAAGGCGCTCCGGCTGTTTTAACGTCGCCGCAATACCCTCAAACCGTTTCCCTGCGCAACCCGATTCGCCGCCCCCCTCATGATCTGCGAGCCTCCCCTGCCGACGGCCCGGCAGTCTGACAGCACCGTCTTGCGGATATTACACGGTTTTGCAAGGTTTTTTGAGCTTTTTGACTTGCATGATTCCCCTTTCATGCTATATTTGTAGGAGACGGTGTCGCTCCATAAGCAACGCCGATCGTTTTGGCAGTGCCGTCGTAGATTTCGGGAGGATCCTCTGGTGAAACACAATCGGGAAATAACCATTGCTGACAACATCAGCACCTACGCCGACAAAGCCGGCGCGCCCCCGGAAACCCTGATCTACACCGGAGATTTCTGTCAGACCGTCCGTGCGGTGGCCATCGGCTACGGCCCCGACCGCTGGCTGGAAAAGGAAATCCACACGCCCGAAGATCTGGAGGAGCTGAAATCCTTCCCCGTCACCTGGCTGAACGTCGACGGAGTGTGCGACGTGGAGCTGGTCAAGGATCTGTGCAACGCCCACGGCGTCCACCCCATGGTGCAGGAGGACATCCTCCACACCGGCCAGAGACCGAAAATCGAGGAATTCGACGACTACGTATTCTGCGTGCTTAAGATGATCTCCTACGATCAGGAAAACATCCAGGTGGAGAGCGAGCAGATCAGTCTCATCCTCCTTCAGGACACGGTGATCAGTTTTCAGGAAAAGCCCGGAAACGTCTTCGACCTCATCCGCAACCGACTGAGATCGGGGAAGAGCAAAATCTGCAACTTCGGCAGCGATTACCTGCTTTATTCCCTGCTGGATGCCATCGTGGACGAGTATTTCCTCTCCCTGGAGGAGATCGGCGAACAGATCGACGACATCGAGGAGGAGATGCTGGACGTCCCCCAGCCCACCCGTTCGGAGCGGGTCTATCTGCTGAAGCGGGAACTGCTGGTCCTGCGCAGGTCCATCTGGCCGGTGCGGGAGCTCATCAACCGGCTGGACAAAACCGAGTCCCCCCTCATCAACGACTCCCTGGGCATCTATCTCAGGGATATTTACGACCATGTGGTCCATGCCATAGACACCGTGGAAAACCTCCGGGATATGCTCACCGGCATCATCGACAGCCATCTCTCCAACGCCAACTACCGGATGGGCGAAGTCATGAAGGTGCTGACCATCATATCCACCATCTTCATCCCTCTCACTTTTATCACCGGCGTCTACGGCATGAACTTCAACACCATGCCGGAATTGAACTGGAAATTCGGCTACGGCACCGCATGGCTGCTGATGATCGCCATCGCCGGAGCCATGCTGGTATTCTTCCGCAGGAAAAAGTGGCTCTGACCCGGGCCGCCCGCGGGCTTCCCGCATCCGCCGCAGAAAACAGGATGACGCGCGTCCGACGATAAAATCCGGAGAAAAATATGAAAATCGTTGTCACCGACGGCTTCCCCATGAATCCCGGGGATATGGACTGGCGGGAGCTGGCCGGCCCCGAAGAACTCACGGTCTATCCCCGCACCGCCCCCTCCGAAACCGTCGCCCGGCTGACCGGAG
>JAZMZH010000185.1:0-3530 GCA_045585875.1 Victivallaceae bacterium | reverse complement strand
CAATCGTCGAATTCGACCGGACCTTCATCGCCGGGGGCGTCTCCGTCTGCGGCGCCATCGGGACGGCGATCATTGCCGTTCTCGCGGGGGCCGCGCCGTCCGCCGGGACCGAAGTCCTGACCGTTGCCGCGGGGGCCGCGCCGTCCGCCGGGACCGAAACCCTGACCGTCGCCGCGGGGACCGCGCTGTCCGCCGGGACCGAAGCCCTGTCCGGGGCCGAATCCCTGACCGCGGGGACCGCCGAATCCGGGTTTGAAGTCGGTGGAGGTGATCTTCTTGAAAATCTCATCGGCGAACTTTTCCGGATCGGCGAGCTTCTGCGCGAGCTCGCTCTCCGCGTCTTTGAGCTTTTCGTTTTCAGCCTGAGCACGTTTGGCGATGGCCTCGGTCAGCCGGGCTTTCAGATCTTTCTCGATGGCGGCGCGGGTTTCCTCGTTGTCGGTGGCCTTATAGGCTTCGGCAAGGATGTAGATCACCCGGTCGGCTTCGCTGAACTGACCTCCCGGCATTCCCGGACGGCCCGGCTGGCGATGTTCGGCCCGGGGGCCGTCGGGGCGATCTTTGCCGGAGGGCGCGGGGGCGCCTTCGGGGGCGTCGGCGAAAAGGGCGGCTCCGCAGAACAGGCTGGCGGCGATCAGAAGTACGTTCTTCTTCATGTTGCTCTCCTTGTTTTGGTTCGGATATTCAGCGCATTTGCTGTTTCCGAAAAGTGAGAAGCGTCGGAACGGCGGTTTATTGCCGCAGATCCTGAAAAAAAACGGAAAAAAACAATCAGGCCGAACATTCGCCGCCGTTGCTTTCGACCGTGCCGTCAACGACGGAACACCCTATCCCCTCCATGCGGGATGGTAGGCGGCGAAACTGATGCCGTTGATGGAGAGCATGCGCCAGGTGCGTCCGTACCCGTCCCGGTCGGCAGGCATTTGGCTCAGCTCATCCCGATGGCCCAGGCGCGACACCGCATTCCATTCCGCGCGGTTCATCACCCGCGTGTGAAAGGCGTCCCACAGGGAGAGGTGCGTCGCCCCCGCTTCATAAAGCCGCATGGCGTAGTCGCGGAAAAATTCCGGCGCCCGTGAACATTCCCACGGCACCTCGAAATAGACGGTCAGCCCCGTGCGCTTCTGCAATTCCAGATAGGGCGGCAGGGCCTTCAGCATCCGGTCGATGTCGTTGTCGCAGAAACGCCGAATGGGCGACAGCGCCCCGCGGTATTTGATTTCGCGGTATTTCTCCAGATCGACAAGGGAGGGGTTTGCTTCATCCCGAAACGAGTCGATGTCCTCAAAGACGCTCATGTTTCCGACCACCATCGTGTCGATGATGCCCTCCTCCGCCCAGCGGGCCACATCCACGCCGAAGCGCACATTGTCCTCCAGACTGCAGCATCCCGTCACGGCCAGTCCCGGACGTTTGCACCCGCGGGCCGCGGCCCAGTCGTCCAGGGCCCCGCGCAATTTGCGCATGAAATCCGTCATCAGGTCGCAGTGGACGCGCACCAGACGCGGATCGTCCAGCGGGAGCAGGCGCGCGTCCGCATCGGGATGGAGGGCGTGAAAACGGTCCAGCACCGGCTGTTCAAAGGCCGTCATGACGCCCCGGTGAAAGAAGAGGTTGATCCCGTCGAAACCGTACGGCAGCACCTTCAGACATTCGCCGATGATGTAGTCTCCGGCCTCCGGGTAGGCGTACGAAATGACCGAAAAGGGTTCGCCGTCCCGGTCAACGCAGTAAAGCTCGGGGTGGTCGGACGCGAAATCCAGCGCAAGCGCGGAGGCGTCGAACGGGATCGGGCTGACGGGGAGGCAATGGCGCAGCGCGGCATACACGCGCATCCCCTGCTCGTGACACAGCTCCGTCATCCGGGAATAGGGTTCCCGGGGATTCTTCAGCAGTTCGCGGAAGCCCTTGAATCTCGTATCTCCTTCGGCCTGCGAAGCCTGCGCTTCCACAAACTTTCTGTTCATCAGCAGCGGATAGAACTCCACGGAGAGAAGTTCCGCGTCCGAGTCCGTCATGCTCTTCACAAAGGGGTCGAAAAGGTCCCGGGGAGCCTTTTGCACCAGACCGATCCAGTCCAGGTCCGTGTGCGCGTGGAGTCCGTTCCGCAACCGGCGGCTGCTGCGGTCCGCAAGATGCGCCCGGACTTCCTCTTCGCTCATGGGTTCGAAGCGAACCCAGAGAAGGCCGATCATGAAAGGGGAATCATCCTGCAGTTTCGAAACGGTGATCTCCTGCCCCGTCATGTCCGCACACTGCCAGAAGCACTCCTCCGCCTGCTCCATGTAGCTCCAGATGGGATATTTCGGATTCGGGAGGGTGCGGCGGAAGAAACCGGCTCCGAGGTCCCCCGTGAGCTTCAGGGTCAGCCCGGGGCTTGGGAAGCCGTTGCAGACCAGGCATACATAAATGCGGTGCCAGCCGGTCAGTTGCGGACGCACCGTGACGGGTTCCGGCGTGCAATGGGGGCGGCAGAGGAGCATGACGCCGTCGCCGCCGGTCGTGGTGTAATCGGCCGTTTCCCATTGACGGCCTTTCTCCCCGACTGCCGGGGCGGTTGCCGAAAGGGCCTCGCGAAAATCCGCGATGCGCGTTTCCGATGGTCCGGATTCAGTTTTCCTGGCGGATTGCTTTGTCATTTTTTTCCCCTTTGAGTTAAAATTGCAGCGGATCGGAATTTCCGAAGCCGCATACGCAGTTCAGGATTGAATCGGGGTTTCCCGCCGGAATTTCGGCAGGGGAAGCGTGAAGAGAAACATCACCGGCGGCAGGATAAGCGTGTACCGGAAATACGGGATGAACCGCGCCGTCTCCTCGCCGCCGATCGCGCCGAAGAGATGTCCTGCCGCGAGACACCCGCCGAAACATCCGAGCGAAAAGGCCAGCGTGCCCGCCGCGATGTATAGCTCCTCCAGTCCCGGTTTCGCCAGCGCCGTCGTGGCGGTCCCCTCCAGCCCGCGGCAGAGGACCGCGAGCAAACCGTTGTTGCCGTTGTAGATGAATATCGCGAAGACGATCAGCATCCATGTCGATTTCCAAAAGGTGAGCCACAGCGCCTGCACGGCGAAGATCGCCAGCGTCCCGGCCGCGAAGACCTTCATGTACCCGATCCTGCCCGCCAGACGTCCGACTTTTGACGCGGCCAGAAAGGCGAGAATTCCCAGCGCCAGTTCCGCGCAGGGCAGAATGGCGGGGTCCCAGTGCCGGATTTTCAGAAGATAGACGACGAAATAGGTGGACACCAGCCCCATCCACACCCCCTGCGTCGTCATCAGCGCCAGGAGCCGCATCATCTCCGGATGGCGGAAAATTTCCCATATCCGGGCGCGCCGGGGCGCTTCCGGGGATTCGGCGGCGGAGGTTTCCGGCGTTTCCGGACAGCGGACCGCTATGATCGCCCGGATGCCGGGAAATTCGAAGAGCAAAGAGAAGAGCTGCAGCGCCAGCAGGCAGTAGAGAAATGTCTGACGGTCGCCGCCGAAGCGGTTCAGCAGCCAGACCGCGCCGAGGCAGAACACCCCCGCCGGAAC
>JAZMZH010000184.1:0-5847 GCA_045585875.1 Victivallaceae bacterium | reverse complement strand
GCCGCGTGCGAGGGCAGGCCGATCCCTGCATCGACCACGACCGGAATGTGGCTCTGTTCCACAATGATCTCGATCATATCGCGGGTGCGGATCCCCTTGTTGGAACCGATGGGAGACCCCAGCGGCATCACGGCGGCGGCGCCCGCGTCTTCGAGGTGACGCGCCAGCACCGGGTCGGCGTTGACGTAGGGCAGCACGACGAGGCCGCGCTTGGCGAGCGTCTCCACGGCTTTCAGCGTTTCGATAGGATCGGGCAAGAGATAGCGGGCGTCGGGGTGGATCTCCAGTTTGATCCACTTGAATCCGGCCGCCTCGCCGATGAGCCCGATCTTCACCGCTTCCTCCGCGTTGCGTGCACCGGAAGTGTTGAGCATGACTTCGACCTTATTGCGGTCGATGACTTTCAAAATGTCGTCGTGCTCGGCGTCATCCTCATGGACGCGGGTCAAAGCAACGGGGACGAGTTCCGTTTCCGAGGCGGCCAGCGCCTGCTCGAAGATTTCCGTCGAAGCGAATTTCCCCGTGCCGAGGAAAAAGCGGTTGGTAAATTTGCGTCCGCCGATGATGAGTTCTTTCATGATGAAAATTCCTTATCGGTTTGATGTGAAATCGTTGAGATCGCGCAAAAATTTTTTGTCCTCGGCCACCGATCTGCCGCGGGTGGTGAGATAGCCGCCGGTGATGAACGAGTTCATGCCCGCCAGCATTAGCAGCCCCTGAAAATCCTTCATCGTCGTCTCGCGTCCGGCGGCGAATTTGACCGTCTTCGCCGGATTGACCAGCCGGAAGATCGCGAATGCCTTGGCGACCTCGGCGGGGGACATCACGGGGCGGTCTTCCAGCGGCGTGCCGGGTATCGGCAGCAGGACGTTGAGCGGGATGCCGTCCGCATCGAGCTCGCGGCAGGCGAACGCCATCTTGACCCGGTCTTCCCAAGTTTCGCCCATGCCGAAGATGCCGCCGCAGCAGATCGAAACGCGGTATTTCTGCAAATATTTGATGGTGCGTATTTTTTCTTCGATGGTATGGGTGTCGCTCACGAGTTCGGCGTAGCGCGCGGGATTGGTCTGCAGATTCATGTTGTAGCGGTACGCGCCGTGTTCGGCGAGCGCCTTCGCGGTCTCCTCACTCAAAATGCCGAGCGAGACGCAGACCTTGAGGTCGGGGAACTCCGCATGGAGCCGATCCATCGCCCCGAGGATCTTCCGGAACTCCGGATCGTCCGCGTCCAAATAGCCGCAGCCGCTCGTCACGATCCCGTAGGAGCGGACGCCCTCCGAGTAGACCTTCCGCGCGGAAGCGATTATCTCCTCCGGGGCGAGCAGCGGGTAGGTGTCGATGCCGGTCGCATGGTGCGCCGACTGCGCGCAGAATTTGCAATTCTGCGAACAGACGCCCGATTTGGCGTTGATGATCGAACACGGCACGATCTTGGGGGCGAACTTGTCGCGCACCTTGTTGGCGAGCGAAACGAGATCGAGGATGTCGTTGCCGGAAAGCTCCGTCAACGCAAGCGCTTCCGCTTCGCTCAAAGGTTTGCCGTCCAAAACTTTATACGCGGTTTCCACCGCGGGATGGAGTTTCATTTTTCCCGTTCCTTATAATAATGCGGCGAGTCGCCGCGTTCTCCCCAGTTGATTTTTTCGCCGATGGCAAGCACACGCCAGTTGAGACAATTCCGGCATTTCGACGAATTTTCGTCCAGGCACGGCTTGTTTTCGTAAAGCTGATAATTTTCCCGGTATTCCGTATCGGTGACGTTGGGCATCATCACGTTCGCGCCCGCAAGGAGGCCCTGTTCCCGTCCCCGGTCGTCGAGCGCCTGCAGCGCCGTGGTCGCGGCGATGTTCACATCGTGCAGATAAAGCCGCGTCACCGCGATCATCTTCAGCCCGAGGTTCAGCTGTTTTGCCGCATACTCGGTCGTGAGCTCGATATCCTTGCCGAGCGGAGTGTCTTTATGCGGGAGATATGGCCCCATGCCGATCATGTCGAGATCCATATCGCGATAAAATCCGATGTCGTGTGCGAGGTCATCCAAAGTCTGCCCCGGCAACCCGCACATGACGCCGCTCCCCGTCTGATAGCCGAGTTTTTTCAATACCCGCAGGCACTTGACCCGGCGGGCGTGGGAGTGATCGGCGGGATGCAGTTTCGCATACAGTTCAGGCACGGAGCTTTCGATCCGCAGGAGATAGCGGTGCGCTCCCGCCTCGCGCCAGAAACGGTAAACCTCCTCCGTCTGCTCGCCCAGACACAGCGTGATGCCGAAGGCGTCTCCGCCGAAATCGCGGATGCGTTTCAAAATGCGCCCGATATATTCGGTATTCTCCTCCGATTCGATCTCGCCGGACTGCAGCACCACCGAGCCGTAGCCCTGCTCGAAGCTCCAGCGCGCCATACGCACCACATCGTCTTCGGAAAGACGGTAGCGTCGCACATTCGGATTGCCGTGCCGGATGCCGCAGTAAAAACAGTTTTTGGCGCAATGATTGCCCAGTTCGATCAATCCACGCAGCGACACGACCTTGCCGATGTAACGGCACTTCAGTTCATACGCGGCGGAAAACAGTTCCGCCGTATCTTCCCGCGACAGCAGGGAAACGATCTCGTCATGAGCCAGATTATACGGCCGCAGCAGAGCTTTTTCGATCAGGGGTTCCATCTTACCTCACCTCGGCGATGATCCCGCCGCCCAGCACTTCGTTTTCCCGGTAGAGCACGGCGGACTGTCCCCGGGCGGCGGCGGAAACGCCGTCCGGGAATTGCAGTGTGGGTTTTTCGAACACGGCGGGAAGCAGTTTCGAAGCGGAACGGACTTTGACCTGCACCTCGCCGACCGGAGCGTCGCCCGCGATCCACGAGCAGTCGACCAGTTTCAATTCGTGTTTGAGCGTATCCTCCGCATTCCCGACCACCACCTCGTTCCGGCAGGGATCCAGTTCCAGCACGTACAGCGGGTGTTTCGCCGCGATACCCAGGCCTTTGCGCTGACCGATGGTGTAATTCCAGAAGCCTTCATGGGTGCCGAGCACGTTCCCCGCGGTATCGACGATATTGCCCCGGCGCGGCGGCGTATTCAAGAGTTCGGTATGGTCGCCGCTGTAGAAATCCTGACTGTCCGGCTTATCCTTCACGTCAAGACCGAATTTCGCGGCCAGTTCGCGGACCTCGGTCTTGTGCAGACCGCCCAGCGGAAAGAACAGATTCGCCAGCTGCGGTTGTTTCAGCCGGTAGAGAAAATAGGACTGGTCCTTTTTCTCGTCCGCGCTGCGGAACAGATGAAAGACACCGTTCTCTTCCCTGATCCGAGCGTAATGTCCCGTGGCGAATTTGTCGAAATCGATGCCGGATTTCCGTGCCAGATTCGGCAGAACGCCGAACTTCATGAAGGCGTTGCATCGCACACACGGATTCGGCGTCTTCCCCGCAAGATATTCCGAGCGGAAATAGTCCAGCACGACCTTTTCATACTCGTCGGCACAATCGAAAACATGATACGGGATATCGAGCGCCCGGCACAGATTGTCCGCCCGCGCGATGTCCTCCGCTTCGCCGGGGCCAAAACAGGCGTCCCTGGGTCCGCCCCGGTAGCGCCCCTCGCGCCAGAGCTTCATGGTGATGCCGACGACCTCATGTCCCTGCGATTTCAGCAGCGCGGCGGCGACCGCGGAATCCACGCCGCCGGAAAGTCCGACCGCGATCTTCACGGCAGGACCTCCAGCATCCGGTCGATGGGCGCTTTCGCTTTCTCCCTCATCTCCTCGTCGAGTTCGATCCGGGGCGCGAGGTCGCGCAGGGCGAAAAGCACGTCTTCCTGTGTGATCTTTTTCATGTTCGGACAAACCACGGCGGGTTCGAGCGGATAAAACTTTTTCCCCGGATTCTCCTTCCGCATCCGGTGCAAAATGCCGCACTCCGTGCCGATGATGAACTCTTCCTGTTCCGATTCCCGCACGAACTTCAGCATGCCGCCGGTGGAAAGCGCCCGGTCCGCCAGCGCGACTACGGCGGGAGTGCATTCGGGATGTACCAGCACCAGCGCGCCGGGATGCTTCTCCTTGGCCGCCGTGATGTGTTCGGGCAGAATTTTGTTGTGGGTGGGACAGCACCCCGGCCACAGATCCATCTTCCGCCCCAGCTTGCGGTTGAGGTTCGCGCCCAGATTGGCGTCCGGCAGGAAAAGGGTCTTCCGATCGGCGGGAAGTCCGGCGATCAGTTTTTCCGCATTGCCGCTGGTGCAGCAGAGATCGACCTCGGTCTTGGTCGCCGCGGTGGTGTTCACGTAGGCTACGACCAGAGTGTCGGGATGTTTTTCCCGATACTCCGCCACCGCTTCCGGCGAAGCCATGTCCGCCATGGGGCAGCCGGAGTAAGGATTGGGGTGCAGCACGATGGACTCCGGCGAAAGGGTTTTCGCGGTCTCCGCCATGAAGCGGACGCCGCAGAAGACGATCACGGGAGCGTGACACTCCGCCGCCTTGCGCGAAAGTTCCAGCGAATCGCCGACGAAATCGGCGATGTCCTGGATCTCCGGCAGGGTATAATTATGCGCCAGGATCAGCGCACGATGTTTTTGCTTTAGAAAAGCGATTTCTTCTTCAACAGTCATTTCGCCCTCTGGGAAAATTCCGCCGCAATCCGATCGACTTCGTTTTCGCAACTTCTCATTGCTCCGATGGTTTTTTCGATCAATTCGTCCAGGGACCAGCCCAGCAGGTCCGCACCCATCGTGATGACTTCGCGCGAACATCCTGCGGCGAATTTTGTGTCCTTGAACTTCTTTTTGACCGATTTGACCTCCATATCCTGAACGCTTCGTGAAGGGCGCATCAGTGCAGTCGCCCACACAAGACCTGTCAGCTCGTCCACTGCATAGAGGACTTTTTCCATGAAATGTTTCGGCCGGACATCGACCGTGATGTTCCAGCCATGCGAGACAACTGCATGAATCAGAGCTTCCGAGGCATTGATCTCTCGCAGGAGTTCCGGCGCTTTCCGGCAATGCTCCTCTGGAAATTTCTCAAAGTCGATGTCGTGAAGAAGACCCACGATCCCCCAAAAATCTGCTTCATCGGGAAAACCGTTTGTTTCGGCAATATGACGCATGACCCTCTCCACGGTCAGGGCATGACGCAGATGAAATGGTTCCCGATTATATCTTGTCAGCAGATTCCAGGCAATTTCGCGATTCATTGGGTTTTCCAATTGTTATTTACCCGATGTTTCGCAACAATCTGCAGCTTCCGAACAGCATTTCTGCGCCTTCTTGCTATCGCAACATTCTTTTCGGGCGGAGTCTTTGCAACAATCAGCCTTGTCTGCACAGCATTTCAGAGCTTTTTTGCAGCATTCGTTCTTCACAGCTTTTTTACAGCATTGACTCTTGACAGAACAACATTTCTGCGCTGGGGTACAGCAATCATTGACTTCGGCAGCAAACGCAGCGGCAACGATTCCAATCGCCGCCGCAACGACAAAAAGAACTTTCCTCATTTTGAGAATCTCCTGTTTTCAAACATAGTCATGGCGGTTTTATTCGCTGAAGAGCCACGTCGAGAGATACCGTTCACCGGTATCCGGCAGCAGGGCGACGATGCGTTTGCCGGAAAATTCCGGTTTCTTGGCAAGTTCCAGTGCCGCATACAACGCCGCGCCGGAGCTGATGCCGACGAGCAGTCCTTCCTGCGCTGCCGCCGCACGGGCTGTCTTGCCGGCGTTTTCCGCGGAAACTTGAATTATCTCGGTGATGATACCCGTATTCAGTACTTTCGGTACGAAGCCCGCACCAATGCCCTGAATCTTATGCGGACCGGGCTTGCCGCCAGACAGCACCGGGCTGGTGTC
>JAZMZH010000183.1:0-7342 GCA_045585875.1 Victivallaceae bacterium | reverse complement strand
GAGGCGATGACCGACGAGGTCCGGATGCGTTCCGGCGCCATCGCCGCGGGCATCCCGATCTCCACCACCGTCTCCGGAGCGGCGGCCGCGCTGGAGGCGATCCGGGATCAGCTGGAATTCGGCCGTTTCGAAGTCTGTTCCCTCCAGGAATACCACCGGCACCTCGTTTTGGAGAAAAATCATGAAAACCAGTGAATTCATCCTGATCCTCGATTTCGGCTCCCAATACAGCCAGCTCATCGCCCGCCGCGTCCGGGAGGCCCATATTTACAGCCGCATCATCTCCTGGCGGAGTTCCGCCGACGAGATCCGCGCTCTCGCCCCCTCGGGCATCATCCTCAGCGGCGGGCCCGCGAGCGTTTATCAGGAGGGAGCGCCCCGGTGCGACGCGGAAATCTTCCGTCTCGGCATCCCGGTGCTGGGCATCTGCTACGGGATGCAGCTCATGACCGTGCTGCTGGGCGGCGAAGTCAAACGGGGCGCGGCCCGCGAATACGGCAAGGCCCTGCTGCGCCGGGCGTCCGGATCCGAGCTGCTGGCCGATCTGCCGGAGGAGCTGACCGTCTGGATGTCCCACGGGGACAAGGTGGCGGCGCCTCCGGAGGGATTCCGCCGCACGGGTTCCTCCGAAAACACGGAATTCGCCGCCGTCGAGGACCCCGGCCGACGCCTTTACGGCATCCAGTTTCACCCCGAGGTGGCGCACACGCCCCTGGGCGGCGTCATCATCGGCAACTTCTGCCGCCGCATCTGCAAGTGCTCCGGCAGCTGGAACATGAAATCCTTCATCGAGAGCGCCGTCGCCGACATCCGGGAGCGGACCGCGGGCGGAAACGTCATCCTCGGCCTCTCCGGCGGGGTGGATTCGTCGGTGGCGGCGGCGCTGATCCACCGGGCCGTGGGAGAGCGCCTGACCTGTATTTTCGTCAACAACGGGCTGCTCCGCAAAAACGAAGCCGAGCTGGTGCGGGAGCTCTTCGGAGGGGCTTTCAGCATCCGGCTCAAGTACGTGGACGCCTCGGAGGAGTTTCTGAAGCGGCTCGCCGGGGTCGGCGAACCGGAGCGGAAGCGCAAGATCATCGGCAGGACCTTCATTGAGGTCTTCGAGCGCGCGGCCCTTGAGATTCCGGACGTGGAATTTCTCGCGCAGGGCACCACCTACCCGGACGTCATCGAGAGCGTCTCCATCGACGGAAATCCCAGCGCGGTCATCAAGAGCCATCACAATGTGGGCGGCCTGCCCGAAACCATGAAGCTGAAGCTGCTGGAACCCCTCTCCCGGCTCTTTAAGGACGAGGTGCGGGAGGTGGGACGGCAGCTGGGACTGCCGGAGGAGCTGATCATGCGCCAGCCTTTCCCGGGGCCGGGGCTGGGCGTCCGGGTCCTGGGGGAAGTCACTTCGGAAAATCTGCGGATCCTGCGGGAAGCCGACGCCGTGATCAACGAGGAGATCAAAGCCGCGGGACTGTACCGGGAGCTCTGGCAGAGTTTCGGAGTCTTTCTGCCGGTGCGCTCCGTGGGCGTCATGGGCGACGAACGGACTTATGACAACGTGATCGCGATCCGGGCGGTGGAGAGCCGGGACGGGATGACGGCGGAATGGGCCCGCCTGCCCTGGGAAGTGCTGGACCGGATTTCCCGGCGGATCGTGAACGAAGTGAAAAATGTCAACCGGGTGGTGTACGACGTGACCTCCAAGCCGCCGAGCACCATCGAGTGGGAATAGCCGCGCTCGCAGTTGCGAATGATCCATAACGGTCTGTGCGGATTTTTCTGAAACCAGCCGGATCAGTAATGAAATGCGGTCTCCATCGCATCCTGCTCGGGACGGGGGATTCCGACAGCATTCGCATATGTTTTCCAGCGCGACACTGCGCCTTTTACCTTCTTCAGGATGCGCTCCGCTTCCGAGGAGGAAAGCCGGAAGAAATGCGCGCTTGTCAGCGCCAGAGAAAAATCGAGGGCATTGTCCGATTCGGAAATATTCAGCGACAATCCATATCCCTGAGGATTCGGGTTGATATCGTAAGCGGGCGACAGTCTCCAACCGGCCTTCGTCAGCAGGAAACCGTGGTTCCGCAAATGATCGTCGGTATTGGACACGGCGATGGAAAAAACGATCCTGCGCCAGAGCTCGCGCAGGTCGCGTTCCGGTTCCGCTCCGCAGCGCATGATGAATTCCGCCAGTTCCAGATAACTGCTGCCGTCCCGAGAATCCGCTCCGTCGGTTTTGCCCAGCAAAGTCATGGCGGAAGAGAAATGGATGCGTCTTTTCCCCTGCCGGTCGAAGCGTTTGACTAAAAACGTCGAGCCGTATCTGGAAAACTTTTCCAGTTTGCAGTCGGGGACATCCATCCCGCACTCGTGCGCCATCCGCATGACGGCATACTCCCAGGCGGAAATGTTGGAATGATCGTCATGGCTTGGAAACTTGGCGATCCATAAAGTTCCATCCGGTGCGGCAATCGTCGCTTTCGGTCTTGCTCCCCCCAGCGACGAACCCGGCGCAATCAGCATATTCAGCCATTTTTCATCTTCTCCCGGCTCCCGGTCATCGCCAAGCCTGCGGCAGGCTTCCTCCAATTCCCGGAGCCTTGCCCACGGCGGCGCCGCCAGATTGCCGTCGTTGTTCAGGAAACAGCCGTCCTCCTCGGTTTTGAACCGCAAAGCGCCCATCCGGGTCTCATCGTAAACACCGAGCAGGAAATCCGACTCCTGCAAAACTTTTGGCTGTTCCCCCGCTTTCCTTGCCCGCAAAGCCTCGCGCCGCAGGATCAATTTGCGTCCCCAGCGGTCGGGTGCGGAATCCATGAAGATCCCGAAGTTGTTTTTTTCGGTAAACTGCGGCCCGGCGTAAAGCTGCAGGTCGGGATCGAGAATCCGATCCGGGTGCTTCTTCAGCCATTCTCTGTCAAACTCGAAGGAAAAAAATTCCTTCCCGCGAGTCGATTGGACCGAGATCACGCCGAGACGTTCCGGGTTTTCCGTGTCGTGGTGAAAGTAAACGTATATCCGGTTTCGGCCGCTCATTTTTACCCTCGCTTGGATGCACGTCTGCGGACTGTCAGTCCGGCGTCCTGGATTTTTCTTCCCAGCTCATCGTCCAGCGCCACTTTCGCCATGTCCCCGTCCAGTCCCAGCGTCATCAGGACCTGCATATAGTTGCCGATGGAAACCGATGGGGAACCGGCTTCGATTTTCGCCAGCGTGGCGATACTGATCCCGGCGCGTTCCGCCTCGAGTTTGGCGGTAATGTTGCGCCGGAGACGCGCCAGACGGATATTTTCCCCCAGACCGGCTAAAATCCGTTCCGGCCGGGGCAGCAGATCAACAGTTTTCTTCGTCATGCCCTATTCCTCTCTCACTTAACAACTCTTAAAATAGCATTTATTTAAAAAAAATCAAGTTTTATGATTGGTTAATTTGCATATTTCCCGGGAAACGCCTTCGGATTCGGAATGATAAAAAGCGGAATAAAAGGACATGCACAGATGACGGCAGTGGATTCTATGCGAAACATACGCTGTTCGACGCGAAGTCCTCTCTCTCCGGCGATCTCCGTTTCGAAATGTTTCTGCCGGTGCGCTCCGTGGGCGTCATGGGCGACGAACGGACTTATGACAACGTGTTCGCGATCCGGGCGGTGGAGAGCCGGGACGGGATGACGGCGGAATGGGCACACCTGCCCTGGGAAGTGCCGGACCGGATTTCCCGGCGGATCGTGAACGAGGTGAAAAATGTCAACCGGGTGGTGTACGACGTGACCTCCAAGCCGCCGAGCACCATCGAGTGGGAATAAAGCGCCGGGGTACGGCGAGGATCCCGCCGGGAATATGTTTTTTTCACTTTTTTTCAAAAGCCGATTTGCTTTTTCGTAAATACGCCGTTAAATTATACAGTATGTCGAAAAGAAAGGGATCGACGATACTATGACGCACATCGCAAACAATGCCTTTTTCTGGCGCTGGCAGGGCTGGCTGTAATGGTCCGCGCTGTGTTTCGGTGTTTGCGTATGTGTTGAAATAAACTGAATTCGAAAATGTGACGCGGATCATGCCCGATATGGTATGATCCGTTTTTTTTATCGCTGAAAATGAAAAAATGCTGTTCTGAAAACGTCTTCCGATGGCGTCGGCGGCTCTCTCCCGGGAGAGTTCCCGCCTCCTCTTTGCCGCCCTCGTCGTCATGCCCGGGCGGCTGAAATCCGGCGGATCGCGCTCCCTCGGGAAACGCGGTCCGCTTTTCTTTTTGACTTGAAAACAACCTTGAGGAAGTAAAAATGTTCAAACCGGAATTCAGCGAGTTCGTGCGCCTCTCGGAAAAAGGCGCCAGGTTCGTCCCCGTGTTTCGGGAATATCTGGCCGACATGGAGACCCCCGTCTCGGCCCTCTCCGCCTTTGCGGAGGACGAAAACGTCTTCCTGCTGGAGAGCGTGGAGGGCGGCGAACGCATCGGACGCTACTCCTTTATCGGCGTGAATCCCTACGCGGTCTTCACCGTGGAGGACGGACACGCCTTTCTCACCGGCCGCGACGGAACCCGCACCGAGCTGCCCGTGCCCGACGGCAAACCCTTTTTCGCGCTCCGCGACGTGCTGCGGCAGCACCGGACCGCTTCGCCCGAGGGACTGCCTCCCCTCTCCGGCGGCGCGGTGGGCAGCATGAGTTACGAGATCGCCGGAGAGTTTGAAAAACTCCCGGAGCCCAAAACCCGCAGCGGCAGCCCCGATGCCATGTTTCTGCTGACCGGAGAGATGATCGTCTTCGACAATCTCCGGCACACGGTGATGATCATCGTGGAGGTCCGCCCCGGCGAAAACCCCGAAGCGGATTACGCCCTCGCCCAGAAACGGATCGGAGAACTCCATGAAAAAATGCTCCGCTGCAAGGATCATCCCTTCTCCGACACCCCCTCCGAAATCATCCTGAAACCCTCCATTTCCAAAGAAGAGTTCTGCGGCATGGTCGAGCGCGCCCGGGAATACATCCGCCAAGGCGAAATCATCCAGGTGGTCCCCTCCCAGAAATTCACCGCGACGGAAACGGTCGATCCGGTCAACGTCTACCGGGCCCTGCGCCTCATCAACCCCTCCCCCTACCTCTTCTTCCTGAAGCACGGCGATCACCTGCTGATCGGTTCTTCGCCGGAAACCATGGTGAAGCTGGACAACGGGACCGCTTCGATCCGGCCCATCGCCGGGACCCGCCGCCGGGGCACCACCGGTCAGGAGGACGCCGCCCTCGCCGACGAGCTCCTCTCCGACGAAAAGGAACGGGCGGAACACCTGATGCTGGTGGACCTCGGACGCAACGACCTGGGCCGCCTCGCCGAACCCGGCAGCGTCCAGCTGAAGTCCTTCATGGAAGTCCAGCGCTACTCCCACGTCATGCACCTGGTGTCCGACATCGACGCCATCCTGCGGCCCGAATTCGACGCCTTCGACCTGGCCGCGGCGGCGTTTCCGGCGGGCACCCTCTCCGGCGCCCCCAAGATCCGCGCCATGGAGATCATCAACGAGCTGGAACCCGAGGCGCGGGGCGCCTACGGCGGCGCGGTGGGATACTTCAGCAACACCGGAAACATGGACCTGGCCATCGTGATCCGCACCCTGGAAATCAGCGGCGGCCGCCTGACCCTCCAGACCGGAGCCGGGATCGTCGCCGATTCCGTCCCCGAAAAGGAGTATGAAGAAACCCTCAACAAAGGCGCGGCGGTGATGAGAGCTCTCCGCCAGCCGATCATCTGACAGCACGGAGACCCCATTATGTTTCTCATGATCGACAATTACGACTCGTTCACCTACAATCTGGTGCAGTATTTCCAGACCCTCGGGGAGGAAGTTTCCGTGGTCCGCAACGACGAGATCACCGTGGACGCCGCCCTCCATTCGGGCGCGGAGGCCATCATCCTCTCCCCCGGCCCCGGACGCCCGGAAAAGGCCGGCATCATGATCGACCTCATCCGCAGCGCCGGAGACATGCCGCTCCTGGGCGTCTGCCTGGGGCATCAGGCCATCGCCTCCGCCTTCGGCGCGAAAGTCGTCCACGCCAAACGCCTCATGCACGGCAAGATCTCCGCGATCACCCATGACGGCAAGGGCCTCTTTTCCGGACTGGAAAACCCCTTTCAGGCGGTGCGCTACCACTCCCTGGCCGTGGACCGGGATTCCCTGCCGGATTTCCTGATCCCCACCGCCTCCAGCGAGGACGGCGAACTCATGGGCATCCGGCACCGCACCCGGCTGATCGAGGGCATCCAGTACCATCCCGAATCCGTCCTCACCCAAAGCGGCAGACGCCAGCTCCGCAACTTCATCCGCATGGTCGGCGAACACCGCCGGGGAGGCGCATCATGCTGAAGGATTTCATCGAAAAAATCCTCGCCGGCAACGACCTCGACGCCGGAGAAACCGCCGACGCGCTCGGCAAAATCGCCGCCGGGCAGGTGCCGCCGGTCCAGATCGGCGCCTTTCTGGCCGCCCTGCGCGCCAAAGGCCCCTCCCGCAGCGAACTCACCGGCGCCGCCCGGATGCTCCGGAGCAAATGCCGCTTCATCGACCACGGGGCCCGGGAGGTCATCGACACCTGCGGCACCGGGGGCGACCGCCGCAACGGACGCTCCACCTTCAACATTTCCACCACCTGCGCCTTCGTCGCCGCCGGAGCGGGCGTCGGCGTGGCCAAACACGGCAACCGTTCGGTTTCCAGCCAGTGCGGCTCCGCCGACGTCCTCGCCGAGCTGGGACTGAATCTGGACGCGCCCCCCGAAGCGGTGGAGGATTCCATCATCGACAACGGCATCGGCTTCCTCTTCGCCGCCAAGCTCCATCCGGTCATGGGCGCCGTCGCGCCCTACCGCCGCGAACTGGGCATCCGCACCATCTTCAACATGCTCGGCCCGCTCATCAACCCGGCCAACGCCAACGCCCAGCTGCTGGGCGTCTACGACCCCAAACTCACCGAACTTTTCGCCGGAGTCCTCCGCGATCTGAATGTCCGGCGCGCCATGGTGGTTCACGGCCACGACGGCATGGACGAGATCACCGTCTGCGCCCCCACCCGGGTTTCGGAGCTGAAGGACGGCGAGATCCGCACCTACGACCTGCGCCCGGAACTCTACCTGGGCAAACTCTTCGACGCCGGAGAGATTCCGGGGGGCGACGCCCGGACCAACGCCCGGATCCTCCGCTCCGTGCTCTCCGGGGAGGAGCGGGGGGCCGCCCGCGCCGTCACGGTCCTGAACGGCGGCGCGGCGATCCTGGTCGCGGGCAAGGCTGAAGACCTCCGCGACGGCATGCGCCGGGCCGAACAATCCATTGATTCGGGAGCCGCCATGGAGAAAC
>JAZMZH010000182.1:0-10093 GCA_045585875.1 Victivallaceae bacterium | reverse complement strand
TCCGGAAGCGCACTTGCGCCGGACGCCCCAAGGCGCGCCGGTCATTTCGGCAGTGCCATCTATTTACTAAGGGATTTGCTGGAGATGCGCACCAGACGGACGCCGGTGATCTTTTCCGGCAGACTCATCCCCATGAAGAAGTAGCAAAAGATGAAAGTCCAGCCCAGCAGGATCCAGGCCATGGTGTAGCACCATCCGCGGAAGGGCAGCACCGGTTTGAGATTGGGGCGCACCGCCATGACGCCGTAATACCACATGCCCGGAGTCTGGGCGGCGTACCCCACTCCGGTGGCGTACATGAACATCCATGCCATGGCGACGACGAAAACCACGAATCCGAAGGGTCCGGTCAGGCTGTCGGTCCGGATGATGTAGCCCTTCGACGGAGAAACCGCCCACCGGATAACGCCGTCCTCGACCGTGCACGAGGCCTTGAAGAGCGGACGCTCCGGGCGGGTTTTTTCCGCCTTTTCCTCCTCCTCGCCGGTTCCGGCGGCGGAGGTATCGGCGGCGCTCTCAGCCGAAACCGTCTCCTCCACGGCGGCCGCGGCGGGGGGATCCGGCACAAAGGTCTCCTTGTGCACGAAAAGCAGCATGAACATGCAGCCCAGCCAGACTGCGGCCGCGTAGATGAGGAGATCGAAAAGGGTCACGTTGATGCGGGTGAAAAAACGCGCATAGTCGGGAACGACCTTGAAATTGTACTTGCCGGAGACCTTTTCCTGCTTTTCATGGAGAAACTTGGCATAGACCCCGTATTTTTCCACCAGCTCCTGCGGCACCTCCTCCGGCGGAGGCGCTTCGTCCGGCGGCAGATGAGGGAGGAGGAAATCGTAACGGCAGGCTTCCCGCCAATCGGTTTCCATCATGTGGTTCCGCACCATGGTATGGCGTCCGATGACGCCGCTTTGGGCCAGCTGCGCCAGAGCCGCGTCGTCGTAGGGACCGTTTTCGTACCCCTCGTCGTCAGCGTAGTAAAATTTCATAAAAAAACTCCCGGCCCCCGGGACATCCGCGGGGTGATTCAGGTTAGGAGATGATTATCACGGCGGATAATATAGCTTAAAAATCCGCAAAAGGCAAGAGGAGTGACTTGCTTTTTTCCATTTCCGTGGTATTTTTTCAGAGAGGGGGAGGAGTATTTCAAAAAGAATCCCCGGATGGAAACCATTTTTCAAGGAGGAAATCATGGGAAATGCAGTCATGCTGGACAAGAGCAATTTTGCCGAAAAAGTAAAGAGCGGCGTCGTGCTGGTGGACTTTTGGGCTCCCTGGTGCGGCCCGTGCAAGATGATGCTGCCGATTCTCGAAGAGGTGGCGGAAGAGGTCGCGGGGAAAGCACTGGTGGCAAAGGTGAATGTGGATGAAAATCCGGACCTGGCCGCCGAATTTCAGATCACCAACATACCGAGCCTCATCCTCATGAAGGACGGCGTCCCGCAGGCGTCGTTCGTCGGCGTCCAGAACAAAACCAGATTGATCGAAGCCATCCAAAAACTCTGAAAGGCGAATATGAAATTTTTCAACATCCTGACCGCGGCCGGAGTTGCCGCCCTCTGCGCCTCCGGGTGCGCGTCGTTCAGTTACACCGGCGAAACCGTCGACGACGACGGCGACGGACGGGTCATCGTTTTCAGCGCCACTCAGGCGCCGAGCGAATCCATGTGGCGCAAGATCGGTTCCGCCACGCTGGAGCGAAACGCCCGGGTGGCCCCCGAGGAGATCCTGATCAACCAGATGCGGGAAAAGGCCGCCGAAGCCGGCGCCGACGCCATCCACATCACCGAATGCTCGGTCCTCGGCCGCGACGACGGGCGCGAGGGGTGGCTGGACACCCGCCGCCTGTGCGCGGATTTCTTCGTTCACATTCCGATTCAGGACCTTCCGGCGGAGGACGGGGATCCCGCCGAAGCCGCGGAGAAATAGTTCCCGACGCCGCTGCGCGCCGCCCCGCCCGGGACGGCGCGCATGCTATTGGCTCCGACGGCCGTACAGAGTGTCGATCATGCGTCTGCCGGGCGCCGGGAGAGACATTCCCGCGAGAAATCTGCCGACAAGCTCCGAAGCTTCGCCGAGCGGATCTTTTTCGAGCCAGTGGATGTCGATGCCCTTGCGCTCGAGCTTCCGAAACCAGATATCCTGACGTTTGGCGAAACGGCGGATGTCGGCAAAAAGCAGCTCCCTCATGGTCTCGAAATCCGTCCGGTGCTGCAGGTATTCGGCGACCCTCCGGTACTCCAGGCCGAATGATTCCAGACGCTCCCAGCCGACATGTTCCTCGTCGTGGAGTTTCCTGACCTCGTCGATCATGCCGGACGCCAGGCGCTCGTCCAGACGGGCGGCGATGCGCCGGTGCAGTTCCTCTCTCGGGAAAAACATCCCCAGCACCAGGGAGTCGTATTTCGGCACATCGGCATCCCCTCCCCGGCCGGAGAGGGCGATCTCCAGAGCCCGGCGCATCCGATTGCGGTTCCCCCAGTCCCGGAATTCCCCGCCGACGCCGGATTGGCGCAGCCGCTCCGCCAGCTCCTCCGTGGTCGTCCGGTTCAATTCCGCCCGGAATTCCGGGTCGGGCGCTCCTCCCGGCAGTTCGTAGCCGGAGATGAGTGCGTCGCAGTAGAGCACGCTGCCTCCGCAGACCAGGGGCACCCTGCCCCGGCCGATAATCGCGGCGACGGCGCGGCGGGCATCCCGGGTGAAGCGGGCCAAATTGTACTCGTTTCCGGGGTCCTCCACGTCGATGAGGTGAAAGGGGATGTCCCCGTATTCCCGCAGGTCCTTGCCGCTGCCGATGTCCATTTTCCGATAGCACTGGCGCGAATCGGCGCTGACGATCTCGCAGTTGAATTTCGCGGCGAGTTTTACGGCCAGAGCGGTCTTGCCGGATGCGGTGGGCCCGGTGAGAACGATGATTTTGGCTTCCGGAGCTGACATTTTCCTTTCCCGGTGTTGAAATTGTGAATTTTCGTACTATATTATGTCCGGACGAGAAAATCAAGGCGGAAAGATGAAGAAACAGCGAACATTGCGATCAACCGCGGAGTTTTCCGGCATCGCCCTCCACACGGGAGCGCGGGCCCGGCTGAAACTCCAGCCCGCGCCGGAAAATTCCGGCATCGTATTCCGGCGGGTGGATCTGCCCGGCGGACCCGAGGTCAGAGCACTGGCCGGCAATGTGGTGGACGCCCGTCGGGGCACCACCATCGGCAATGAAAAGGCGACGGTGTATACCATCGAGCATATCATGAGCGCTCTCCACGCCCACAATATCGACAACGCGGTGGTGGAGATGGACGGTCTCGAACCCCCCATCGCCGACGGCAGCGCCCGGGCCTATGTGGAAATGATCGCACAAGCCGGAGTCGTCGAGCAGGACGCGCCCGCGAAAATTCTCAGCATCGACAAGACGTTCACTGTTTTTGCCGGCGGCACCCGGCTGGTGGTGGCGCCGTGCCGCGAAGAGCATCCGGATTGTCTGGAAATCGCATGTCTGGCCAGTTTCCCCGGCTGCCCCTACGACCCCCAGTACGAGGAGTTCGCAGTCACGCCGGAGACCTACGACCGGGAAATCGCCCCGGCCCGGACTTTCGTCGATTACCGCGACCTGTCGCAGCTTCTGGCCATGGGACTGGTCAAGGGGGGCAGCCTCGACGCCGCGGCCATACTCCACGACGGCGCCATCATCTGCAAGGAGCGGCTCCGTTACAGGGATGAGATCGTCCGACATAAGATCCTCGACCTGATCGGCGACCTGTATCTCTGCGGGGCACGGATGCATGCATCGGTCGTCGCCATAAAACCCGGTCATCTCCGCAATGTTGAAACGGCCGGAAAAATTCTCGCCGACGCAGCCGGCAAACAACGGAGGGAGCAATGATACGAATCGGTGAAATCATAGGTGCGAAAGAACTTCGGGAGGCGCTCCCCTGGCGCTATCCCATGCTGTTGCTGGACCGGGTCAGAAGAGAATCCGAAACCGTCTTTACCGGCCTCAAGAATCTCTCCATCAACGAGCTGTTTTTTCAGGGCCATTTCCCGGACCGTCCCATCATGCCGGGAGTGCTCCAGGTGGAAGCCATGAAACAGCTCTGCGAAATCGCGGTCCGGGAAAAACTCGATCCGGACGGTTCCAGAAACGTCTATCTGAAGCGCCTTCAGAAAATCAAATTCCGCAACCCCGCCGAACCCGGCGACCGTCTCCGCATCGAAGCGGAAATGACCGGCCTTGCCTCGGACGAAGCCTCGTTTCAGGTAAAAGTCTCCAACGCCGTCGGCGTCACCTGCGAGGGTTCCGTCACCGTCGGAGTGCGCCCTTACGCCGCTCCGGACACCATGCCGGCAGCCGGAGAAGGCGAGTACGACCGCCGCAGCGGAACGACCGCCATGGAAATCGAAGCGATCCGCCGGGCCATGCCCCACCGCTATCCGTTTCTGCTCATCGACAATGTGGTCAGCATCGACGAAAAAAGCGCCGTGGCCATCAAAAATCTCACCGTCAACGAAGAGGTTTTCTGCGGCAGCGGCGGTCCGGCGCCGGTGTTTCCCGAGAGTCTCCTCTGCGAAATCGTCGCGCAGGTGGGCTGCGCCTGTATTCTGTCCCAGCCTCAAAACACCGGGAAGCTCGGTCTCTTCGCCGCGATAACCTCCGCCGAGAGCTTCGCCATGGTGCAGCCCGGGGACCAGCTGGTCTGCAAGGTTGAGCTGCCCAATCCCGGCAAGAGTTTCGGCAAGGGCAACGGCACCATCTATGTGGATGGGGAAAAGGTCTTTGAGATCACGCTCATGTTCGCCATCGTGGACAAAAATCCGGAGGCGGCGGAGAAATGATCAGGCGCAGGACCATCGGCAAGTCCAATACCCCCTACCCCGCCAAGCGGGTCTCGGAACAGTCCGGCATGCTGATTTTCAAACTCATTGCGGGACTGATTTCCGTGGCGCTTTGGTTCGGAGCGTTTGTAGTGGCGCTCAGCGTGGTCTGCATCGTCAGCGGCGAGGGAGCCACGGAGACCAATCCGAAAACCTGGCAGGATCTCTTTGAGCTGACCATCTGCAAATGGATCTTCGGCATCGGAGCGCTCCTGGTCTTCGCGGGCGTGCTCCGGAGCAAAATCGGCAGCCGCGGGCGGCAGGACCGGGACAAGGACAAAGGCAGGCTGTTATGAAAAAATTCCGTCTTTTCGCTTTTCCGTCCGCGCTCCTCTGCCTCTGCGGGTGCATGGTGGAGGAAACCGTCGAGAGCGAAGCCATGAAAACTCTCAACGAAAACTATTACGTCGTCTACCGCAAAATCAGGGATGCGGATGTCGTCCTCTCCACGAGCCGGGACGAGATCACGTTCCGCAGCGGCGAACCGGCGGTGCTGGAGCTGGATCTCAGCAACGAGGCCGCCGCCCCGGTGGAAATTCCGGAGTGGTATCTGCTGGATCCGGACAATTTCCTGATCCATTTCCGTCCCTATGTTTCCGGCGAAACGCCTCAGGAGGCCGCGAGCGCCGAATGGTTCATGATCGCGCCGGATTTCGACCGGCCGAAGCCGCCGGAGCATTACACCCTGAGTTTGAATCCGGGCAACAAGGCCCGATTTTCCGTGCCGCTGGATTTCATCGAACGGATTCCCGCGGACCGGGATATGATATTCATCGCCTACGCCGAGCTGAATCTCTCCAGCATTTCGGCGCTCAGTCCCATGTTTGTCATCGTTTCCGAGGGGACCGGAACGGAGGATCAGAAATGAGTTTCATCACCGACCTGCGGGCCCGCTGGCAAAACACGGGCATGGTGTGCGTCGGCCTGGACCCGGACCCGGCGAAACTGCCGGAGTGCCTGCGGGAACATCCGGACGCGATCTTTGAATTCAACCGGGCGATCATCGACGCCACCGGCGATCTGGTCTGCTGCTACAAGCCCCAGGCCGCCTATTACGCGGCCTGCGGCGCCAACGATGCGCTGAAGCGCACCATCGAGTACATACACGCCGCTTTTCCGGGCGTCCCGGTGATTCTGGACGCCAAGCGCGGCGACATCGGAGCGACCGCCCGGATGTACGCCGCCGAAGCCTTTGATTTCTATCAGGCCGACGCGGTGACGGTGAATCCGTACATGGGCACCGACGCCCTCGATCCTTTCCTGGATCGCGCCGACAGGGGCGTGGTCATCCTCTGCCGCACCTCAAACCCGGGAGGAGGAGACCTTCAGAATCTGATTTGCGAGGGCAGACCGGTCTACGAGCACGTGGCGGAGCTGGCGGTTTCCCGCTGGAACCGCAACGGCAACATCCTGCTGGTGGCCGGAGCCACCTATCCGGGAGAGCTGGGCCGCATCCGGCGGATCATCGGAGACATCCCCCTGCTGGTGCCCGGAGTCGGCGCCCAGGGCGGCAGCGTGGAGGCGGTGATCGCCAACGGACTGGATTCCCGGGGATTCGGACTGGCCGTAAACTCCTCCAGGGGCATCCTGTACGCGGGGAGCGGCGAGGATTTCGCCGCCCGGGCCAGAGAAGCAACCGTGAATCTCAACAACGCCATCGCCGCGGCCAAAAACGCGGCGGGGAGATAGATCATGCGTATTTTAAGCGGTATTCAACCCTCGGGCGAACCCCACATCGGCAACTACTTCGGCATGATTCAGCCGATGACCGAACTTTCGCGCCGGGGCAACACCTTTCTTTTCATCGCCGACTTTCACGCCATGACCACCCAGCCCGCGGCGGATCTGCTGCGGGCCCGGGTGCGCAACCTCGCCATGGATCTGCTGGCGTGCGGGCTGGAGCTTAAGGACAACGCCTTTTTCGTCCAGTCCGACGTGCCGGAAGTGACGGAGCTCATGTGGGTGCTGAACTGCATCACGACGGTGGGTTTCCTCGAGCGCGCCCACAGTTACAAGGACAAGATCGCCAAGGGGTTTGCCCCCAACAACGGGCTCTTTTCCTACCCGGTGCTGATGGCGGCGGACATCCTGCTCTACGATTCGGATCTGGTGCCGGTGGGCAAGGATCAGAAGCAGCATCTGGAGATCACCCGGGATCTGGCCATAAGGTTCAACCAGACCTACGGCGAAACCTTTGTCATCCCCGAGGGGCTGATCCGGGACGAAGTCGCGGTGGTGCCGGGGCTGGACGGACAGAAGATGTCCAAGAGCTACAACAACTGCATCCCGATTTTCGGAGAGGAAAAGAAGATCCGCAAGCTCATCATGTCCATCAAAACCGATTGCAGGGGCGTGGACGAGGCCAAAGACCCGGACACCTGCAACGTTTTCGGACTCTACAAACTCTTCGCCGACGCCCCCGCCCGCGAGGCGATGCGCGCCAAATACGCCGGTGTCAACACCGGCTTCGGATACGGCCATGCCAAGCAGGAGCTCTTCGAGCTTTTCTGGGAATATTTCCGTCCCATGCGGGCGCGCCGCGCCGAATTGGAAAAGGACCCGGGATTCGTCGTGAAAACCCTGGCCGAGGGCGCGGCCAGAGCCCGGGAAGCCGCCGGGGCGACCATGGCCAGGGTCCGCAAGGCGGTGGGTCTGCGCTGAAGACTGTTCCGGCGGGAGAGCCGCCTGTGAATCTTAAAACTGCCAAGGAGAAGATATGGCGATGAACAAGAAACCGGATGAAGTCATGTCCGCATTGCGGCGCTGCATTGTGGCGGCGGGCTCCATCAGTGAATTTTCCAAACGCACCGGGGTGAAGATCGAGACGATCAGCCGCTTTCTGACCCGCAAGACCCAGACCTTCGGCGTCGAGACCATGGAGCTCCTCGCTCCCTGGCTGGCGCCGTACCTGAACGACCGGGAGGACAGCCCCCAGCCTCCGCCGGTGATCGGCGGTCACGCCCGACGCCTCCACGACATGGTGAATCTCACCTGCGACGAAAAGATTCTTCTTGACGTTTTCAACTCTCTGCCCAAGGAGGCCGCTCAGGAAAAGCTTTACGAAATCATCGCGCTGGCTCAAAAGGAAATTGAGCTCCAGCGGGAAAAACTCTGACCGTTTCCGTTTCAAGGAGGCAAACATGATTTTCCACCCGGTTCTGAAAAAACTGTCCGCGGCGCTGCTGACCGCCGCCGCCGTCTCCGCCGCCGCCGAACAGAAGATCGGCGTGTTCAATCTGGAAACAGTGTTCAAAAACTACTACAAGACCAAGATCGCCGAGGCCTATATCGACGCCCAGGGCCGGGAATATCAGCAGTACATCGACAACGAATTCGCCGACCTTCAGAAGCAGGAATCCGAATATGCCGTCCTCAGGGACGCGGCCATGAATGTGGCTTTCGACTCCATCGAACGCGAGAAAAAACGTCAGGAGGCGGAACATCTCGCCCGAAACCTCGCCGTCCGCCGCAGGCAGCTCGAGGAGGAGAGCCTCCAAAAGAGCACCCAGCTTCAGCAGCTCGCCGAATCCCGACGCCGGGAAATTTTCGACGACATCAGCGCCGTCGCCCGAAAAAGAGCCGCCCTCGAGGGCTTCACCATCCTCCTGGACTCCTCCGCCCGGGGATCCGGTTCCGAACTGGTGAGCGTAGTCATCTACGCCGCGGCCGGCATCGACCTGACCCAGCCCATCCTTGAGGAATTGAACCGCAACAATCAGCCTCCGGCCGTGATCCAGACCTCCGCCGGGGGTTCCAAAGCACCAACAACGGAGTCCGCAAATGAGTGAAAAAACCTACACAGCACGACAGATCGCCGAAATCGTCTCCGGGCGTATTGTCGGATCTCCCGACCGTCAGGTCCGCGGAGTCGCCTCCATCAAGGAAGCCGACGCCTCCCAGGTGAGTTTCATCGGCAACCGCAAATACCGTCATCAGCTGGAAACCGCCAGAGCGGGCATCATCCTGCTGTGTCAGGACCTGGCTGAAGAGCCGCTCAACGACCGGACCTTCATTGTCTGTGACAATGTGGACTATTCCTTCTCCTCGGTAATCGCTCTCTTCGCGCCGCCGACGCCGGTATTCCACCCCGGCATCCATCCCTCCGCCGTGGTCGATCCCTCCGCCGTCATCGGCAAAGACGTACACATCGGCGCCAACGCCGTCGTCGAATCCGGAGCCGTCATCGGCGACGGTTCCGTCATCGCCGCCGGCTGCTGCATCGGCCATGACGTGAAAATCGGCTCCAAAACCATACTGTACCCCAACGTGACCGTCCTTTACCGCTGCGAAATCGGCAACGGCACCATCATCCACTCCGGCGTGGTCATCGGCGCCGACGGCTTCGGATTCGTCCCCGGCCCCAGGGGACTGGTGAAAGTCCCCCAGACCGGCATCGTCAGGATCGGTTCCGATGTGGAGATCGGAGCCAATTCCACCGTTGACCGGGCCCGCTTCGGCGTCACCTGGATCAAGGACAACGTCAAGATCGACGATCAGGTGATGGTCGCTCACAACGTGGTGGTGGGGGAGAGTTCCATCCTGGTGGCGCAGTCGGGCATCGCCGGCAGCGCCGAACTGGGACGGGGCGTCATCATCGCCGCAAAGGCCGGCATCAACGGACACATCACCATCGGAGACGGATGCCAGGTCGCCGGCACCGCCGGGGTGGTGAAGAGTCTGCCCGCCGGCTCCATAGCCATCGGCACCCCGGCGGAAACCCAGCGGGAATTCATGGCCCGTCTGGCCCTTCCCAAAAAAGTGGAGCGCCTTACCGCCAAAATCGAAGCCCTTGAAAAGGAGCTGGCCGAGCTGAAAGGCCGTTGAAAGTGTCCGCATCCTCCTCTCTTGCCGGCGGCGGATGCCGCCGGTGCCTCTCCGCGGCCGTCGCCGTTCTGGCCTGGCTGTATTCCGGCGCGCCCCTGATCGGCGCGGAGGCGTATCTCCCCGGAACCGGAGAAGTCCGGACCGCCGCGGAGGCCGGAGACTCGTCCGCCCAGGTGCGGCTGGGCAGCTTCTACTTTTCCTGCCGGCAGTACGAACAGGCCTGCCACTGGTTCCGAAAAGCCGCCGCCGCAGGCGATCCGGAGGGAGAATACAATCTGGCCGTGTGCCTCGCCGACGGATTCGGAGCGGCGGAAGATCGCCTGGAGGCGCTGCGGCTTTTCCGTTCCGCCTCCTCCAAAGGACTGCTGCCGGCCCGGCTGGCCGCGGCCAGGCTCGTCATCCG
>JAZMZH010000181.1:0-2568 GCA_045585875.1 Victivallaceae bacterium | reverse complement strand
CGGGGTCCGAACATTGGAACTCGGCTTCGCGGGCTTCGAGACGCAGACGCTCGTATATGGCCACTTTGGTGATTTTGACCGGCTCATCGCTGTGCCGGACCATGACCATGACATAAAGGAAGGCATCGCTGATGCCGACCCAGAGCCGGTTGACGCCGCTTCCGGCGCGCACACTGTAAACGCTGAGGCGTCCGCCCTCGTTGACCGGCACGCCGAAGAGGTTCATGGCGCTGCCCGAGGCGATGTCCACAATACTCCCGGCCGGAGCGGTGAATTCCAGCGCCAGCATCCCGTATCGGAGACGGTCGAAACGGTAAACGACATATCCGCCGGTGGCGATTTCACTGCCGATCCGGGAAACAATACGGCTGTTGAACTCCAGACCTTTGACCCAGGCGGCGTTTTTGCAGGTGGTGTAGGACTGTTTGCGGCATTGGTAGACGTTCAGATTTTCCAGCCGGATCCCCGCGGCGGCCCGTGCGAGGGAGAGCCGCAGGGGGCCGAAAACATTCCAGCCGGGGAAGGCATTTTCCAGCGAATCCACCAGACAGAAATTTTCCTCCGCCGGACGCTCCGGGAACCGGCAGAAGATGCCGGCAAAGCCGCGATCCGCCTCCGCATACACCAGAATACGGTTCCAGCCGCCCCGCATCTCCAGCTCCATCTCCATGCAGTCCGCTCCCGCGCCGGAGGCGACTTCACGGTTATTGCAGTAGAGCACAAAACCGCTGTCGCAGGAAAAGACCATCTTCACCCGGCACTTCTTCTCCTCATAGTGGAAACTCCCCGCCAGATACACCCCGGGCACGGTGTAGATCGACGCGAAATCGCATGCCGAAACCGCGGATTTCCGCTCAAAATTGCCGCATCCGCCCGGCATGGCCAGCACCGGATCATCCGCCAGATCCCCCGGACCGAGAGGGTGAAACACCACTTTCCCGCCGGGGGCGGTCACCCGGCGCAGCCAATCGGCTTTTTTCCAGCGCTCGCCGGTGCTGGCTTCGGGGGAGCACCAGTTCACCGGCAGATATTCCCGGTCGATGGTGATGGAGAGATTTTCCCCTTCCGAAAGATTCTTCGGCATGATGAGACCGCGTCCGACTTCGAAGACATCCCACTCGCCGTCGCTCTCCAGCACAGTGCGGTCGTCGATCTCCAGCTGACACCAGAAGCCGGGATGGCGGGGCAGCTCCAGCCCGCTCATCCGGAACACCACACCCACGGTGTTTTCGCCGCCGGAAATGTATTTCTGCACATCCCAGCAGTCGGCGTAGCAGGTGTCGGGGAGATGATGAGGCCGGGGACCGGAGCCGGCCAGCCGGGCGTTCAGAAACAGTTGATAAGCGCCGCCTGAGGCGATCCAGAGATGTGCGGAACGGATGTTTCGGTCCGCCTGAAAATTCCGGCGGGCCACAAACCAGGCGCCCTCTTCCATAATCTGGGGTCTCAACGCGCACCACTGGGCGGTAATCCTGTCGGGTATTTTTACCGGATCCATTTTGTGCCTTATGAGGTTGTTGTCTTCGGGTTGCTTTCGTATTATATCACAGAGAGGGGAAGTTGTCAACCCGATCCTCGAAAATATTTCGGAAAAACCCGGCTTCGGAGGGGGCTGCCGGCGATGCGCTTGATTTTTTCGACGCCCTCCTGTATATTAAGTGCCTGACCGCAAAAAAGACGAAGCCGGATGGAGGTGCGATGCTGTATTTGATGCGAATCCTTGCCGCGGGGCTGATGCTCTGCTGCCGGTTCGGCGACGCTCCGGAGGCGCCGATGCGCCGGACGATCCCCTCCGCGCTCCCGCTCTCCGCGCTGCCCGGCGACGGGGACTCTCTCGGATTGGAGGAGATCCCCATGCTCTCCCGTTACCGGCTCCGGGCCTTTCGCGCCGAATTTTCCTCCTCCGTGCCGCGCCCGCCGCGCCGGACCAGACACCGGGCATGGTGGACGGTGATGCTGCTGAAGTGGTTTTTCGAGCTGGGCGAGAACCCGGCCTTTTACGACAGCGACTCCCCGCAATCCCTGGACATCGCCGATTCCTTCAGCATGAGCATGATCGTCGACGAATATCTCCTGACCGGAGCAATCCCGGAGGGCTGGATCTTCCGCGGGCCGGACACCGCCCTCGGAGCTTACGGCGAAGTCGAATGGTTCATCGGCAGCTACTCCATCATCGGCTTTCATCGGGCGAACGGGACGGCGGAATTTCTGGTTTACAACAAATCGGGGTGGCGCTCCGGCACCCGGCTGCCGGTGACCTGGCAGTACGCGGTCCGGAGAAAGACCTCCCGGACCGTCACCGAATTCATAGACGACGCTCCCCGGGGCTCCGTGCTGAAATATAAAATCCTCTACGCCTTTCCCGGGCTCGCCCGGATCCCGGCGGCCGTGTTTCTCTTGGACATGCTCCCCAGTTTCGGCGGCGACTGGGAACAGTTTTACCTCATCCGGATGCCGTGGCCCGAAAGAGAGGGCGGGGAAAATCCGGAAGCTGCGGAAGATTTCCCCTGCCGCTGAAAAAACGCAAAAGGCGGAGCCGACGGCGCCCCCCCCCCCCCCCAAAACCAC
>JAZMZH010000180.1:0-10632 GCA_045585875.1 Victivallaceae bacterium | reverse complement strand
GAACCGGTGCCGCAGGCCAGCGCGGCAATGCCGTAAACCCCTCCCAGCCGGTAGGCTTCGGTGACGCCGCAGGCGCGCATGGCGAAAAGCACTTCGGGATGAATGGGCGCGCCGTCCCGCCCGGGAGGCGTGACCGCCACGATCTCCCGGACCCCGGAAGCGGCGGCGATGCCCGCAGTGTGTATCACTGTGGAAACCAGAGGCGCGGTGCCTCCGGGGATGTAGACTCCGACCCGGTCGAGGGGACGGAACTGCTCGCCCAGCCTGACGCCGTCGCGCACGGTTTCAAACCACGACCGGGGCAGCGTCCGGCGGGCGAAATCCTGAATGTTGGCCAGAGCGGAGCGGATCGCTTCGGCATCGGCGGGAGCGACCAGCCGGGAGGCTTCTTCAAACTCCTCCTCGGAGATGCGCATGGCGTCGATGGAGATCCGGGCATGATCGAAGGTCTCGGCGAATTCCACCAGGGCGCTGTCGCCCTCGCTGCGCACGCGGTCGACGATGGCCGCCACCGACTTTTCGATTTCACGCATGGAGCCGGTACGGTTCTGAAGCGCGGAAAATTTCATTTCGAAATCACGATCCGCCGTATCAAGTCGAATCATTTGAGCCTCACCACTACATTGTCGATCAGCCTCGTGGAGCCGAAATACGCCGCCGCCGCCACCAGCACTTCGGCGGTGGCCCCGGTGGGAGGCTCCAAAGTCTCCGTATCGACGGTTTCAAAGTAATCCACCCGGCCGCCCGCGGCCTCGATCGCCTTTGCTCCCTCGGCGGCGCGCTTCGCCAGTTCCCCGGCCGGACAGTCCCGCATGGCCAGCACCGCCCGGGAAAGGGATCGGGCACACTCCCGCTCCTGCGGAGACAGGTAACGATTTCGGGATGACATGGCCACGTTGTCGGTGTCCCGGACCAGCGGAGCGGTGACGATTTCGATCCCGTAATTCAGATCCCGGACCATGCGCCGGATAATCAGCGCCTGCTGGGCGTCCTTCTGGCCGAAGACCGCCGCATCCGGGAGGGTGATGTTGAAAAGCTTGGCCACCACCGTGCAGACACCCCGGAAGTGCGTGGGACGGCTCTTGCCGCACAGGTGGCGTGAGAGATTCTCCTCCACCACCCACACGCTCCGGTCCGGGCAGTACATGTCCGACGGGGCGGGAGCGAACACCGCGGCGGCGCCGTGAGCCTCGCAGCCCCGGCAGTCGGCCTCAAAGGTGCGCGGATAACGATCCAGATCCTCGCCGGGGCCGAACTGGGTGGGGTTCACAAAGATGCTGACGACCACGTTTTCGGCTTTGGTCCGGGCGATGTCGATCAGGGAAAAGTGCCCGTCGTGCAGACACCCCATGGTGGGCACGAGAGCGATTTTTTCCCCCCGCCGGCGGCATTCGCGGCAAAAGGCCGACGCCTCGGCGGGGGTTTTCAGGATTTTCATATTTCCATCATCCAGTTGTAGCGGTCGGGACGCTCGCCGTACTGTATGCCGGTGAGTTCGTCGTAGAGGCGTTTGAGGGTGGGGCCGATCTCTTCGGAGTAGGTGTACACCTTGTCTCCGTCAAACAGTTTCCCCACCGGAGTGAGCACCACGGCGGTGCCGCAGGCGGCGATCTCCGCGAAATCGGGCAGCTCCTCCTTGCGGATGGGACGCCGTTCCACGGTGATGCCCAGCCCCTCGGCCACGGTCATGAGCGACATGTTGGTGATGGAGGGCAGCACCGACGCCGACTTGGGAGTGACATACTTGCCGTCCCGGGTGATGGCCAGGAAGTTGCTGGTGCCGAATTCGTCCACGAACTTATGCTCGGCCGGGTCCATGAAGAGGGCCACGGCGCAGCCGTTGTCGTGGGCGATCTGGGAGGAGAGCAGACTGGCGGCGTAGTTGCCGGCGGCCTTGATGTGGCCGGTGCCGTGGGGGGCGGCCCGGTCGTAATCCTTGGAAATCATGGCGTTCATCGGTTTGATGCCGCCCTTGTAATAAGCGCCCACCGGCACCGCCATGATGACGAATTCATACTCGGTGGCGGGGTTCACGCCGATCTGAGGCGTGGTGCCGAACATCACCGGACGGATGTAAAGGGAACCGCCGGTGCCGTAGGGCGGGATGAATTCCTCATTGTCCCGCACCACCCGGCGCAGTCCGTCGAGAAACTGCTCCTCGCTGATCTCGGGCATCATCAGGTGCCGGGCGGAGCTGTTGATGCGCTGGTGGTTGGCCCAGGGGCGGAAGGCGCGGATCTTGCCGTCCCTGCAGCGGAACACCTTCATGCCTTCGAAGATCGCCTGCCCGTAATGGAGACAGTTGGAGGCGACCGAAAGGGTGATGTCGTAGGTGTTGAAGAGTTTCCCCGCCTCCCATTTGCCGTCGGCGAAACGGGCGCGGTAGTTGGACTTGACCGGCCGGAATTTGAAGCCGAGATTTTCCCAATCCAGTTCCATGATAACCTCCACAGGTAAGAGTTATTGACGTATTTCATAATATATCACGCCGCGGCGTTTTTCGCAACCCTCAATCGGAAAATATGACGGCTCCGGACCGGGAAAGCTTTTCGCGGGGACTCACCGGCCGCCCGGGGAGCAGGGCAGCAGCCCCAGGTCGTCCTCGGAAATCCAGCCGTGCACGGATTCGCCGACGGCGATGCGCCGGAAGCCGTTGCGCGCCGCCAGCACTCTCGCCTCGGTTCCGGCGGCGACCTCGCCGGAGTTCCCCGAATTCAGCCCTCCGGGCAGGGTCAGCAGCGCGGTCTTCCGGAGGACAATTCCCCGGTCGGGAGCGAAAACTCCGAAACGCTGACTGTATCCGGCCGCGATGCACAGGATCATCCCCAGCAGCAGCACGCCCCCCGTCGTCCAGAGCAGATTGCTTCCGCGCCTCCGGAATATCCCGATGCCGAACCATATCCACAGGAGGCTCCAGCACGCCCCCGCCGCCGCGAACCAGTCCCGGGGACGCAGCAGGTCCCGGCAGTAACGCAGAAGCTCCGCCGGATTGCGCACCCGTCCGGTCTCGGGCAGCAGGAGTTTGCGGCGCACGGCGTTCACCGCCGAAAGCGTCTCCGCGTCCCAGGGCGCGAGCTGCAGAGCGCCCTCAAAGCGCCACAGGGCTTCGCCCCACTCCTCCCGGGCCGCCGCGCACACTCCCAGATCATACCACAGCGCCGCGTCCCGGGGACAGGCATGAAGCATGGTCTCGAAACACCGCCCGCCCTCCGTCCAATCCCCGGCTCCGCAGAGTTCGGCGGCCTCCTGGTAGAGTTCCCCGGCGGCATCCGCCCGCGCCGCCGCCGGGATGAAGACGAGCAGCGCGGCGGCGAAAAGACTCCTGAGGCATTTTTGAATTGCCGAGGCGGTTCTGCCGACCTCCCGGCCCGGAGTATATGCCGACGCCGAATATTCCAGCAATGCCTCCCGCAGTTCGGACGAATCCTCTCCCGCGCGATCGGCGATCTCCTCGATGCTGCTGCCCGAGGGGAGATCGTAGACGATGCGGAGATCCGGGAGAATTTCCCGGTCCATGGCTCCGGCGAATTTTTCCCGATCCTTTTCCGTGATCTTCCCGGCGGCGCTCCGGAGCCGCTGGAGCGCTTCCCGGCGCATCCGTTCGCCCCGGTCCCTCCGGCGGAGCAGGGCGATGAGCCCCATCACGGCCGCCGCCAGCGGACCGGCGCACCAGCATACCGTCGGGATAAGACCGGAGGATTCATCCGCCAGGTCCGGCTCTCTGAGCCAGAATCCCGAGGCGGGATTCTCCGGCGGGTCCGTCCGGGGCGCCGCTTCCGCTTCCGGAACCGGGGATTCCGCCGCCGCGGCGACCGGACCGTCGCCGGGGGCGATCGCGATCTCCGAACCGGCCCCGGCGACCCGGTATTCCCCGGAAACCGGGTCGAATACGGCGAAACGGCAGGGCGGCGTCAGCACGCCCGGCGTCAGGGGGATGAAGACATAATTCACGACGGCCCGGCCGTCGCCGGTTCTGGTGATTTCCGGCGAAAAGACCCGGCATCCCGGCCATGAAAACTCGGGAGCCTTAAGGGTCTCCAGCGCGGCTTCGGCGGCGATCCCGGGGGTCGCGGGCACAAACTCCAGGGTCAGGGTCAGCGCTTCGCCGGTCCGGCGGTTTTCGCCGACAATCCCGCACTTCAGATCGAAATCCCCGGCGACGCCGGTGTAAAGGACACCTTCCGGCGCCGGAGGCATGGGCAGCACCGTGATGGCGGGCATCTTGAAATCCACCCGGCTGGCGACATATCTGCGTGACGAGGTCGCCAGTTCCACCGTGACACCGGCCTCCGGCTCCATCATCCCCGCCGCCAGCGGCCGGAACAGCGTCACAAAGGTATGCCGGGTAAAAGCTTCGCCGTCCACCGTGCACGGCCGTCCTCCGGAATAGATGATTTCCTCGCCCGAGGGGAAAGCCGGACGCAGCGCCTTTTCCATCAACACCTCCGGCGCCGTCTCCACAGCCGCCCGCAGCCGGTCCGAAATGTAAAGTTCCAGCACCAGCACCTCCGTCACCCCCAGGTAGACATCCCCCCCGGGGCTCACCCGGGCCCGGCCGAAGAGCATATCCTCCAGCGCCGGAGGCTCGTCCGTGTTTCTGCCGGTGACCAGCACCTCCGGCGGCACCACCTCCACCGTGTGCGCCGGCACCGTACAGCTCTCGCTTCCGGCCTTCACCGTCAGAGCCGGGATCTCCAGCCGACCTCCGGGTACCGCCGACACCGCGAATTCCCTCAGATATTCCGAGCTGACGCTGCCGTTGACAATCCGGCGCATATTGCGCACTCCGGCCTGCCGCATGGCATCCGGCTGCCGCCATATCAGCACCGGATCGCCGGAAAAATCTCCGCGTACGGCTAAAGTCACCGTTTCACCGGCCTCGATCCGGCTCTGCTGCCATGAAGCGCTGATGGAGGCCTCGACGGCGACGGCCGTCGAAATCGCCGCCGCCAATATCAACCACATCCTGAACATCGTGAAACTCCTGAACATCCCAATCACCTACCAATCCCGCTCCGGGCGTCCGACGCTGCCGGCGCGATGCCGTTTCAGCTGCTCCCGGTAATCCCGCTCGGCCCTGGACATCTGTTCCAACACGGCGTCGGCCTGTTCGGCGTCGAGCTCCCCTTCCGGCATTTCGGCCGCGCCGGGTTCCCCGCCGGAGGCGCCCTCTTCCCGGCCCGCATCGCCCTCGCGGTCCCCGGAAGCGGCGTCGCCGCCCGCGGAACCGTCGGCCTCCGAACCGTTTCCGGCATCGCCGCCGGTATCCTCACTGCCCAGCGCCTCCAGCGCCCGGCGGATATGCTCCCCGGCGGCTTCCTGCTCGCCGCGTCCGATCTTCTCCGCCGCTTCCCGAAGCTCCCCGGCGGCTTTGGAAGCCCGTTCCCCGAGCTCTTCCGCTCCGGATTCGGCGGCCTGCTCCGCCAGCGCTTCCGCCTTCGCTGCAGCTTCCCGCGCCGCGGCCCCGGCTCCGGCGCGGTCATCCGGCGCATTTCCGCTCTGTCCGCCGCCGGACTGCTGATCTTCACCGGATTGCTGATTTTCACCCGACTGCTGCCCCACACCGGACTGCTGATTTGCATCCGACTGCTGCCCCTCGCCAGACTGCTGATCTTCACCGGACTGCTGATTTTCACCCGACTGCTGATTTTCACCGGATTGCTGATCTTCACCGGATTGCTGATTTTCACCCGACTGCTGACCCTCGCCGGACTGCTGATCTTCACCGGATTGCTGATCTTCGCCGGACTGCCGGTTCTCATTTTCAGCCTGCTGAGCAGCCTGCCTGGCCTCCTCAAGCTGTTTTTCCAGCTCTTCAAGCTCCCGGATCCGCTCGGAAATACGGCGGCGGTCGTCGATCAGCGCGGCCACATCCGCCCGGCCCTCCGAGAGAGGCGCTTCGCGCATGGCTCCGGCATAAGCCTCCTCCGCCCGGTCAAGGCCCTTCAACGCTTCCCGGAGTTTCCCGATCCCGCCGTGAACATCCCCGGAAACGGCTTCGGCGGCCTCGTTTTCGATCTCCCTCGCTTCGAGGTGGCGGATCGTGCCGATATTCAGCATGGCCCCTGCGGCGATCCGGCCGTCCGCATCCGGCATGGCGATCGTCTCGGCATACATTGCCGCCGCCCGCTCCGGATCTCCGGCCTGCATCTCCCTCGCGGCGTTGAACATCCCGGCCGCGTCCCGGGGCGGCGCCTCCGCCTCCTCCGCACTTAACACGCCGCAGCAGCAAAACGCCGCCAGCAGCGCCGCCGCGGCCGGACGCTCGGACAGGAGGACCCCGGCGGCCAGCAGAAAGATCCCGGCGATGAGGAACGGCATGAAGCGCTCGATGGGGACGGAACTCGCCTGTTCCTCCCGTTCCGAACTTTTGAGCCGCCGTATGGCCCGGTTCACCTCGTCCAGATTGTCGTCGGCGCTGTCGGAATGGATGTAGACGCCTCCGGTCTCCGCGGCCAGGTCGCGCATCAGTCCGCTGTTCAGCCGGGTGGTGACGAGATTTCCGGAGCGGTCCCTCTTAAACGTGATCTCCCCGGCGGCGTTTTTCTCCGGTATCGGAGCGGAATTCACGTCGCCGCCGACGCCGACGACGATAATTTTCACGTTTTCTTGCGCGAGTTTCGCGGCGGCCTCCCGGGCCGACCCGGACAGCTCCTCGCCGTCGGTGATCAGCAGGATTGCCTTTTCATCCCCGGCGGCCCCGTCAAAGGCTTTGGCCGCGCACTCCAGAGCCGCGCCGATGTCGGTGCCGCCGTAGGGGATGGTGTCGGTGTCGAGGTCGTCAAGGTAAAGTTTAAGCGCGCCCCGGTCGCCGGTGAGCGGACAGGAAATCACGGCCTGCCCCGCGAAAGGAATCAATGCGAAACGGTCTCCGGGATGGGCCTCGGCCACCGCCCGGACCAGCCACTTGGCGTGCGCCAGCCGGGAGGGGGCGGTATCCTCGGCCAGCATGCTCTTGGAAACATCGAAGAGTATGGCCACGTCCCGTCCGGACGTTCCCGCCGAAATCACCGTACGTCCCCACCAGGGTCCGGCGGCGGCGGCAAAGAGGCACAGAGCCCCGGAAAGCACGAAAAACCGTTTCCAGAGCCGCGCACTCCGCGAAAGACGCACATGCCGCTCCGCTTCGCCGGGAGAGCCGAACCACAGCAGCAGGACGCTCCGCCGGACTTTTCCCGAGCGGAGCCACAGGACGACGGCCGCCGCCAGGAAAAAAATTCCCGCGGCTAAAACTTCGGGGTTTGAAAAATTCATTTGTTCCTCCACATTTTCCCTCTGTCCTTTCATAATTTAAACGCTGTTTTTTATAAGTCAAGAATTGTAAAAAGAGATTTTTCGGGTTATATTATCAGGAAGATCATTTTTTTCGGAGGTTTTCATGACGCTGACACGTTACGGTCTGCGGGAGTGGCTGACCGCTTCCGCGGCCGCTTTGATCCTTCTGGCGGTTTTCACCTGCGCCGGGATTCTGCTGTCGCGCTGGTTTCTGATCGGCGACATTCTGACGGCCCTGCTGTGGGTCGCCGCAGTGGGATTTTTCCGCAATCCCTCCCGGAAACTTCCGGAGGAGCAGGATGTGCTGCTGAGTCCGGCCGACGGCACGGTGCGGGACATCGGCATCGTGGATTTTCCCGAGACGCCCTTCGAGGGCCGCGCGCTGCGCATCGGCATCTTTCTCTCCGTGCTGAACGTCCACCTGAACCGGGCCCCGGCCCGCTGGGCGATCACCTCCCGGCGCTATCGTCCCGGACATTATCTCGACGCCCGCAACCCGGAGTGCGCCAGGGAAAATGAAGCCATGACCCTGGGCGGCACCGCTTTTCTGCCGGGCCGTGAATTTCCCATGGCGGTGCGGCAGATCTCCGGGGCCATCGCCCGCCGCATCGTCTGTCCGCCCGAGGCCGGAGACGAAATTCCCCGGGGAGCGGTTTACGGCATGATAAAGTTCGGTTCGCGTACGGAACTCTACCTGCCGGAAACCGGATTCGCGCCTGCGGTGAAGATCGGCGACAAGGTCCGGGCCGGGCTGACGATCCTGGCCCGCCCGGCGCCGGAAGGGGCCGGGCGATGAAGATCTCCCGCAAAATTCTCCTGTGCGTGCCCAACACGCTGACCCTGTGCAACTCCCTGTGCGGTTTCGCGGCCATCCTGTATTCGCTGACCGTGTACGAACTGAGCCTGCGGGGCACCGAACGGCAGGCGCTTGACGTGTTCGCCATCTGCGCATGGATCATCCTCTTCGCCATGATCTTCGACGCTCTCGACGGTTTTTCGGCCAGACTGCTGAACGCCACCAGTCTTCACGGCATCCAGATGGATTCCCTCTCCGACATGGTGACTTTCGGACTGGCTCCGGCGGTGATCGCGGCGATCATGACCCACTGGCTGATGGTGGATATGCAGAAGATCTCCCTGTGGTATAATTTTGTCACCTACACGCTCTGCGCAGTCTATGTGGGAGGGGCGGCTCTGCGGCTGGCCACCTACAACGTTCACGCGCTGCTGGAGAAAAAATCCGACGAACTCTTCACCGGTCTGCCCTCGCCGGGAGCGGCGGCGGGCATCTGCTCGGTGGTGCTGGTGTGGGGGAGATTCTCCGACCGCCTGGAGCCGCTGGTGATCTGGCTGCCGGCCTATGCGGCGGTGCTGGGGCTGCTGATGGTTTCGCCGGTGCCCTATTTTCACGTCGGCAGGTATCTGGTCAGTCTGAAGCAAAATCCCCGCCGCCGCATCTGGACCGCGCTGACGGCGGCGGTGCTGGTGCTCACCCAGCTGCCGGGACTGGTGATCCTGCTCAACTGCTACATTTTCGGGTCTCCGCTGATCTGGATGATCCGAAAACTATCCCGCGCCGGAAAGGAGCGTGCGGCATGACATTTCTCATTACCGGCGGCGCCGGTTTCATCGGCAGCCACCTGACTGCGGCCCTGCTGAAGCGGGGAGACCGGGTGATTTCCGTGGACAATCTCTCCACAGGCTCCATGGACAACATCCGGCCCTTTATGGACAGCGAACGCTTCACCTTCGTCCTCCGGGATCTGGTGGATGCGGATCAGAGCGAAATCGACGAAATGATCGCCGGGAGCGACGCGGTCTGCCACCTGGCGGCGGCGGTGGGCGTGGAGCTGGTGGTAAGTTCGCCTGTGCACACCATCCTTACCAATGTCCGGGCCACGGAAAAGGTTCTGACCGGATGCGCCGCGCACGGCAAACGCATCATCGCCGCCTCGACCAGTGAAGTCTACGGCAAATCCGCCAATGAATCCTTTTCGGAAACCGACGATCTGCTGATCGGTCCCTCGACCCATTCCCGCTGGGGATACGCCTGCAGCAAACTGCTTGACGAATTCTATCTGATGGCGTACTGCCGGGAATACAATCTGCCGGGCACGGTGGTGCGCTTCTTCAACACGGTCGGCCCCCGTCAGAGCGGCCGTTACGGCATGGTGATCCCCCGGCTGGTAAAGGCGGCTCTCGCGGGCGAGGATCTGCCGGTGTACGGCGACGGGACCCAGTCCCGGTGTTTCTGCCATGTCAGCGACACGGTGCGGGCGGTGCTGGCGCTCTTCGATCGACCGGAGGCGAGCGGCAACATCTACAACATCGGAAGCACCCATCTGGTGACGATCAACGAGCTGGCGGAGCGGATCATCAAACTTACCGGCAGCACCTCGGGCATCACCCACATACCCTACGAAAAAGCCTACAAGCCGGGGTTCGAGGACATGCACCGGCGGAAGCCGTCGATCGCGAAGATCGGGAAACTGACCGGATGGGCTCCGGAAATCAGCCTGGACCGGATCATCACGGATGTCGCCGACGAGATACGGCAGCACGGAGACAGATAACATGCTTGCGAACTACCGCCCCGGTGAAGAAATCAAGCGCCGCTGGTTCCCGCTCTGGCAGATCGACAAGTACGTGCTGCGGGAATTTCTCATCAAATTCTTCATCATCATGCTGCTGGCCTCGATTCTCTTCGTGACCGGAGACGTTTTCAACGATCTCGAGGATTTTCTGGGCAAGGGCTCCGAAGCCCCCACCATGGGGATCATCTTCTACTTTCTGCTCAGACTGCCGGCGAACATCCGTTTCGTGCTGCCCATATCGGTGCTTCTGGGCTGCATGTGGACCATGGCCACATTCGGCAAAAATCAGGAGGTCACGGCCATGCGCGCCGCCGGCATCTCCCTTTTCCGGTGCGGCGGCTCCATTCTGGCGGCGGGCCTGGCGGTGACGGCGATCAACTATTACCTCAACGAAACTTTCGTGCCTTACGCGGAGAGGCGCTCGCTGACGCTGAAGATGGAGCTGACCAAAGGCTCCGACGCGGTGCACCGCAATCAGCGTTTTCTGATCTACACCAGCCCGGACATGAAGCGCCTGTGGCTTTTTGAAATCATCGACAACGCCCGGGAATTCAACTCCGTCTACCTGAAACTCCGGGAGCAGGACGCCAACGGCAGGATGAAGGTGACCGAGGAGTGGCATGCGCAAAAAGTCACCTACTCTCCCGCCGAGGGCTGGACCTTTCACAACGTTCAGCGCCGGGTGACCGCGAAAAACGCCGCCGGCATCTCCCGGGCGCCGGTCTTCTGCGAGAAACTGACCATCGACGCCACGGAAACCCCG
>JAZMZH010000179.1:0-33057 GCA_045585875.1 Victivallaceae bacterium | reverse complement strand
CTTGGCGATGGCTTTCGAGGCCCGGAAGAGCGCGACGCCGCCGCCGGGAACGATGCCCTCGTCCACCGACGCGCGGGTGGCATGGAGCGCGTCATCGACGCGGTCCTTCTTTTCCTTCATCTCCACCTCGGTGGCGGCGCCGATATTCAGCACGGCGACGCCGCCGGCCAGCTTGGCCAGGCGTTCCTGAAGTTTCTCGCGGTCGTAATCGGAGGTGGTCTCCTCGATCTCGCGGCGGATCTGAGCGACCCGTCCGGCGATGGCGGAAGCCTTTCCGGCGCCCTCGACGATGGTGGTGTTTTCCTTGCCCACGGTGACGCGTTTGGCGCGGCCGAGCTGGGCGGTGGTGACGTTTTCAAGCTTGATGCCCAGATCCTCGGTGATGCAGGTGCCGCCGGTGAGGATGGCGATATCCTGAAGCATGGCTTTGCGGCGGTCGCCGAATCCCGGCGCCTTTACGGCGCAGACGTTGAGAGTGCCGCGCATCTTGTTGATGACCAGGGTGGCCAGGGCCTCGCCCTCCACATCCTCGGCGATGATCAGCAGCGGACGGCTCTCCTTGGCCACGGCCTGCAGCAGGGGCAGCATGTCGTTGAGGTTGCTGATCTTCTTCTCATTGATAAGGATGTAGCAGTCGTCGAGGACAGCCTCCATGTTGTCGGCGTCGGTGACGAAGTAGGGCGAGAGATAGCCCTTGTCGAACTGCATGCCCTCGACCACGTCCAGAGTGGTTTCGATGGTCTTGGCCTCTTCCACGGTGATGGTGCCGTCCTTGCCGACCTTGTCCATGGCTTCGGCGATGATGTCGCCGATGGTGGAATCCCCGTTGGCGGAGATGGTGGCGACCTGGGCGATCTCGTCGCGGCTGTCAACCGCCTTGGACATGGCGGAAAGGGCCTTGACGGTGGCGGCCACGGCCTTGTCGATGCCGCGCTTCAGCTCCATGGGATTGGCGCCGGCGGTGACGTTTTTCAGACCTTCGCGGTAAATGGCTTCGGCCAGCACGGTGGCGGTGGTGGTGCCGTCGCCGGCGACGTCATTGGTCTTGCTGGCGACTTCCACGACCATGCGGGCGCCCATGTTGGCATAGGGGCACTTAAGTTCGATTTCCTTGGCCACGGTGACGCCGTCCTTGGTGACGGTGGGCGAACCGTATTTCTTGTCGATGACCACGTTGCGGCCCTTGGGACCGAGAGTGGCCTTTACGGCTTTGGAAAGGGTCTGCACGCCGTCGAGGATCGCGCGGCGGGCTTCATCGGAAAAGAGCAATTGTTTTGCCATGATTATTCACCTCAAGAATGTTGATTTTTCAATTTCAGCCGACGATGGCGAGGATGTCATCCTGACTGATGACCTTGTATTCCTTGTCATTGTGCTTGACTTCGGTCCCGCCGTAACGGCTGGTGAGAACGATATCCCCGACCTTGACGTCAAACGGGATCTTTTTTCCGTCCTTGTCAAGTTTGCCGGTGCCCAGAGCCAGGACTTTGAATTCCTGGGGTTTCTCCTTGGCGGTGTCGGGGATGACGATTCCGCCCTTGATCTGTTCTGCGGCTTCGCAGATTTCCAGAAGGACACGGTCGCCCAGCGGCTTGATGTTGACTTGAGACATCTTTTTTTCTCCTTATTTGGGGGTTGACGAACTTCTTCTTTTTTGTTCAAGGCTCCCGGAACGATTCCGGGAGCCGGTTTTTTCATTTCGATCGCGCACTCAGTCCACGATCTCGGCGTCCACCACGTCATCGCCGCCCATGGACGAGCCCTTGGGAGCGCCGCCCGCGGCATTCTGAGCTCCGCCCTGGGGCGCGCCCTGGGCCTGGCCCTGCTGCTGCTGGCTGTAGAGGTGCTCGCCGAACTTCATGAGCTGCTGCTCGAGCTCCTCCATGGTGCTCTTCATACCGGCGGTGTCGTCGGCCTTCAGCTGGCCCTTGAGCTTCTCAATGGAACTCTCGATGGGAGCCTTGATCTCCGCGGGGATCTTGTCGGCGTTTTCCTTCAGCTGCTTCTCGGTCTGATAGATCATGCTGTCGGCCCGGTTGTGGATCTCGATCTTCTCCTTGGCCAGCTTGTCCTCGTCGGCGTAAGCCTTGGCGTCGTTGACCATCTTGTCGATCTCCTCGCTGGAGAGGCCGCTGGAAGCGGTGATGGTGATCTTCTGCTCCTTGCCGGTGCCCAGATCCTTGGCCGTGACGTGCAGGATGCCGTTGGCGTCGATGTCGAAGGTCACTTCGATCTGCGGCACGCCGCGGGGCGCCGGAGCGATGCCGTCCAGACGGAAGCGTCCGATGGACTTGTTGGCGCTGGCCATGTCGCGCTCGCCCTGCAGGACATGAATGTCCACGGCGGGCTGATTGTCCGCGGCGGTGCTGAAAATTTCGCTCTTGCGGGTCGGGATGGTGGTGTTGCGCTCGATGAGCTTGGTGCAGATGCCGCCCATGGTCTCGATGCCCAGCGAAAGCGGAGTGACATCCAGCAGCACCACGTCGTTGACTTCGCCGCCGAGCACGCCGCCCTGAATCGCGGCGCCGCAGGCCACGACCTCATCGGGGTTGACGCCCTTGTGGGGATCGCGGTTGAAGATCTTTTTGGCGGTCTCCTGGACCAGAGGCATACGGGTCATGCCGCCCACCATGATGACCTCGCGCACGCCGTCGTTGGAGAGACCGGCGTCCTTCATGCAGTTGCGGCAGGGGGTGACGGTGCGCTCCACCAGGGCGCCGCTGAGCTGCTCCAGCTTGGCCCGGGTGAGGTTGATATTCATGTGCACCGGTCCGGAAGCGTTCATGGAGATGAACGGCAGGTTGATGTCGGTGGACATGGAGCTGGAAAGCTCGCACTTGGCCTTTTCGGCGGCCTCCTTCAGCCGCTGAAGCGCCTGGGTGTCCTTGCGGAGGTCGATGCCGTTTTCCTTCTGAAACTCTTCGGCGAGGTAGTTGATGACCACCTGATCGAAGTCGTCGCCGCCCAGGTGGGTGTCGCCGTTGGTGGCCTTTACCTCAAAAACTCCGTCTCCGATGTCCATGATGGAAATATCGAAGGTGCCGCCGCCCAGGTCGTAGACCGCCACCGTCTCCTCGCTCTTCTTGTCCAGCCCGTAGGCGAGACTGGCGGCGGTGGGCTCGTTCACGATGCGGAGGACCTCAAGGCCGGCGATGCGTCCCGCGTCCTTGGTGGCCTGCCGCTGGGAATCGTTGAAGTAGGCCGGGACGGTGATGACCGCCTGCTTCACTTCCTCGCCCAGAAACGCTTCGGCGTCGGCCTTCAGCTTGGCCAGGATCATGGCCGAAATTTCCGGCGGCGAATAACGCTTGCCCTCCACCTCCACGGCGGCGTCGCCGTTGGGGGCGGCCACCACGGTGTAAGGCACGTTGCGGCACTCGTCGGCCACTTCGGAAAATTTCCGGCCCATGAGACGCTTGATGGAAAAAATCGTATTCTTCGGATTCGTCACCGCCTGACGTTTGGCGGTCTGCCCCACCAGCCGTTCGCCGTTCTTGGTGAATGCGACGATGGACGGGGTGGTGCGGTTGCCTTCGGCATTGGGGATCACCTTGGCCTCGCCGTTTTCCATGACGGCCATGCAGCTGTTGGTGGTTCCCAGGTCTATTCCCAGTATCTTGCTCATAATCTTTTCTCCTTTTCCGTAAATGATTTTTTGCAGAATGGAGTGCAAAAGCCGTGCCAACTTATTTTTCAGGCGGGGAAAACCGGGATCGCGTCAAAATGTCCCATCCGATGCGACAAGTGTGTCACAAAAAATCACCGGTGTGACACCATCCGCGCCCGCACCCCCCGGACCGCCGCCCGCCAGCCCAGCACCGCCAGGTAACACGCCGCCGAGAGGAGCACGATCACCGGTCCGGCGGGCCAGTCGGCGCAGAAACTCAACCCGATGCCGCAGGTGGTGAAAAGACAGCAGAGCAGCGCCGAAATAATCATGATGCCGGAGAGCCGCCCGGAAAACACCTCCGCCGCCGCGGCGGGCAGAGCCAGCAGGGCGATCACCATGAACACCCCCACCATGTTCACCATGAGCACCACGGTCAGCGCCACGAGTTCCAGCACGAAAAGATAGACGCGGTCGGCCCGGATGCCCCGGAGCGCGGCGAACTCCCGGTCGAAAATCACCGCGAAGATGCGGTTGTGAAAGATCCCCACCGAAAAGACGATGACCCCGTCCAGCGCCGCCAGCCAGATCAGGTCGCTCCCGTCAAGCATGAGGATGTTTCCGAAAAGATACGCGTTCAGATCCGCATATCCCGGGGTCGCGTTCAGAAACATGAGACCGGCGGCCATGCCCACCGCCCAGATGGCCCCGATGACGGTGTCCTCCCTCTGTCTGGCATAGAGGCTGGCGAGACCGATGAGCCATGCGCCGATCATGCTCGCGATCACGGCTCCCAGCATGGGATGGCACCAGGGAAGATGAAAAACCTCCCGGAAATAACAGGCCGCTCCGATGCCGCCGAGGGCGGCGTGCGCCACGGCGCCGCCGATGGAGACCAGATTGCGGGTGACCACCAGGGTGCCGACAATGCCGAAGGCGACGCTGCCCAGAGCGCCCGCGGCCAGTGCGCAGAGGAGAAATCCGTTCTCCGGTGCGGAAAGTATCTCGATCATGGTGTTCACCGGTTCCCGCCCCGCCGAATCAGAGTTTTCTCATCACCTCGGGGAAGGTCCCGTCGGTGCTTTTTCCCACCCTGGCGTCGTCGAAGGTCACGATGGTGCGCCAGCCGTTGCCGCTGAGTTTCAGCTCGCCCACCACCCAAAGTTCCTCGCCGTCCGGGGTTTTCTCCGATCGGAACGAGGAAACCTCCAGGGTCCGCAGAGGCTCCCGTCCGGCGGCGCATGCCTCCGGCGAGGCGTACCATTCCGCCTTGAGCGGATAACCGTACTCCTCGCTGACGGAGCAGCGCACCCACTCGTGAAGTCCGGTCCAGGAGGGACTCTCGAACATCATGTCCCGGCAGGCCATGCCGCGGACGCGGGAGGATTCCAGCTCCCGGACCAGCGGCCAGTAGATGAAGCTCAAAGTCAGGTCGCCGGGCCGGAGCCCGAAGCGGTCCAGCTTCGGCTCGGGATACTGCCCCATGGGGGTTGTGGAGCCGCCCCGCCCGGAAGCGTCGAAATCCTGTCCGATGATATATCCCTCGCTGTTGTCCACGATGAGCTGGGCCAGCGCCCGGTCGGGGGTGAACCATATCCCCAGATAGACCGGCATTTTTTCCGCGGACTGCCCGGAACGGCGGTGCCTGGCTTCGCCCTCGAGACTGGCCCAGTTTCCCACCGAGGCCTTCGGCTTGCGGGCGACGGCGAGCAGCTCTTCGGCGGAGAGCCGATCATCCTGCGCGGCAGCGAAACCGGCCCGGAGGAGCACCGCGGCCAGAATAAAAAACAAGATTCTTTTCATGACTTCCTCCTGCCTGTTTTCTTTTTCGGGGCTTCGCCGCCGGGGAAGAGATGCGGCATGGCCTCCTCCACGGAGGCCACGTCCACGAATTCCAGCCCGGAGACGATCTCGGGCGGGAACTTGCCGACATCCCCCAGATTGGCCCGCGGGATCAGCACCCTGCGCAGCCCGGCCCGGAGCGCGGCCACGGATTTCTCCCGGAGGCCGCCGATGGCGTCCACCCGGCCCCGCAGGGTGATTTCTCCGGTCATGGCGGTGCCGGCGGCCATGGGAGTGCCGGTCAGCAGCGACCAGAGCGCGGTGAAGATCGCCAGTCCGGCGGAGGGCCCGTCCTTGGGCGTGGCCCCGTCCGGCACATGGATGTGAAAATTGTTGTGATCGAAGTAATCCCGAGGCAGATCGAGCCGGGCGGCCGCCATTCCCCGGACCAGGGTAAACGCGGCTTCGGCGGATTCGCGCATGACGTTGCCCAGGGAGCCGGTGAGTTTCAGCTCTCCCTTGCCGTCGGGGATGCGCGCCGCCTCGATGGTCAGCACCACCCCGCCCACGGAGGTCCAGGCCAGACCGTTGGCGCATCCCGCCGGAGGCCGGTAATCGCACTCCTCCAGAAGATATTTCGCCGGTCCGAGGAGTTCGCGCACCCGGGCCGCGTCCACGGTGATTTTACCATCCTCCGGATAGCGTCCCTCGAGGATTCCCCGGGCGATCTTGCGCAGCAGGGAGCCCAGCATCCTTTCCAGCTCCCGCACCCCGGCCTCCCGGGTATAGTGGTCGATGACGGCGTCAAAGGCGGACGCCCGGAAGATCAGACGGCTGCGGGGCACGCCGCACTCGCCGCACTGGCGTTTCAGCAGATGGCGGCGGGCGATCTCCCTCTTTTCGTTGGCGGTGTAGCCGCTGAGGCGGATGATCTCCATGCGGTCCCGGAGGGGGCCGGGGATGGCCTCCTCGCTGTTGGCGGTGGCGATGAAAAACACCGAACTGAGGTCGTAATCCAGCTCGATGTAGTGATCGCTGAACGCGCGGTTCTGCTCCGGGTCCAGCACCTCCAGCAGACTGGAGGCCGGATCGCCGTGAATATCCCGCCCCAGCTTGTCGATCTCGTCCAGCATGAAGACCGGATTGTTGACGCCGGCCTTTTTGATATTCTGGATGATGCGTCCCGGCATGGCGCCCACATAGGTGCGGCGATGGCCGCGGATCTCGGACTCGTCGTGGACGCCGCCCAGGGAAACCCGGACGAATTTGCGGTTCATGGCGGCGGCGATGGAGCGCCCCAGCGAAGTCTTTCCCACTCCCGGCGGCCCGCAGAGACACATGATCGGAGCGTGCCCGCTCTGCTCCCGGCGCAGGCGCATGACCGCGAGAAACTCGAGGATGCGCTCCTTCACATCTTCCAGGCCGTAGTGATCGGCGTCCAGCACCCGGGCCGCCCGGGTCAGCTCCACCGGCTCCTCCGGGGAGCGTTCCCAGGGGATCGACAGGAGCCAGTCCACATAATTGTAGGCCACATGATACTCGGCGGCGGCAGTGGGGATGAGTTCGAGACGGGAAACCTCCTTTTTGATTTTGGCGGCCACCTCCTCGGGGAGATGGAGCTTGCCCATGCGTTCGGCGATCTCGGCGAGGTCGGGATTGAAGAAATCGTTTCCCAGCTCCTCCTGAATGACCCGGAGCTGCTCGCGCAGAAAGAATTCCCGCTGGTTGCGGCCGACGGCGGCCTGAACCTCCTGATGGAGTTTGCCGCCCAGGACGAAGGCCTCGGTTTCCCGATTCAGGAGGATGGAGAGCTGCATCAGACGCTCCTGAAGAGTCGGCGCGCACAACAGCCCGAGCTTCTCCAGATAGTTGAGATTGATGGCGTCGGCGATCATGTCGGTGAGCCGGGCGGGATCGGAGATGTTGTTGAGGGCCACTTTAAGCTCGTCGCTCACGCCGGGAAGCATGCCGATGATAACCTGAAAGGATGTGACGGCATTTTTCACCAGAGCCCGGACTTTCACCTCGTCGTTTTCGCCGTCGCCGCACGGGGAAAAGGCGACGCGGTCGCCGTCGGCCTCTCCCTCGGCCCGGATCCGGTCGAGACCCCGTACCAGAATCCGCAGCGTGCCGTCGGGGAAGGTGAGGATCTTGACGATCCTGGCCCGGACCCCGATCTCGCAGAGGCGGTACTCGCGGAATTCGAAGCTGGTGAGATCGAATTCATAGCCGATGGGCGGCGGGTACTCCCCCTCTTCCGGCACCCGGCAGAAAAATCCGGCGATCCGGTCCTTTTCCATGACCGAATTGATCGCGCGGATGTCCTCTTCGCCGTCCAGGGAGAGCGACGTCAGCACGCCGGGAAAGAGCACGCTGCTGGTCAGCGGCACCACCGTGATCATGGGACGCGGGGGCCTGGGGCTCTCATGCACCATGACATCCGAAATATCTTCAAGCTCAAAACTCATGATTCCACACTCCAAGGGCTGTCAAGATTGCAGGCCGCTTCCGGCCCGAAAAGTTTTCCGATCAGTTCTCCGGCCAGAAAGAGGGACCCGCACACGGCGCGCCCCTCCCCCGGGAAACGCTCCCACGCGCTCAGCGCATCGGGCGCGGTTTCGCAGGGAATATCCGTCCTTTCCCGCCAAAAATCCTTCATCCCGCCGACGTCGGCGCAGGGTCTCCCGCCGTCCCCGGAGACCGGCACGAAAATCATCCGCCCGGCGATCCCGGCAAGGATCTCCAGCTCCTCCCGGTAGTCCTTGTCGGCGAAGGCCCCGAAGATCAGGGTGAGACGCTCCGGCAGCATCCCCCGGGCGGCCGCCTCCCGGCACGCCTCGGCAAAGGCACGGATGCCGTCGGGATTGTGACCGCCGTCAACGACCGAACCCGGCGCCACCCGCTCGAAACGGCAGGGCCAGCGCACCCCGGCCAGCGCCCGCACTCCGGCGCGGAAGAGTTCGTCGTCCCCGCCGGAGAACGCACGCCATACCTTCAGCGCCAGAGCCGCATTGCGGCGCTGCATCGCCCCGGCCAACGAGAGGGTGAATTCTCCGGCCTCCGGCGAAACGAGCCGCTGCGCCCAGTTCCCGGGACACTCCCGCGGCGCCGGGATCTCCTCCGGAATGACGGCGTGAAATGCCGCGCCCCGCGCCCCGGCCAGCCCCTCCAGCACCTCCCGGGCCGCATCGGGCATGACGCCTGCGAAAACCCGGCTGCCGGGCTTGATGATCCCGCCCTTTTCAAAGGCGATCTTTTCGACGGTGCCGCCGAGAAACGCGCAATGCTCAAGGGCGATCCCGGTAATCACGCAATACTCCGATTCCGGGATGAAGTTGGTGGAGTCCAGTCTGCCGCCCAGACCGGTTTCCCACACCGCCCACTCCACATTGCCGCGGGCGAAGGCCGTCAGCGCCATGACGGTCTGAAATTCGAAGTAGGTCGGCGCCGAACCCGAGGCGCGGAGCTTCTCCGCTCCGGCTCTCACGAGATCGAAGACCGCGCACCATTCCTCCTCGGAAACCGCCCGGCCGCCGATGCGGATCCGCTCCCGGGGGGTTATGAGATGGGGAGAGGAAAAGAATCCCGTCCGATGCCCGGTTTTTCTCAGCATGGCCTCCAGCATGGCGCCGGTCGAACCCTTGCCGTTGGAGCCGGCCAGATGGATGAAGCGGATTTTCCGCAGTTCGGGGCTGCCGATGCCTACGCCGCAGTATCCGGCGAGCCGGGTGACATTTTCCAATCCCAGCTTGATGCCGGAAGCCCGCAGCTCTTCAAGATATGCTTCCGTCCCTTTGAAATCCGTCGTCCGCATGTCCGGTCCGGATCATTTCTCAAGAGGAGACCAGGCCGGCATCAGAAGTTTGCCGGAGACCGGGATGCGGCGGTATTCTCCGGTCCAGGTGTCCACGATCATCAGCGCGGCGTTTTTGCCGTCCCGGCGGCTGCACACCACATGACGGTTGTCCGGAGCCCAGCTGGCGGATTCCCAGTTGCCGCCGGGATTGGCGGCCATGACCAGACCGTCGGGATTGCGGCGGTAGGCGTGGGAAGCGTTGGCGGCGCTGTTGCCGCAATCCAGCACGCTCAGGACGTAACGGCCGTCGCGCCGGGTGGAAAAGACAATCTTGTTGTCCGCCGACCAGCTGGGCTTCACCGAATCGGCCTTCTGCCCGGGGAGACGGCTGGGGGAACCGCCGTTGGCGGAGATGGTGTAGAGCCGCCCGCCGGAGTAGGACCCGGCTGCGAAGCACAGGGTGTTGCCCGCGGGATTCCAGACCGGAGACGCTTCCACATCCCGGGAGTTGGTGAGGCGGCGGAATCCGCCGCCGGCACTCAGGCTCCTGAGATAGAGATCCACGCTGCCGTCCCGGCTCATCACCAGAGCGATGGAGCGCCCGTTGGGATTCACCGCCACGCCGACGTTCAGCCCGTCGTAGGTGCCGATGGTGCGGGTCCGCACCGGGCTGACGGTGGTCTGAAGCACGCTGGTGGTGGTGTCGTTGTATTTGGTGTAGATGATGGACTTGCCGTCCGGAAACCAGTTGGGCTCCACCGCCATGCTCTTGAAGTCGGTCAGCCTCTGCGGATTTCCGCCGTCGATGTCGCAGAGCCAGATGTTGATGCGTCCGGAGTTCTCCTCGCGGCAGTAGGCGATGCGGGTATTGCAGACGCCCTGAAGCTTGAATTTGGCGAAAACCCGGCTCAGGATCGCGTCCGCCAGCACTTTGGCCCCGCCCCGGCCGCCGGAGAGGCGCACGGTGGCGTCCACCACCGGATTGCCGCCGGCGGTGACGAAGAAACGGGCCCGGTCCCCCTCGGCGACGCCGTTGAGGATGTAGTCGGCATTGCGGGAATCGACCACGTCAAACCATCCCGACGCGGTCAGCAGACTGCGGACATTGGCCGTAAGCTCGTCCGAGCCTTTGAATCCGGCGACATAGAGCGTGGGATTCCCCTGCTTCACCGTCCTGGTGATGGTGATCTCCCCGTCACCGGCCGCGGGCAGCGCCGCCGGCGCGAGCACGCAGACCATGATTGACAAAAAAACGGCGAAAAAGTTTCGATGCGGGCTCATTTTTCTCCCCCTCTCTGTATGTCGCTCAGGAAATCTTTTCTTTGCGGTGGTCGATGACCCGGACCGCTTTTCCGGTGCTGCGCTCGATGGTGCCGGGCGCGACCAGATTCAGCTTCACCCGCAGTCCGATGACCGACTCCACCGCGGCGGAAAGACGCTTTTTGACGCTCTCGACCACGCTGACCTTATCGGAAAAGAGTTCGGGAGTGATCTCCACGTCGATGCTGATGTTGTCCAGATTGTTCTCCCGGAAGATTTCGATGCGGTACTGGGGCACCGCCTCCTGGACCGAAAGCAGGGCGGTTTCGATCTGGGACGGGAAGACATTGACGCCGCGGATGATGAACATGTCGTCGGAACGGGCGCTGATGCGTTCGATCCGGCGCAGAGTCCGGCCGCAGGCGCAAGGCTCGGCGATGATGCGGGTAAGGTCCCTGGTCCGGTACCGGATCATGGGAAAGGCGTATTTGGTGAGGGTGGTGATGACCAGTTCGCCGAATTCTCCGTCGGGCAGGGCCTCGCCGGTTTCGGGATTGATGATCTCCGGGTAGAAGTGATCCTCGAAAATGTGCATACCGTGCTGGCACGGGCACTCGATGGCAACGCCGGGGCCGATGATCTCCGAGAGACCGTAGATGTCGTAGGCCTTGATCCCGGCGCCCTCTTCGATGCGGCGGCGCATTTCGTCGCTCCAGGGTTCGGCGCCGAAGATGCCGGCCCTGATGGGGAGGTCCCGGAGGTCGATGCCCATGGAGCGGGCCTGTTCAATGATGAAGGTGAAATAGGAGGGCGTGCAGCTCATGGCGGTGGTGCCGAAATCCTTCATCAGCATGATCTGCCTGGCGGTGTTGCCGCCGGAGGCCGGGACCGCGGTGGCGCCCAGCGCCTCGATGCCGTAGTGAAGACCGAGGCCGCCGGTGAACATGCCGTAGCCGTAGGCGTTTTGGATGATGTCGCCGGAATTGAGGCCGATGGCGGAGAGCCCCCGGCACACGACTTCGCCCCAGATCTCGATATCACCGGCGGAATAAGCCACGACGATGGGTTTGCCGGTGGTGCCGCTGGAGGCGTGGAGGCGGACGACTTCGCTCATGGGACAGGCGACAAGTCCGTAGGGATAGGTGTCCCGGAGATCGGCTTTTTTGGAGAAGGGCAGTTTCCGGATGTCCTCGAGGGTTCGGATGTCGTCGCAGCTCACCCCGGCCTCATTCATGCGGTCGCGGAAGAACTTCACATTGTCATAGGTGTGGCGGACGATTTCCCGGAGGCGCTCCAGCTGGAGCCGACGGAGGTATTCGACAGCCATAAAGTCTTTCGCGGCAACGGATGAAACATAAAAATGGTGATCTTTCTTCATTGCTAAAATCTCCTGGTGGCGGGGTATCCTGCTCGTGCGGATAATATACCACCGCCGGAATCTTTTCGCAAGCGACTTTTGAAATATTTATTTTTTTGCCGACAGGCTGCGGCAGGCGCATGCGCCGAACAGGCATATGCGGCGACAGAGGCAAACGCCGCCCCCGGTCATCGGCCGGGAGCGGGGGCAGGCGCCGGGTCAGCGGAGCTGGGACGCGGCGGCGGCTTCGGCGGCGGCCCGGGCTTCGGCCTCTTCGCGGGCCTGAGCTTCCTGACGCACCATTTCGCCGATGTAGGCGTCGAGCTGCGCCTTTTCCGCCGGGGTGAGCATGTTGGCCAGCACAATGTAGGCGTAGGTGATGTACTGGTCGAAGGGGGCCAGTCCGACCCGCTCCACCCGCTTGGCGTCGGTGTTGATGCTCCTGCCGTAATCGTCGTAGATGAAGCGGGCCTGTTCCTGGAACTGCCGGGCCGCCTCGAAATCTCCTTCGCCCAGATAACGGAACATCTCCACCAGACGGCTCAGGAGCAGCCCGGAGATACGCATGTTGTTGGCGTTTCGGATGTCATCCTCCCACTCCCGCTTGGCAAACTCGGCAAAGGACGGGAACTTCGGCGGCGGCGCGTCGGGATTCGCCTCCTTCAGGACGGCGATCTCGTCGGCCTTGTAAGCCTCGTAGTACGCTCTGGCCTCCTTTTCACGGCCGTAGCTGTAGAGCAGGACGATGGCGTCCTTGTAAAAGTTCTGCCTCGCGGAGAGGAAACTGGTGCTCTTGTTCGTTTCATAGGCCTGGTTGTAGGCCTTCAGCGCGGCGTCGGCCAGTCCCAGATTCGGCATCTGGATGACGCGTCCCATGGTTTCATCGTCGAAGTAAACAAAACGGCCGTTGACGAAGCTGATGGCCAGCGCCTGGGTGATCATGCGCTCGCAGCGCAGGCTGTGATGCTCCGGCATCTTTTTCAGCGCCATGACGCTCCAGTAGATGCTCTGGGCCTCCATGGTCCGCCAGTCGAGTTCGCCGTAATCGGTGTTGATCTCCAGAATGACGGCGGGATCCATCCTGGTATTGGCGTGCAGCCAGTTGGTCCGCATGGTCCAGTTCAGTTCATCGTATTCCTCCGAACCGAGGAGTGCGGCGAAACTCTCCGGCAGAACGTCCTTCTCCATGTAAAAGGCCAGCAGGGAAGAGAAATCGGTGATCCCGGACTCCATCCTCCAGATAGGATGATTCTTGTCCCAGCGCTCGGAAAACGCCTTCGCTCCGAGAGGACGCCCCTGATACTTTTCCCAGTCCGGGTTGACGCCGATGATACGGTTCATCCCCAGCCCCCACTGGTTTTTGTAGTACTGGTTGGCGTCGTCCAGAGCCTGCCCCATTTTGTGCTGAAAAGTCCAGGCCAGGTCCGCGTAGAGATCCGGGTCCTCCGGATTGTAGGCCAGCGCCTTGTCCCGGATCAGCCGTATGCCCTCCTGCACCCAGCGCCAGCGGTCCTCCCGCCGGGAACAGGTGACGGAGATGTTGTAGGCCATATCCCAGGCCAGATAGACCGTCATGCCGGAAAAGGTCGGCTGCAGATCGGTGATCCAGTTGGCCAGCTGCACCGTCTCGATGTAGTTGCCCTGATCCTTGAGATTGTCGGCGCGGATCCACAGGACGTCTGCGATCAGCCCCCGGAAACTCCCCAGGGCCATGGTGGTGATGGCCACCAGCGGCGGCGCGCTGTTCACATCGCCCTCGAAGCGCAGGTGGCTGGTCCTGACCTGTTCATCCAGACCGCGTTCTGTAAAGTAGATCCCGGTAAGGAGCCCCGCCGAGAGCAGGATCACCAGGAAATAGACGGTAATTTGCTTGAATCCGGTCATTTTCTTATCACCAATCCCAGTTCACGTTTCCAGTAGCAGAGCATGCCGATCAGGAAGAACGGCATCCCGCGCAAGACAAAGTAATTCAGAAACAGCTTGCCGATGACGGAATACTCCACCAGCACGCCGTCGGAAACCAGGCCGGTGACGTCGAAATTCTGCATCGGGATCACCACCAGCAGCAGCGCCTTGCTCACGAAGTAACCGATGTAGTCGCCGGCCCCGGAGAAGAAGGTGCTCTCCGCCATGTAACTGCCGAAACTTCCGAAAAGCAGATAACTGACCACCAGAAAAATCGCCGTCGGCAGCGAGAAATAACTGGCCGCCGCGCAGCCGAGCCCGGCGAAGATCAGGATCTGCATCATCAGCACCAGCACCGACCGGAAATAATTGGCGGAGAAACTGCTGAAGGGGATCATCAGCACCGGACCGTCCGCCACCTGAAAGAACTGGCTGGCATGCTCCACATCCTCGCCCGCGGCGTAGACATTGTCCAGATTTGTGAATTCCAGTCTCACCGTGCCTTCCGGCGAAATCAGGCTGCTGTCGAGTTCACGCTCGTTGAAAATTCCGCCCATGATCTGCTCCGGCGCCTGGGGCAGCGCCGTATAGCTGAAGCCCCGGTAAATGTCCGCCTCCCCGGCGTTGGAACTGCGGTCGTATTCCTTTTGGATCCCGTACCAGGTCCATTGTCCGTGGGTCGTCCGCTGGGCGTCGTCCTCGCTGAGCCCCTTGGTGACGTAAAGCCGGAATTTCAGATACACCGGCCCCGTGTAATCCGCGGGAAGGCCGGAATAATCCCAGCGCTTGGCCTGACGGTACACAAGTTCCTGAGACTGGCTCAGCATGGTGCGGCGGAGGTTCTGAAGCGCCCGGGCGTCCACCTCCCCCTTGCTCTCCAGCTGGGATTTGCGCAGTTTGTCGGTGGCGAAATCAATCTCTTCCCGGAGTTCGCGGGTGTCGGGACGGAAAACCCGCCGTCCCACCAGCACCTCATGATTGATGCGGGCTTTTTCCTCCGGAGAGAATTCCTGCATCCCGTACCGCCACATCACCGTGAAATACACCGCCGCCGCCGCCAGCAGGAGCAGGATCAGATGCACCAGGGAAACCCCGAACCACTTGGCCGTCCAGACGGTGATGCGGGACACCGGCTTGGTGACGACCTGGTGCAGCTGATACCCCTCCACGTCGTGAGTCATGGAGAAACACCCCAGCCAGACCGCCGACAGGGACAGCAGCAGCGCCACGCTGGACAGAGAATACTTCAGCGCCACCTGAATGTACCCCTGCGCCGTGCCGTTGCCGTTGATGGTGTTGGGCACCGCGATCACCGCGATGAGCAAAATGCCCAAAAGCAACTGAAACACATGCGAACGCAGCGCGTTGCGGATCGTCAAATGCGTTATCGCCCAAAAAGCTTTCATGCTGCCACCCGACTTTCACTGCTCACAGCAGGTCCTTCAATTTTTCAGAGGCCTCGTCCATTTCCCGGCGCTTCGCCTCGGCCTCCAGCTGGTCGCGGGTGGGTTTGGCCGGCGCCTCGTCGTCTTTGACCAGCGAATCGATTTTGGCCTCCAGCCGCACCTCCTGATCCCGGCGCACCGCCTCCGGCGAGGGTTCTTCCTCCTTGGGCAGATCGGGAGTCTCCTCGGCCTTGAGCAGCGCTTCGATGCGGGCGTCGCTGCCCTCGGGTTCGCTCAGATATTCGGCGATGCCGCCGGAACCGGAAACGCCGGAGGTGGCCAGCGCCTGTCTGCGGGCCTGTTCGACCACGTCCAGGAAGAAATCCTCCAGGGACTTCCGGGGATGATCCACGGTGAAGTTCTCCCCCTTGAGCTCGCGGCGCAGCGTATCCAGCAGATTGCGCATGGCGTCGCCCTCCAGACGGGGCACCGTGATCCGGGCGGAATCGGAGACCTCCAGCAGTTCGTCGATGGAACCGGCGGCGCGGATCCTGCCGCCGTAGAGGATGAAGATGCGGTCGCAGACATCCTCCACATCGCTCAGGAGATGACTGGTCATGAGCACGGTCTTGCCCCGCTTTTTGAGGGTGAGGATCAGATCCTTGACCTCTTTGCTGCCCAGGGGGTCCAGTCCGCTGGTGGGTTCGTCCAGGATCAGAAACTCCGGATCGTTGATCATGGCCTGAGCCAGTCCGATGCGGCGCGCCATGCCCTTGGAGAACTCTCCCACCCGCCGTTTTCTGGCGTGGGCCAGCCCCACCATGTCCAGGAGCTGGTCGATGCGGCGGCGGCGTTCCGCCTTGGAAAGATTGAAGAGCGAACCGAAGAAATCCAGCGTCTCCTCCGCGGTCAGATACTTGTAGAGATAGGATTCCTCGGGCAGATAACCGATCATGCGCTTGGTCTCCACCGCCCGGGGCGAACGCCCGAGCACCGAAAGTTTGCCGGTGCTGGGATACAGGAGGCCCAGCAGCATCTTCACCGTGGTGGATTTGCCGGAGCCGTTGGGACCGAGCAGGCCGACGATTTCGCCGGGACGGATCTCGAAGTCGATATCGTCCACGGCCTTGGCCTTGGGCCGGTTCCAGAAATCCCTGAATGTTTTTCCCAGGCCGACGGCCTGCACCACCGGAGCGAGTTCTTCGGTCATATATTCTTCTCCGTATTCGCCGAGCTTTCCGCTGCGGCGTTGTCCTCGAATGTCAACTCTTCGCCGGTGCGCACCAGACGGGCACTGTTGAAGATCACTAAAATCGTACTGATGGTCTGAATGACCGCGGCCCAGATCGGCGTCAGGTACTCGAAAACCGCCAGCGCGATGCCGCCGAATACGAACAGCATGCCGATCAGGAAGTTCTGGATGATCACCATCCGGGATTTCTGCGAAAGATAAACCAGCATGGGGATGCGCCTGAGATCGTTGTTCATCAGCGCGATGGAGGCGCTGTTGATGGCGATGTCGCTGCCGATGGCCCCCATGGCGATGCCCAGGGAACCGGCCGCCAGCGCCGGAGCGTCGTTGACGCCGTCGCCGACCACGGCCACGGGCATCCGGCTCTTCACCGCCTCCACATATTCCACCTTGGTTTCAGGGAGACACTCGCTGCGGAATTCGTCGATCTCCAGCTTGGCGGCCACGGATTCGGCCACGCTCCGACGGTCGCCGGTGACCATGGCGCAATGAGCCACGCCGAGTTTGCGGAGTTCCACGATCGCTTCGGCGGAATCCCGGCGCAGCCGGTCCTTCAGACCGACCCAGCCCAGAAGACGGCCGTCGGCCGCGGCAAAAACCACGCTCATGCCGCTGGACTCCTCCTCATGGGGAGGGATGACGAAGTCCTGCGTTTCCAGCCAGGCGGCGCGGCCCACAAAAACCTTCACGCCCTCCACCACGGCCTGAACGCCTTTGCCGTGGGTTTCGGTGACATCGGTCGCGGCGGGCAGTTTCAGCCCCGCTTCTCCGGCCAGCTTCACCAGCGCCACCGCAGTGGGGTGGTTGCTGCTCTGCTCGGCGGCGGCGGCGTACTTGAGAAGTTCCGCCGGAGTGACGCCCTCGGCAGGCGAAAGCTTCACCACCGAGAGCACGCCGTCGGTCAGGGTGCCGGTCTTGTCGAACACAAACGCCTTGATCCGGGCCGCCAGCTCCAGGTGGTTGACGTTTTTGATCAGGATGCCCAGACGGGCCGCAGCAGCCACCGCCGCCACCACGGCGCTGGGAGTCGCCAGCACGATGGCGCACGGACAGGCGATGACCATGAGGGCGATGACCTGATTCATATCCTTGGTGAACCACCACACCACCGCCGCCAGCATGAGGATGGTGGGGGTGTAGTAGCCGGCGTAGCGGTCGATGATGCGCACGATGGGGGTCTTGGAGCCCTCGGCGGCCAGGATCATCTCCTTCACCTTGCCCAGGGTGGTGTCCTCGCCCAGCCGGGTGACCCGGACATCCACGGCGCCGGTGAGATTCTGAGTGCCGGCGTAGACCTCGCTCCCGGCCTCCTTGTCCACGGGGACGGATTCACCGGTGATGGAGGCCTGATTCACGGTGCTCTCGCCGGCGGCGATCACGCCGTCCACCGGGAAGTTCTCGCCGGGACGGACGCGGATGACGCTTCCGACGGAGAGGGCCGTCACGTCCACCTCGGATTCGCTGCCGTCCTCATGGAGGAGGCGGGCGGAATTGGGAGTCAGCTTGATGAGTTCCTCGATGGAACGCTGGGCGCCCGACGCGGTGCGGTTTTCGATGATGATGGTGATCAGCAGGAAAAATCCGATGACGCCCGCGGTCTGGAAATTTCCCGCGGAAAAGGCGGAGAGAATCGCCAGCGCCACCAGCTCGTTCATGTAGACCTTGCCCCGGATCAGATCCTTCACGGCAGTGTAGACGATGGGACAGGCCATGATGAATGCGCCGAGAAAGGCGTTCAGCTGGCTGGAGAACTGCTGGTCGGGACACCACAGGTCCAGCAGGAAACTGTTCACGATGAGAACACCGCCGGCCAGAGCGAAAAACAACCGTCCCTGGGCGCGCTCGGCGCCGTTCTTCCTCTCTTCAACTTTGGCTTTTTCGCTCATTCCGCCACCGTCCTTTCAGCATTCCCTCCGTTTTCACCCGGCGCTTCCGGTTCCGGATTCAAACGCATCCGGAGTTCGTGCGCACCGCTGCTGCCGAGGACGAACTTGTCCCGGCCGGTGCGCATGACCGCGCCGACGGCGTCGTAATACAGGGGGATCAGAGTCGCCTCCTGATTGAGCTCGAAAGCTTCCAGTATCTTTTCAAAATATTTGGTCTCGGCGGCGATCACCTCCACCACCTGCAGCTTGTAATTTTCGGCGCTGCTGATGACGGCGCTGCATTCGGCCTCCGCGGCGGTCATCAGGTTCTCTCTGTAGCTCACCGCCTGCCCGAGCTCGGTGGCCCGGGCGGCCCCGGCGGCCTGAGCCGCGTCGAATGCCGGCTTCACCGCCTGGGGCACCACCGACTGCTGCAGGATGAGACTTTCGATCTCGATGCCCGCGTCCAGCATCTTCAGGCTCTCCGCGAGACGGGCCTGCACCCGGTCCACATACTTCTCCGAGGAGGCGTAGAGCACATCGTCCACCGTCGCCTGGCAGGTGACGGTGATCACCGCGTCGGTCACCAGATTGATGAGGGTGGTCTCGGGACCGCGGCGGCCGTTGGGACGGCCCTTGGTGTCGTAAACGAGCTCGTCCGCATCCATGGGATTGGCCGGAGTCATCAGGGTGGTGTAATATTTGCGGGGATCGCTGATGCGGTAAGTGAGGCTCCAGGTGCTGTGCACGATATTCTTATCCGCGGTGATGAGGTAGCGGTCCCGTCCGGGGATGAGCGTGTTTTCGCTGGGCGGCATGTTGGGGTTGACCGGAGCCGCGTTGAACTGCACCTCCAGAGTCTTCTGGGCGGCGGGCACCCGCACGTAACTGGTCACCGGATAGGGCAGAAACCACTGCCATCCCGAATCGTAGACCCCGATGATCTTGCCGAAGCGCATGGCGATGACCGATTCCTGGGGGAGCACCTGAAAGGCGCTGTCGAACCCCACAAAGTAAACCAGCATCCCCAGAATGACCAGCACCAGACCGCCGAAAGCCATGCGCAGAGCCTTGAGCAGAGCGCTGATGCCGGCGTCGAAACGCCCGCCCCGGCCGCTCCCGTCCTCCGTGAATCCGGGACGCCCCGGATCGTTTTGTTCCTTCATGGTCCTGCTCCTTGTCAACGGGCTTCGGTCCGGCTGTCCGATCCGGAAATGCTCCCGGATTTCAGCAGATCAAAGGGACTGGTGTTGTCGTCCAGCACCAGCGTGGTCTTGTTGCTGGTCACTTCGCGCAGAGCCTGCAGTTTGCGCAGAAAAGCGGCCAGCTCGGGATTTTTGGCGAAGATCTTGTAATATTCGGCGGCGGCGGCGTCTCCCTGGGCCTGAATCTGACGGGCCTGAGCCTGGGCCTGGGTCAGCAGGCGGTTGCGCTCGGCATTGGCCTCGATGCGGATCTTTTCGGCGTCGCGGATCCCTTCGGAACGGGTGCGCTGGGCATCGGCCTCACGCTCGGCGGCCATGCGCATGAAAACCGTCTGGGTGACGCCCACCGGGATGTTGATGCTGTGGAGGCCCACCATCTTGATCTCGATGCCCTTGCCGGCGCTGGCGCGGACGAGTTCCTCCTTGATGCGCTCCCGGATCTCGTCCAGTTTTATGGCCGAGGGATCGGTGTTGAAAAGCGCCGTCGAGGGGTACTGGGTGAAGATGCTCTTGCGGGCGCCGGACATCCAGACGTCCAGCGCGGCCTCCGCCTCGGCGGTGGTCTTGTAGGCGGCGAAGAAGCTCCGCACGTCGCTGATGCGGTAGATGACGAAAACACCCACCAGAATATTCTCAAACCCGGCGATGTTGGTCTCCTCGATGGCGCCGACCTGACCGCCGAAGGTCTGATCGCGGCCGTCGAAACGGTGAATTTCCTGAATCGGATACGGCCACCGGAAGTGGAGTCCCGGCTCGGGCTGATAATCCTCGACCTTGCCGAGGGTGGTCACCACCGCCAGCTCGTTTTCGCCCACCTGGTAGGAAAAAACCGCGGTCAGCAGTACAAGTGCCACCAGCGTCCCCAGGAGCGCCGTGGGCCAGTGACGGAGCATTGTGTTGTTCGCCATAATCAAACCTTCCTTTTTTTATGTCAGAATTTTTTGCTTCACTCTTGGCGGGAAATGTCCTCGATGCCGGAATCCAGCAGCCGCAGCTGCGGCGAGACTTCGAAATTCAGCTCGTAAATTTCCTTCTCCAGTCCGGCGGGCACGATGAACTTCCTCAGATTCCGGCAGTCGTTCTCCAGAAACTCCAGGTAACTGCGGAGCCGGAACATCATCGGCATCGCCTCGTAGGCGGCGAGCTGCGCCGAAAAACGGCGGCTCTCGGCTTCGGCGGAGCGGACCACCTCGAATTCATAGCTTCTGGCCTCGGCGGTGAGCTTCATCGCCGCGCTCTCCGCCTCCGGCACCGTCCGGGCCCGATAGCTCTCGGCGTTGAGCACCGTGATCCGGGCCTGTTCTCCGGCGATGTATATCTCTTCAAACTTCTTGGAGACCTCTCCGCCCATGGGCGGATGGATGTGCTGGACGTTGACATTCACGATCTCCACGCCCAGGCCGCCGGCATCGGTCATCTGCTGAATGTTGCGCTTGAGGGTGTCGGCGATGATCTTCCGGTCCCCGGAAAGGATCTCTTCAAAGGTGGAGGAGGAGAGATACCGGACCACCTCCGATTCGGCGAAAAGCTTGATGAGCTCCCTGGAGTCCTCGTTGGCGAAAAGATAGTCGAAGACCCCGTCCCGGCGGATGCGGTACTCCACCGGCACGGTGATCGACAGCATGGCCACGTTCATCGTGCGGGAATCCCCGGCCTTGGGCGGAGCCGCCACCACGAAATCGTGATTGTGACTCTCCTGCTGCTGGGTCCAGGTCACCACATAAGGCACATCGTCGTGATGTTTCTTCGGCTTGGCGCCGTGACTGTGGCCGTGCCCGTCGTCCTCCTCCTCTTCTTCCTCTTCCTCCTCCTCGTCGCCGTGGCCGCCCACCACTACGCTGTGAATTTCGCTGCAGCTGACGGTCCGGATGCTGCCGAAGGGCCAGGGCAGCGCCAGATACACGCCCGAATCCAGCAATTCGTGCTCGACCCGCCCGAAACTGGTCCGGAATCCCACCTGATTGGGCCCCACATCGTACACCGAAGTGGCCAGCCAGATCAGCAGCACCCACAGAAAGATCAGCGGATAGAGCGCCCGCTCCACAAAACTGTAAATCCAGGTCGAAGAAACCTTGAACCCGAACTGGTAATCCAGCGTGTCCGCGATGTTGCGCATGACCCCGCCCGGCTCGGTGAAAAGCGAGAGCAGACGGCTTTCAAAGAGCGGGCGCTCCTCGACGATGGTCCGGGGACGGTAAAATTCGATGATGAAGCCGATGATGAATTCCGCGCCGAGCACCAGAAACACCACCAGCAGCACCCGGGCGATCCTCTCGTCCGCGCTCCCGATCTTGAAGTGATTGAGCACCGATCCCGCCGCCGCCAGCAGGAGCGTCACAAAGGCGGTCGAAAACCACGCGCCCACCGTCCGGAGCCACCGGAACCCGTTCTGCCGGGCCTGCCCCACGAAAAACGCCCCGATAAAAGCGCAGATGCCCATCAGCACCACCGACACAAAAGCCGAACGCAGGGAATTCACCGGCAGCGGCTTGGCCAGCCTCTCCCCCCAGTGCCGCCAGAAGAGCCATACCATGACCCCGCACATCAGGGCCCCCGCCACATTCAGCACATAGGGCGCGTACCTGGCGTAATTGGAGAAAGTCCTGCCGGCGGTGAAGCGCACGTCCTCCTCCACATCCAGCGCATGCGTGCTCTCCTTGCGCTTGGCGAGCAGGATCTTTTCCACGGCCTCATCCGCCGCCGCCCTGGCCAGAATACCGTAAATGAAATCCCCGATGCTGAACAAAAGCGCCAGAGCAAGGGGGATCAGAGCCAGAGTAAAGGTATCGCTTCCGGCGAAATCGCCTTTGATCATTCCGAGGATCATCACCCCCAGACCCGCCGCCAGCGCCAGAATTCCGGAAATCAGCGACAGCCGCGTTAAAAGTCCGGCCGCCTCCACTGAAATCATTTCTTTCTCGTTATCAGCCATTTGACAAACTCTCCTGCATGTTATGGATCGCCGGCATCATTTTCCCGAACAGGCAAAAACGGCGCCGGTGTTTTCCGGTATTTGTCTACAATAGCACAACTTCCCCCAAAACTCAACCCCGGGAAGCCTTTTTTTTTAAAATAAAACGCTTTTCAGACCCGCCGCCAGGATCAGCAGCACCGCCGCGACCAGCAGCACCCGGGGCAGCAAGATAAAATTCCGGCTGCCCGGAAGCCGCCCCGGCGACTCCTCGACCATGGGACTGTTTCGCAGCGTCCTGAGCGCTCTCCGACCGCCATTCACGTCAAAAACCTCCGCAGGCGATCAGAAAAGCGCCGCCGGCGATCAGCGCCGCCAGCAGGATGCCGACGATCAGCGGCAGGGAAAACGCCAGCCCCAGCCACATCCGGCCTCCGAAATACCCGGGGAGAACGCTCTCCCCGCGGGCTCCGATATTCGCCGGGACCGCAGCCTGCGCCTCGCCCCGGCGGGCCAGAGTGCGCAAATACTCCAGACGGATATTCTCCACGTCCCGGAAGAATCTCCCCACATCCGCCGGCGAATCCGACGCCGGAGCCTCCGGCAGCGCCTCCAATTCCGCCTCCAGGCGCTTCATGATCTCATGCTGCTCCCGTTCCATCTCCATGCGGTATCCGGCTCCGGCGGCAGCCGACGCCAGCAGTTCGCGCAATTCCGCACGGCCGCGGCAGGCTTCGGCGGTACGGCGCTTCAGCGCGGCGGCTCCGACCGCCGCGGGGTCCGCCGCGGGGCCCGGATGCGAAACTTCCGGGACGCCCGAAAGCCCGGCCGCCGGGGCCGGATCGGGCTGCACATTGGAGGGCATTTTGGAATAATTTTTGAGCCGGTCGCGAATATCCACGAGCCGGTCGCTTATATAATTGCTGTCCGAACGCGGCATGAATTCTCTCCTTTGGATGTTTGCCTCTTCCGACTTCGGAATCGCCCCGGACCGGGTGCGGTCCGAAGCTCCGGCCGCAGCGTCCCCTGTATGACGGCGCCGGAGCGCGGTTTCTTCCCGTCCGTTTATTTAAATATACAGCGGAAAAAAGTTTTTGCCATGTCCCGGGTTTTTTTTTGGTATTTTTTCCCCCTTTTTCCCTTTTTTACTTGAAAATCCCGAATCTTGCAGTAAATTGTCTCTGATAGACGGCACTGTCAGAAGTTCCGCCATGTCTTTCGGCATCCCGCCGGAATCCGGGACGGGGAGCGTTTTCAGCGGCTGCCTTTCAGGCGGCCGTGCTCCGATCGCCCCGTCTTTTTGCGGGCCGTCCGAAATGCGAAGGCGCTGCTTTCGACAGCCCCGTCTCCGATCACTGCAACTTCATTGGAGGGAAACATCATGAAAATCACCGTGGCGAGAGAGGGCCTCCTGAAAGCCCTTCAGCGGATTATCAGTACTGTCGGCAGCCGTTCCACCCTGCCCGTCCTCGGCAATGTGCTCCTGGAAACCTCCGGCGGCAAACTGGTGCTGACCACCACCGATCTGGAAATCCGCATCACCACCGATCTGGAAGCCGCCGTCGAAAAGGAGGGGCGCACCACTCTTCCGGCCAAAAAACTTCTGGCGCTGGTGGGCAAATTCTTCGACGACGAAGTTTCCATCGAGTCCGACGAACGTCATCACGCCGCCATCGTCTGCGGCACCAGCAAGTTCAAACTCCTCGGCATCGCCCCGGCCGATTTCCCGGAGCCGCCGGAGTTCACCCCGGTCCGCGAAATCAAGTTCAAAGGCGCCGACATCAAGCGCATGCTCTCGCAGATCATCTACGCCGCCAGCCTCGACGACAGCCGCATGGTGCTCCACGGCGTCCTCATCTGCCTCCGCGAGCACATGGTGACCATGGTCGCCACCGACGGCAAGCGCATGGCTCTGGTGGAGCGCGCCCCCGGTGAATTCACCGGCGCCGACGGTTCCGCCATCATCCCCCTCCGCGCCGCCGGAGAACTCCGGAAGCTCGCCGACGCCGACGAGACCGTCGAGCTGGCCATCGGCGAAAAACAGGCCATGTTCAAAACCGATTCCACCATTCTAGTCACCAAACTCATCGACGGCAACTATCCCAACTACCGGCAGGTGATCCCCGCCTCCTTTGCCACCACTCTGGAGGTCCCCGCCATTCCCTTCATGCAGAAGGTCGAACTGGTTTCCCAGGTCCTCGCCAACAGTTCCAGCTACATCACGCTCACCTTTGAGGAAAATCAGCTGAAGATTCAGGCGGAATCCAGCGAGGTGGGCGAGGGGTCCGCCATTCAGGAGATCAACTACTCCGGCGAACGCATCGACACCAGCTTCAACCCGGCGTTTCTCATGGATCCCCTGCGCTGCAGCGAAGTCGAGCAGGTCACCATAAAGATCAACGACGGATTCAGCCCCGTGGCCATTCAGGGCGGCGAAGGTTTCCTCTACATCATCATGCCCATGCGGCACTGATCCCCGTCGCCATTGAGCGTGCGCGATAACGGGTCCCCGGGCGGTTCTCATTGCACAGCCCGGGGCCTTTTTCTTACGAAAGGAGATGCGCGTACGCGGTAACGGGCTCATTGCACAGCCCGGGACCTTTTTCTTACGCGGGGATGCGCGTACGCGGTAACGGGCTCATTGCACAGCCCGGGGCCTTTTTCTTACGAAAGGGGATGCGCGTACGCGGTAACGGATCCCCGGGCGGCTCCTAATTGCGGAGGCTGTGGATCGGCGCGGGGATGTTGCCGCCCCTGCCGATGAATCCCGCCGCGCTGGTGGCCGCCACCGGCATCACCGGAGCATACCCCAGGAGTCCGCCGAAATCAACCCCTTCTCCGGCTTTGGCCCCGGACACGGGGATCAGACGCACCGCGGTGGTTTTGCCGTTCACCACCCCGATCGCCATCTCGTCGGCGATGATCGCCGAAATCGTCGTTTCCGGCGTGTCGCCGGGGATCGCGATCATGTCCAGGCCCACCGAACAAACCGCGGTCATGGCCTCCAGCTTTTCCAGTTTCAGCACTCCGCTCTCCGCCGCCGCGATCATGCCGGCGTCCTCGGAAACCGGGATGAACGCCCCGGAGAGCCCGCCGACCCGGGACGAAGCCATGACTCCGCCCTTTTTCACCGCGTCGTTGAGCATGGCCAGCGCCGCCGTCGTCCCCGGGCCGCCGCAGGTGCTGATCCCCATTGCCTCGATGATCCCGGCCACGGAATCCCCCACCGCCGGGGTGGGAGCCAGCGAGAGATCCACGATGCCGAAGGGCACTCCCAGCCGCTCCGCCGCCTCCGAAGCGATCAGCTGCCCCACCCGGGTGATCTTGAACGCGGTCTTTTTGATGATCTCCGCCAGTTCGGCCAGATCGCAATCGCCGGCCCGGCGCACCGCCGAAGCCACGACGCCGGGTCCGGAAACCCCCACATTCACCACGCTTTCGGCTTCGCCGTGACCGTGAAACGCCCCCGCCATAAAGGGATTGTCGCCGGGAGCGTTGGCGAAAAATACCAGCTTCGCGCAGCCGATGCTGCCCGCGGCCCCGGTCAGTTCCGAAGTCCGGCGGACGATGCGCCCGGCCTCGGCCACCGCATCCATATTGATGCCGGACCGGGTGGAGGCCACCTCCACGGAACTGCATACCCGGGCGGTGGCGGCCAGCGCCTCGGGGATGGCGTCGATCACCGCCCGGGCGCCCCGGGTGCAGCCCTTGGGGATGGAGGCGCCGAAGCCGCCGATGAAGTTGATCCCCAGTTCTCCGGCGGCCCGGTCCAGAGTCTGCGCCAGCCGGATCGCGGTTTCGGCGTCAAAGGGGCCGCAGAGTTCCGCGGCGGGCGTCACCGAAATGCGGGTGTTCACGATCGGGATGCCGTAAATCTTCTCCAGTTCCCTCCCGGTGCTCACCAGTTTGGCGCCCCGGGTCACGATCTTGTTGTAAACCTTTTCGCAGAGACGGTCGGCGGAATCGCTCACGCAGTCGGCCAGATTGATGCCCAGCGTAACCGTCCGGATGTCCAGGCACTCCTCCCGGATCATGCTCAGGGTTTCCAGTATGTTGTTGATGTCAGACACGGTGTCGCTCCGGATTCGCTGTTTCAGATCTTGTGCATGGCGTTGAAGATATCCTCGTGCATGGCGCGGATCTCCAGTCCGGATTCACGGCCCAGTCCGGCCATGGCGTCGGCGAATTCCGGGAAAGGCACCGACAGCTGCGACACGTCGGTGATCATGATCATGGTGAAATATCCGGAAAGCACGGTCTGGGATATTTCCAGAATATTCACCGAATACCTCGCGCATTCGGCACTGACCTTTGCGATGATGCCCACCGAGTCGCGGCCGACAACGGAAATGACTGCTTTCATATCTTATCCCTCCCTTCGGGTGTTTGATCTCCGACGGCCGGTCACTCTTTCCCGTCTCCGGCTTCCGGACGCCGCGACGGGATCTCGGATGCCAGCATCCGGCGCACCGCCGGATGATAAAGACTGCCCAGATGGCCGCCGTTGGAAAAAATCGTCAGCCTTTCGCCGACGGTATCGGTCAGATAGTCGATGTCCTCTTCCCGAAGCAGGAAATCATCCGCGTCGAGAAACACCCGCACCCGGTCGTCTCCGGCCAGCGTATCGCGGACGGCATAAAGGCTCCCTGCGGAATTGAGTTCGGCGATTTCATCCGCGTCGGCTCCGGGCGCCAGCACACAGTGCAGATACCAGTCGTAACCGCAGTTGGCGAGCTGACGGTAAATATCGCTGCGGCCGCCCCATTTCCAGGGCAGGGTCACGCCCGGCAGCGGATTCCGCTCGTGAATACTCATCAGCAGTTCGGTCAGAGTCATCCGGTAGCTGAAACCGATGAGGAAGCCCGCGGTTTCCCGGTCCACCGGCAGCACCTCGCCGCACACTTCCGGGGCAATCTGCGCCGCGATCATATACACCGCCGCCCCGCGGACGCCCCGCTCCAGCAGCTCCTCCCGGCTCCAGGATTCGCCGATGCGGAAATATTCGTCCAGCCGGTTCATGCCGGTCAGCATGTCCACCGGAGGATTGTAGGCGATGCATCCGGTCAGCGGCAGGAGCGGATCGGAGTTTTCCAGATCGGCAATGAAAAGCACGTACAGCGCCCCCTGGGAATACCCCGCCAGCCGCACCTCCGGCACGGCGTCGCCGTCCTCCCGGAGGGATTCGATCACCCGGACGATCGCCCTCCGGGTGGCCTCGGCATCCTCCCGGGTCCGGCCCGGGAAGTGCCCGTCCTGCATCGCGGTACGGTAAAACTGCCAGTTAAAGGCGTTGCTGATCACCGCCACATCCCAGCCCTGATTGTGATACATCTCCGCCAGCGGCACGGTCAGACCGCCCACGGCATGGCCGCCCAGCCCGGGCAGCAGCACCGCCAGCGGCGCGTCCCGGCGCTTGTCGGGATTGCGCCAGAAACGGTAGGGCATGGGTTCGGCCCCGTCAATGACCCGGACGGTGCGGATGTCGCAGATATTTTCAAAATCGCTGTTCCACGGAGAAACGTTGACCCACCAGCTCTCGTCGCCTTCGGGGCGGAAAAACTGGATCTTGAGGGTGTCGATCTCGGCGCCCTGCCAGCCCGGAGATTCCAGCACGGTCAGGCCGGGGCGCTCCGTCTCAGCCTCCGCCGCCTCCGGGATCGCGGCGCGGGCCTCCTCCAGCCGTTCCGGGGAGAACACGTTGAAAGCATCCTGATCCTGAATCTGCATCTCCCGGAGCAGCAGTTTGGCGGAACGGGCGCTCCAGTAGGTATCGTAGCTGGAACGCCACAGCTTCTCATAAATCATGTAGGGATCCAGTCCGGCGTTCAAATAGGTGGCGGCCTGTCCGCCGTAAAAATAGCTCTTGGGATCGGTGGCGTAATCGAAAATCATCCCCACGCCGTCCCGTATGTTGGTGACGCCGATGCCGGGCAGCGCCAGCGTACAGCCCGGATCAATGCCCCAGGCGGCGAAAGCCTGTCCGAAATCCTCGTCCTGTTTCGGGAGATTGAACCACGCCGCGGCGGGATCGAAAAGCCCGGCCAGTCCCAGGGTGGTGTTGATGCCGAAACGGGCCAGCACGATGCCGCTGCCCTTCCACTTGGCCTGGAGCAGACAGGAAAAGAGCCGGGTGGGGAAACCGATATTCACGGCGAAGCGGTTCACCATGTTCACCACCGGCCGCGGCACGATCGCGCCGTAAAGCCCGCCCACCGGACGATAGACCCAGCGGAGAAAGACGTGATTCACCGCGAACATCGAACGGTTGAAGCCCTCGATGGGATCGGTCCCGCCCAGCTCCCAGAGCATTTCACCTGCCGGCGTCGCTTCCGGCAGCGGCGCCGGGGGGAATTGCGACGCCGTCCCCGCTCCCGGGGTCGAACACGAAATCGACGAAGCGGCCGCGGCAAACGCAAACGCCAGAAGCGCAATCACTCTGATCCCCATGAAATTCTCCTTACCAGTTGAAACTCAATATCTCCCGCCAATAAAGATAGACCAGCACCCCGATGAGGGCCAGAAAAGTCGTCAGCAGAATCCGGAAACTGTTGCGGGCCACGAAAAGCAGGAAGTGGTGCCACCAGCCGGTCTTGGCCGCCTTGGGCGCGAACCCGATGGAAAATTGCTGAAGGTCGTCCACCAGAGCCTCCACGCTCTGATAGCGGTTGTCCGGGTTGTGGCTCATGGCCTTGAGGCAAATCGCCTCCAGGGTTTCGGGGATGGACCAGACGGGATTCTTGACCTCGGGGGGCGCGGCTTCGCCCTTGATGGCGGCAGTCACGGCGTCGACGCCCTTGAGACTGCCCATGGGGGATTCAAAGGTCAGCATCGAGTAGAGGATGCAGCCCAGGGCGTAGATGTCAGTGCGTTCGTCCTTTTCCCGGTTTCTGCCCGCCGCCTGCTCCGGCGCCATGAATCCCGGGGTGCCCTTGGCGACGCCGTCCAGGGTCCGGCCGGTGAGCACGGCGTCGAAATACTGAACATTCTCCCTGGTCTCCGGCGAACCGCCGTCGCTCTCGGTGCCGGGCCGGGACTCGTAGATGAGCCGGGAGAGCCCCCAGTCGATGACCTGCACGTCGCCGTAATCGCCGATGTGGACGTTTTCGGGCTTCAGATCCAGATGCATGACGTTCTGGGAATGGGCGAAGGCGATGGCGTTGCAGATGCGCCGGAAGATCTGCACCATCCGCGCCGGCGAATATTCCTGGAGCAGCACCTGGTCGCCGTTGTGCAGCCGCCGCAGGATCTTGGCCAGAGTGGAGCCCTTCAGATAACGCATGGTGAAATAGGGAATGCCGGAAGCGTCCGCCCCGATGTCGTGCACGGAAACGATGTTGGGGTGCTCCAGTCTGGCGGTGATCCGGGCTTCCTGAATGAAACGTCTCACTTTGCCGGGATTGTGTTCATCCCGGTCCGGGAGCATGGCCATGGCCACATTGCGTCCGGTATCGTTATCCCGCACGAGCAGCACGGTTTTCATGCCTCCGAACCCTATGGAGCGGATAAATTTATAACGGTCGCGAGGTTTGATGGGCAATTCCGGCGCCGCGTCTCCGACGGCGAGACTCTCCTCATTCTCGCCGATCTCGCGAAATCCGGCGAGAACCTCGGTGGCTTCCGAAAATTCCTCGCCGGACTCCCCGGCGGGCCGCTCCCCCGCGGATTCCGCCGGAGCCGGGCTGCCTGCGGTAAAACTCGCGGTCGATACTCCCTCCTGCCGTTCCTCTCCGCTCACAACGTCGCCTCCACTCATGTACTGCCCTCTCTCACCGGGCCGCCGCGGACGCGGCGGCTCAGGCTTCGCGTTTCAATTCCGGTTTTTTCTCGCCTCTGACCACCGCTCCGGTCACCAGACACATCTTCACCTCCGGATCATCCGGCACCGAATACATGATGTCCAGCATCAACTCCTCCAGCAGCGAACGGAGGCCGCGGGCTCCGGTCCCTCTGGCCTCAGCCCGCGAAGCCAGCTCCCTGATGGCGTCGTCGGAAAATTCCAAACGGACCTTATCATAGTCCATAAGCTTGGCGTATTGCTTGAGAACGGCATTTTTCGGCTCGGTCATGATGCGGATAAGCTCTTCGCGCTTCAGTTCGTCCAGCTGCACCAGCAGCGGGAGACGTCCGATGAATTCGGGGATGAGACCGAATTTCACCAGATCCTCCGGCTCCGGACGGAGCGCAGCGCTTTTCACGCCGCCGGACGCGCCCGCGGCGTCTTTGCAGGCGGCATCGGCCGGAGGCGCGTTGTCAAACCCCAGCGGCTGCCGTCCGATACGCCGCTGCACCATCTTGTCCAGCCCCACAAAGGCGCCGCCGCAGATAAACAGGATGTTGCGGGTGTCCACCTGGAGATACTCCTGCTGGGGATGCTTGCGGCCGCCCTTCGGCGGGACGTTGGAGACCGTCCCCTCGAGAATCTTCAGGAGCGCCTGCTGCACCCCCTCCCCCGAGACGTCCCGGGTGATGGAGACATTTTCGGTTTTGCGGGCGATTTTGTCGATTTCGTCGATGTAGATGATCCCGATCTGGGCCTTTTCCACATCATAATCCGCGGCCTGAACCAGACGGAGCAGGATATTCTCCACATCCTCCCCCACATAACCGGCCTCGGTGATGGTGGTGGCGTCGCAGATGCAGAACGGCACGTCCAGCAGGCGGGCAAGGGTCTGGGCCAGCAGAGTCTTGCCGCATCCGGTGGGACCGATGAGCAGGACGTTGCTCTTTTCGATGTCCACGTCCCCGAAGCGGGGATCGGCGGAGCCGCCGATCTGATCCTGCAGCCGTTTGTAATGATTGTAAACCGCCACGGAGAGCACCTTTTTGGCACGTTCCTGTCCGATGACGTAATCATCGAGGACGGCCTTTATCTCCGACGGCTTCGGCACCTTCAGATTTTTTATGAAATCCCCGGTTCGGAGCGAAGCGGCCTTGCCGCGGGCCGGCCCCGGAACGCCGCCGGGGACGCTGCCGAAGATCATTTCACAGCAGGTCGCGACGCAGTCCTGACAGATGTTGGCGCCGCCGGGACTGCTGATCATGCGGCCGTCGCCGTTTACATCGATCTGACGTCCGCAGAAACTGCACACCGGGAGACGGTCGCGCCCGTCTTTGTTTCCACCGCGAGAAGCCATATTTCGGATCACTTCCTTTCCGGACCGCTGACCACAGCGTCCACCAGATGGTACTCCATGGCCTCCCCGGCGGACATGAAAAAGTCCCGGTCGGTGTCCTTCTGCACCTTTCTGATCTCCTGGCCGGTGTGTTTGGCGATGATGCCGTTGAGCATGGATTTCAGCCGGAGGATCTCCCTGGCCTGAATGTCGATGTCGCTGGCGGTCCCCTGCGCGCCGCCCCAGGGCTGATGGATCATGATCCGCGAATTGGGCAGCGCGAAACGCTTGCCGGGAGCCCCGGCGCAGAGCAGGACCGCGCCCATGCTGGCGCACTGTCCCATGCAGTAAGTCTTTACGTCACAGCTTATCACCTGCATGGTGTCGTAGATGGCAAGACCGCTGGTGACGGAACCGCCGGGGCTGTTGATGTAAAGGGAAATATCCTTTTTCGGATCCTCGGCCTGCAAAAAAAGCAGCTGGGCGATGATGAGGTTGGCCACATCGTCGTCGATCGGAGTGCCCAAAAGCACGATTCTGTCCTTGAGCAGGCGCGAATAAATATCATATCCGCGCTCTCCGTGTCCGGTCTGCTCCACCACCATCGGCACCGTGTAGGTACTGTTTCTCATATCTGCCTCTCCTCCTGTTTTGAATACAAATCTTCAAAGCTCCCGGAGCGGGCGCAGCCGCGCCGCCTCCGGGACGGGGAACAGACGGCGCAGCGCGGAACTCTCCGCCGGAACAGTTTACTCGGAGACCTCGGCCTTTTCGGCCAGGAATCTCCACACTTTTTCGTCGAGCATCTCCAGACGCATCGTGTCCAGTCCGCCGTTGCTCTCCATGATCTTCCGGAGTTCGGAGGCCTTTTTGCCGTAATAGGCGGCCATGGCTTCCAGACGGGCGGCGACCTGCGCCTCATCCACGGTGATGGATTCCTTCGCGGCGATCTTGCGGAAGATGAACATGCGGCGCAGACGCTCCCGCGCCGCCTTGTCGGCTTCGGCGCGGTGCTGCTCCAGCTCCGCCTTGAATTTTTCGGCGTCGGCGTCGTTTTTGACGGTTCTTTCCGCCAGATTCCTCAGTTCCCCGGCGATCTCGCTCTCCACCAGCCCGGCGGGCAGGTCGAACTGGGGCGTGGCGGCGTCGAGTTTGGCGTAAACCGCCTCGCGGATCTCGGCGTCGCGTTTGGCGTCGGCGTCGCGGCGGACCATCTTTTCGATGTCGGACTTCAGCTCGTCGATGCCGGAAATCTTCAGTTTTTCGGCCAGGGCGGCGTCATCCAGCTCTTTACGGCGCTGCACGGCGTTTACGGTGACAGAGTATTTCACGCTCTTTCCGGCCAGTTCGGCGATGCGGAAATCCGCCGGATACTCGGCGGTGAATTCCCGTTTCTCGCCGGCATTCACGCCGGTCAGCCCCCTGATGGACCCCGGGATGGACTCCGGTTCGGCCAGCCAGATGTAATTGTTGTCGCTTTTCACCATGCGCTCGACGGCCGGAGAAGCGTTTTCGGGAATCTGGAAGTCGCTCTCATATGCGACTTTGAGCATATCCTCGGCCTGCGCGGGCGTGTCGGCGTCCACGAAGTCCGCGTACATCTTGCGGTATCCGGCGAG
>JAZMZH010000178.1:0-14710 GCA_045585875.1 Victivallaceae bacterium | reverse complement strand
TGTTTCAGCCGCCGCCGTGGCAGGATTTCCGGGGCGCCCGGCTCTTCGATCAGTATGTGCAGGCATTCAACATGATGGCGGTTTTCGGCGACTGGGAATACAGCGGCGGACGTCTGGCCGATATCCTCTCTTCGCAGCTGGAATCCGGAGAGCTTGCAGTGGCGGTTCACAGCCGGAAGCTGCCGCGGCAGATCGAACAGCTTTTCGCCCTGCCTCTGTGGCTGGCCCACCACTATGTGTTCACCGGGGACGTGGAGATTTTGCGGCAGGGGGCCGAAGCCATGGAGAAGCTGCTGGCATTTTTCCACGGATTTCTGGACGAGGAGCGCAAACTCATTCTGATGCCGCCGTCCTCCGCGGGATTCGGCGATCTCTTCGGCCGCGAAACGCTGCCGGAGGGCAGCATACCCGTGGTGCTCAACGCCCAGTTGGGCAGACTGCTGCTCAGCGCCGGAGGAATCTTCCGGTTTCTGGGGCGTCAGCGCGACGCCGAGAAGTGCTTCCGGGAAGCGGTGCTTTTGTCCGACCGGCTGAAAAAGGCCGCGTGCGACAAAAAGACCGGTCTGCTGCCCCGCGGGGTGCTGCCGGACGGAGAGGCGGTGGACCCCGGAGACATGCAGGCGAATTTCACGGCGCTTTTCGCCGGAATCCTGGACACGGGACTTTTTCAGGATATTTTCTACCGATTTTTCAATTTCACCGAGCCCTTTGCCAAGTTCCCGCGGCAATCCGGAAACAATTGCTTCAACTTCTTCTTTCTGGAGATGCTGTTTTCCCTGAATCAGGGGAATTGGGCGCTCCGGTACATGCGGGACTATTTCGGCTCCCGGCTGAACGAAAACGCCGACGCCTGGCAGAACGGCGCCGACGAATTTGCCGATCTCCCGGACACCGCGCTCTGCGGCGGCAGACTCATCGCGCCCAACGCGTTTCTGATGAGGGAGGCTTCGGGAATCCGCTCCACCGAGCCGGGGTACCGGAGCGTTTACTTCAAGCCTCCGCTGGATGTGCTGGACCATGCCCGGGTCAAGTTTCCGACCGTTTCGGGGGATATCACGATCTCCTGGCGCAAAAAGTTCGCCGACGGGGAACAGCGAAAGGACGGGCAGGCCCTTGAGGTCGCCATCGACTCCAGCTTCCCGCTGACGGTTTATCCGGATCTGCCGCCGGAGATACTGGATCTCACAACCTTTGACGTATGCGATCTGGTGTCGGTGGAGCCCATGCCGCCCGAGGATGCGAACGGGAGCAAGGCATGATCGGACGCATGGAATTGTCGGGGGCGCCGTTTCTGAAGGAAAGCCGCCTTATAAGACATCACAGCGTGGATGCGGAGGGCAGGCTCAAAGTCGCGGCTCTCTGCGATTTTTTTCAGGACGCCGCCGCCCGTCATGCGGATCAGATCGGGGTCGGCCTGAAATTTCTGGCGGGACATTCCCTGGTCTGGGTGCTCTCGCGGCTGCAGGTGGAAGTGCTCCGCTGCCCCGAGGTGGACGAGACGGTGGAGGTGATGACCTGGCCCAGCGGGTTTCAGCGGCTCTTCGCCATGCGGGAATTCTCCGTGACCGACGCCCGCGGCGCCGTCGCGGCCCGGGCGACATCGGCCTGGCTGCTCCTGGAGCGGGAGGGGTTCCGGCCGTGCAGAGCTTCGGAGCTGCTCGGCATATCCGACGATTCGGTGATTTCGAAACTGCCCCGGCACTTCCCGCTGCCCGGGAAACTCCGGCAGCCGGAGGGCAGGGAGCCCGACGCCCGCCTGACGAGCCGTGTGCTGCCCTCCGAAATCGACCTGAATCGTCACTTCAACAACGCCATGTACGCCGCGCGGATGAGCGATGTGCTCGGCGGGGCGTTTCCCCGGACGTTTCAGCTTAATTTTCAGCGCTCGGTCGCGGTCGGCGAGACCGTCGAATATCTTGCCTGGCGGGAGGGAAATGCTTTCACCGTCTCGGGACGGGCGGGGGGCGAGGAGTGTTTCGTCGCCTCCGGCGTCCTCTGAGCCGCTCCGGAAGGACAAAAACTTCAAGAAAATCTCCGCGGCGAATTGACAAAACCCCGAAGTCGTGCCATATTAATTATGATATCATGATAACTCGAACCCCGGAGAATGTTGAAATGAGCAAAACGAGTGCGATCCCCGAAAAAATGCTGGCATGGCGCATGTTCGGCGCCGGCATGGAGAATTTCGGCGTCAACGACAAGCCCGAACTGATTCCCGTCCCCGAGCCGGGCGAGGACGAACTGCTGGTGCGCATCGAGGCGATCGGCCTCTGTTTCTCCGATGTCAAGCTCATTCGCGCCGGTCTCGAGCATCCCAGGGTGATTTCCAAGGATCTGACCACCGATCCGGTCATCCCCGGCCACGAAGCCGTGATGAGCATCGTCAAGGTCGGTTCCGGGCTCATCAACAAATTCGCCGTCGGCCAGCGTTTCATCATCCAGGCCGACATCTATGTGAATGGCAAGGGGTTCGCATACGGCTACGCCATCAACGGCGGCATGGCCCAGTATTCCCTGATCGACGCCCGCGTCCTCAACGGCGACGAAGGCTGCTATCTCCTGCCCGTCAACGACAGCACTCCCGCCGCCGTGGCCGCTCTCATGGAGCCCTGGACCTGCGTGCAGGCCAGCTATATGATCGAACACCGCACCGCTCCCGCCGCCGGCGGCAAGGCGCTCTTCGTCTTCGGCGGCGGCGACTTCGTCCCGGGCGCGGCGGTGACCGGCGCCGGTTACCGCCGGATCGACGCGTTCGGCAGCGTGCCCGCCGGTTTCCTCCCCGGCATGAATCTCCTTTCGGCGCTGCCGGAGTCCGGTGATTACGACGATATTTACCTCTGCGGCGTCACCGACGGCAAAATCGCCGCCGCCGCCGCGATGCTCGGCGCCCGCAACGCCACCGTCAATTTCCTGGGCGACATTCCGGCCGAAGCGGTGGCCGTCGACGTGGGCCGCATCCATTATGAAGGATGGTTCTTCCAGGGGGACGCCGGCAATGACTGCTCCGGGGCTTTCGGACGCAACGTCCGGAGCACCCTGAAGCCCGGCGGCACCTGCTGGCTGCCCGGCGGAGCCGGAGCCATGGGACAGATGCACACCCAGATGGCGGTGGAATCCGCGCACGGTCCCTCCCGGATCCTGGTCAGCGACCTGGACAACGCCCGTATCGAAAACGTGAAGCGCCAGCTGAAAGACGCCATCGCGGCCCGCAAGATCGAATTTGTCACCCTCAATCCCTCCGAAATGACTCCGGAGGAATTTGAACGCAGGGTCACGGAGTTCGCTCCCGACGGCTTCGACGACATCGTCATGCTGGTGCCGGTGGTGCCGATCCTCACCTCCGCGGCCGGACATCTCGGCAAGGACGGCCTCATGAACATCTTCGCCGGCATCCCCGCCGGAAAACTGGCCGAGCTCCATGTGGAGGGCATCGCCCGCAACGGCGTGCGCTTCATCGGTTCCTCGGGCAGCAAGACCGCCCACCTCCGCCACACGCTCGAACTGGCGGAGTCCGGCAAACTCAAACCGGTCACCGCCCTGGCGGCCATCGGGGGCATGAAGGATCTGAAGAAAGGTCTGGAGGCGGTCATGAACGCCAGATTTCCGGGCAAGACCGTGATCTTCCCCAACTGTCCCGACATGCCGCTGGTCCCGGTCAGCGAACTCGGCAAACTCGGTGACGATGTCGCGGCCTCGGTGGACGCCAACGGTTATTACACCATGGCGACGGAAAAGGCCATAAAGGAGCGTTTCGAGGTTTGAAACGCACGGTGTCCCTCTTGAAAACCGCTTTGAAAATCTGGCTGATCTGCACCGCAGTTTTTTTTGCGGCGGCGGTTCGCGGCGCCGTGGCCTTCGGGCTCCGGTCCAGCGAAGATCCGGAGAAAATCGTTGAGGACATCGCCAACGCCCAGGCTGATTCATGGGAATGGATCGGCGGGACGATGGTCTTCAGCGGCAATATCCGGATCCCCTTCCGGGACATGATCTTCTATTGCGACCGGGTGATCTACGATACCGAAAACAACGATATCGAGCTCATCGGCAATGTTCAGGTGCACCGGGTGGTGAAGAGCAGTCACGTCGTGCCTGTGGAGGAGTACCAGCGGCTCCTGGGGCGGGCCAACATTTCCGTGAAACTCACGGGATACGTCATTGATCCCCTGGGCGGACGGCAGCTGAATATCGACGTATGGATCCCCGGGGAGAGCATCTGCGCCGAAACCGTGACCGGCAACCTCGACACCGGATGGTTTCAATTCACCGGCCTGACCTGCGATTTCGGCAGTTTTCTCGCTTCGGCGGCCCGCGGCGAGCGCACTCCGGACGGCATTGTCGAGCTGGAAGATGTGGAATTTTCCACCTGCGAATACCTGAACAACAACAAATCCCACTATTCTCTGGGTGCCTCCCATGCCACGGTGAAACCCCACCAGACCGGTTACGACGGCAGGCGCAACTACAATACCGACAAGGACGAGCACTCCATCCTGGCCTGGAACTGTACCCTCAGGGTGTACGGCATCCCCATCTTCTGGCTCCCCATGTTTTACAAACCCAAGGACCAGACGCTGGGCTTGTTCCAGCTGGTGGTGGGCAAGAGCGGCGACTTCGGGTACTTCGTCTCCGCCAGCCGGAAATTCGTCCTCAGCGACTATCCGCTGGTCAGCGTCAGGCCGCGGGTGGACTGGTTTCAGAAACGGGGCATCGGATACGGAGCCACGGGCGAGGTGGTTTCCGAGAATTCCAAAACCGATCTTTTCGCCTACGGCATCCATGACCGGAAGCCCTATGACAGCAGCAAGGTGGAGGAGTACCGGCTGAAGATTCCCAAAGACCGCTACTCGTTTCACATCAGCAATGTCACGCATATTTCGCCTCGGCTGGATTTCCGCGGGCTTTTCAATTACTCCAGCGACTACTACTTTTTGCGCGACTATAAGCGCGACGATTTCGACGGCAATCCCGAACCGCCCACCTATGCCGCGCTGGAGTACGAGGGGGACCGCTTCAGTCTCTCCCTGGCGGCGCGCCCGCAGGTCAACAATTTCTACTCCACCGTGCAGCAGCTGCCGAGTCTGATTCTGAACATTCCCAGACAGGAGATTTTCGGCACCGGGCTCTACTACCAGGGACAGCACTCCATCGAATATCTCTCCCTGCACTGGCGGGATTTCGACCGGCGGATCTATGAAGAAAATGAATACGGGTTTTATCGGGAGATCAAAAATCCCCGGGATTACGATACCTTCCGCTTCGACTCGGTGAACTTCCTGTACTACCCGGTCAATCTTTTCGGCGTGCTGAACATCGTGCCCCGGGCCGGCATCCGGCTGACCGATTACACCCGCAGTTCCAAGTACCCGGTCCATGACGACGACATCGGCAGAATGATCAATACCACCCGCCCCGAGAGCCTCGCGATCGATTCCTTCACCAACTACGACAACAAGGGCGGAAACCGTTTCCGGGTGGTGGGCGAGCTCGGCGCCGAGGCGTCGATGAAGTTCTACCGCACCTGGCAGAATGTCCGCAGTCCCTTCCTCAATCTCGACGGTCTGCGTCATGTGGCCGAACCCTACGTCAACTACACTTTTATCACCAATCCCACCGTCGCCGACAAATACCTCTACTATTTCGACGAAATCGACCGGATCGATGAAACCAACTTCATCCGCTTCGGCATCCGGAACCGTCTGCAGACCCGGCGGGGCAGCGCGACCGCGCCGACCATCTGCAACTGGTTCACCATGGACAACTACTGGGATATTTTCTTCAAGACCGAATCCGGACAGTCCCATGCCGGCGACATCGGCACCATGCTGACCTTCACTCCCGGCAACGGTTTCTCCATGAGCGCCGACGTCTCCATCAACATCAATGACGACTACGTCCGCAAGGATGTGTACCGCAACGGCCGAAACGTGGGCCGCCCCGGGCTTGCCAAACTGGATTGTCTGAATTACCTCCATCTCTCCATGAGCTACGCTCTGCTGGAGGATCTGATCTTCACGGTGTCCTACTCTCTGGAGGACTCCTACCGCTCCCGGTCCATTTATTCGATGGGCAGCACCTTCAACAATCCCAACGCGACGAGCTGCTGGGACAACTACACCGGAAACATGTCGCAGACCGTTTCCTTCGGTGTGGATTTCCCGATTACCAAGGCCCGGGATTTCCGCGGCTCCTACCGGATCACCTACGATTTTTACCAGGGCGGGATCTCGGAACAGACCCTGCGGCTGATAAAGACCCTTCACTGCTGGAGCGTGGCCGTGGAGCTGCGGCAGAAGCGTGAATGGCACAATGACGGCTACCGGCGCGAATACTCCATAAGAGCCACCGCGCAGCTCAACGGTCTGATTTCGCCTCTGGAAAAGGTGCAGACCCGTCTCGGCAGCTCTCTGGACACAGGCGAAAACAAGTTTTTCTGAGGATGAAATGAGCAAACGTTATCTGGTGACCGGCGCCGCCGGTCTGATCGGGAGCGCCGTGGTCTGGCGGATGAACCGCGAGGGCGTGGAGGATATTCTGGCGGTGGATCACCTGGGGGTCTCCGACAAGTGGAAGAATCTCCGGGCGCTCCGGTACTCCGAATATTGCGAACGGGACGATTTTTTCGACCGCTATGAAAACGACCGCGCCTTTTGGCAGTCCCTTGACGGCATCGTGCACATGGGGGCATGCTCCTCCACCACCGAGCGGGACGCGACCTATCTGGTGCGCAACAACTACGGCTTCACCTGCCGTCTGGCCGAGCTGGCGCTCCGCTACGACATCAGATTTCTTTACGCTTCCAGCTGCGCCACCTACGGCGACGGTTCCAACGGGTGGAGTGACGATGTGGAGACCATCGAGCGGCTCCGGCCCCTGAATATGTACGGATACAGCAAGCAGATGTTCGATCTCTACGCCAAACGTCAGGGGTGGCTTAAGGAGATCATCGGCTGCAAATTTTCCAATGTCTACGGCCCCAACGAGCTGCATAAAAACGACATGCGCAGCGTCGTCTGCCGTGCTTACGAGCAGATCACCGCCACCGGCACCATGAAGCTCTTCAAATCCTACCGTCCGGAATATGCGGACGGGGAGCAGCTGCGGGATTTCCTGTATGTGAAGGACGCCGCCGACATCGTGTGGTTTCTGCTGAACAGCCGGGACGCCGCCGGGCTCTTCAATGTGGGCAGCGGACGGGCCGAGAGCTGGAATGCCCTGGCCCGGGCGGCCTTCGCCGCGCTGGACGTGCCGGCCGTGATCGAGTACATCGACATGCCCGAGGGGTTGCGGGACCGCTACCAGTATTACACCTGCACCGAATTGGATCGTCTCCGCCGGGCCGGTTACACCCGGGAGGCGACTTCCCTGAACGACGCGATCCGGGATTATTACTCCTACCGGAAGCGGGACGCCTTTCTGGGCGATGAGTAAGGCGGATTTCGTCGACATCTGCTGCGAAGCGGTGAAGATTCAGGAAACCGTCGCCTCGGGGCGGGCGTCCCTTGACGACTGTCTGGATTCGGACAACCGCCGCGAAGTCCGGCGGGCCCTCGGGGACATCCTCTTCAAACTTTACCGCCATCGCCGCATTTACGACGAATACCTTGCCGGAGTCTGTCCGCACCGGCCCGACCGGCGGATGCGCTGTCTTATTTACGCCGCTCTGACCTGCGTCTGGCTGCGGGACGGCATGCCGCCCGAAGCGGCCGCGGACGGGGCGGTGGATGCCGCGGGCAGGCTTTTCGGCAGCCGGGCGAAGGGGTTCGTCAATGCTCTGATGCGCCGGGCGGCGGCTTCCGGGATGCCGGAGGGGCGTCATCTGCCGCCGGAGGTGGAGAAGCGCTGGACGGCATTCTGGGGGCCGGAGCGGACGGCGGAGCTGGACCGGCTCTACGGGGAGACTCCCGAATACAAACTGACATGGCGGATGCGCTCGGGAGAGAATCCGGCGCCGGAGAGCGTCCGTCTGACATTGGATTTCTCCTGCCCGGCGGAATTTTACGCTTCCCGCAACGCCGGGGGCGCGCTCCGGGCGCTGGGAGGCGGCCTGAAAAAGCGCCGCGTCTACATTCAGGACGCGGCCACCGGATTTTTCACGGGATTCGCGCTGCCGGGGAGGGGGGCGCGGGTGCTCGACATGTGCGCCGCTCCCGGCGGCAAAACCCTGCTGCTGGCCGATCTGGTCCCCGGAGCGGCGATCACCGCCTGCGACCGTCCCGGACCGAGATTCCGCAGACTGTGCGCGAATCTGACCGGCTCCGGCGTGGAGTGCGTCGCCTGCGACGGGCGGGAACTGGGGGCGAAACCGGAATTCGCCGGGCGTTTCGACTATGTGCTCGCCGATCTGCCGTGTTCGAATTCCGGGGTGTTCCGGAGCCGTCCGGACGCGCTCTGGCACCGGAAATTCGATCCCGAGCTGGCGGTTTTGCAGGCCGGATTGCTGACCGGCGGGCTGAAGGCGCTGAAACCCGGCGGCGTGCTGATGGCGGTCACATGCAGCATCGATCCGGAGGAGAACGGCGCCATGGAACAGACGCTGGCCGCCGCCGGATGCGAAACCTCCCCGCATCTGCTTTTCCCCGACCGCGTCCACGACGGGGCCTGGTGCTGTGCGGCCCGCAAGCCCGAGGCGTGAAATGGCGACCGGCGACGAACTTCCCGACTTCCGCATGGCTGAGGTGGAGTACACTCCCGAATCCGTCGGCGGGGCGGCTCCGGACCGCGTCCCGGCATCGGAGCCGGTCCCGGAAGAGACGGCGGACATGAGCGCCGTCATCCGGGAGACGGAGAAGTTTTTCGACCCGGAGCAGGGCGCCATCCGGCGTTTTCAGGAAGTTTCCGGACGTCCCTGCGAACTCCGCGCCGGGCAGCGGGAAATGGCGCTGGCGGTGGCGGAGGCGCTGGTTTCCGGCAAAAATCTTGCGGTGGAAGCCCCCACCGGCACCGGAAAGAGTTTCGCCTATCTGGTGCCTCTGATCTACTGGTCGAAGATGCTGCCCCATCCGGCTCTGGTGGCCACCGGCACCATCCATCTCCAGGAGCAGCTGATCCATAAGGACATCCCGATGCTGGAGAAACTCACCGGGGTCCAGTTCAAGGCGGTGATCGCCAAGGGGCGCGGCAATTATCTCTGTCGCCGCCGCCTCGCGCTGGCCATGAGCGAAAACTCCTCCCGGCTTTTCGACCTCGGGAATCTCGCCGCGGAGCTGAAGCGCATCGCCCTGTGGAGCGAAAAGACCGCCACCGGCGACCGGGACGAGGAGGATTCCCGCTTCGATCCCCGGGTGTGGAATCTGGTGGCCTGCGAAGCCGGGAGCTGCATGTCCGGTCATTGTTCCTGTTTCCGGGGGTGTTTTTACTGGCGCGCCCGCTTTTCCTGGGAAAACGCCGACATCGTGATCGCCAATCACGCCCTCTTTTTCGCCAACATGAAAATCGAGTCCGAGGAGCTTTCGGACAGCGAGGGATGCGGCGGCGGCGTCCTCCCCCGCTTCAGCGCCCTGGTGCTGGACGAGGCCCACACCCTTGAGGACGCGGCGGCGGATCATCTCGGGCTCCGGATCTCCGAACCCGGGGTCATCAGCTGTCTCAACCGCCTCTTCAATCCCGACACCGGGCACGGCCTGCTGCTCCACTCCGGCGGCTCCATGCCCGCCCTGCGCGGGATGGTGGCGGCTCTGAGGGAAAAAACCCGTGTTTTTTTCCGCATCGCCGGGCAGTTCATGGCCGAATCCGGCGACACGGTGCGCGAGGTCGCTTCCCCCGGGGCTTTTCCGGACACCGTTTCGCCGTTTCTGCGGGAACTCCGGTTGAATCTCCTGGACGCGGCCGCTTCGGAAAAGGACGAGGCCTTTAAAACCGAACTGGAGGGCGCGGTGAACCGCATCGGCGAACTCGCCGACGCCGTGAGCGTCTTCATTTCCCAGGCGGCTCCGGAAACCGTCTACTGGGTCGAAAACGAAAAGGATTTTCTGACCCTGCGGGCCGCGCCGCTGGCGGTGCCGGATCTGCTCAGGACCCATCTTTTCCGGCGTTCCTATCCGGTGGTGCTGACCAGCGCCACCCTGACCGTGGAGGGAAATTTCGATTTCTACGCCGGGCGGGTGGGCTACGAGGGCGGAGAACCGCTGGCCCTGCCGTCGCCCTTCCGTCCCGAACAGACCGGAATCTATCTCCCGGAGCGGTTGCCCGATCCCACGCAACCGGATTATCTGAACATGCTCGAGTACTTCATCCCCAGATGCGCCGGGGCCACGCAGGGCGGCTGTCTGGTGCTCTTCACCAGCTACGCCATCATGCAGAAGTGTGCGGAGCGGCTGAGCAGTCTCCTCCGGTCGCAGGGGTATCAGCTCCTGGTGCAGGACGGCACAAGGTCCCGCTCCGCCCTGATCCGGGATTTCAAATCGGCGGCCCGGGGCGTCCTCTTCGGCACCGACAGCTTCTGGACCGGCATCGACATCCCCGGAGAGGCGCTCCGGCATGTCGTCATCACCAAGCTGCCCTTTGCCGTGCCGGGGCAGCCGCTGGAAAAGGCCCGGTGCGAACGCATCGCCGCCGCGGGCGGGAATCCCTTTATGGAGTATGCCGTGCCCGAAGCGGTTTTGAAGTTCCGCCAGGGGATCGGCCGTCTGATCCGCACCGCCGACGACCGGGGGGTGGTCACGGTGCTGGACAGCCGTCTGCTGGGGAAGCGTTACGGCATGAAGTTCCTCCGTTCCCTGCCGGAATATCCGCGGAAGGATTTCGGTTTCTGAGTGCCGATTTACGCATTTCCCCGGCTTCCGGCGCCTGGCAAACGGCATGGCAACGGCATGAGCAATGCAGGCGCCGGACGGTTCCCGCGGCCCGGTGCTCCCGCGGGGAGCTCCGGCCGGTTCAGCGGACTTGCAGGACCGCTTCCGCCGCGTCGAGGCCGATCGAGGAAGCCGCGAGACGGATCTCGCCCGCGCGGGTAATCCGCAGCAGAAACGAGGCGATGCCCGCTTCCGTCATCTTCTTCGCCGGACCGACGATCTCTGCCGCAGCCGCCTGCAATACGACTTCCCTTTCTCCGCCGCGGGCCGGATGCCCGGCGGCGTCCGCAAGGTGAATTTCGACGAACAGAAGATCGTTTGCCGCCGCCGGGACGCCGTCCTCGCGGATGATCAGCTGCAATCCCGACGCCTCGCCGCCGGTGAAGACCTCGCTTTGCGCGGCTTCCGCTCCGTCGATGTATCCGACGGCGGTCAGTTTGCCGGTTTCGAAGGCGATACCGTCGAAGGTGAACGGCGGATGCGGCCAGTATTTTGCATTGCCGCCGTCGAAGGGATGTCCGCCCGACGCGTCCGGGTGTCCTGCGGCGGTTTCCAAAAAGTCGATCTGCCTGCCGCTGTAATCGGTGTCCGGTCCATCGTCCGGATGCCGCCGCGCGACCGTACGGCCGTTCACCCGGAGTTCGACCTCCTCGCAGTTCGAGAATACGACCACCTTTCCCGAACTCCCGGGCTTGCGGTTCCACTCCGCCGCAAGAAAAACCATCGGCTCCGGCGCGTTCTGACTGCGGAAAAAGTGGTATTTGTAGCGCGGCACCCGGAAGAGATCGCCGCCGCCGCCGTGAAACGTCACCGGATAATACCCCCGATTGTAATCCCAGGCCGCCCAGTCGGCGATGCCGATCACGTTCTTTCCCTGTCCGGCGCGGTTGCCGTTCCAGAGATAGTTCCACGTCTGCTGGAGCATCGCGGTCTCGCCGCCGCCGCGCGTCTGGCGGGAGGTGCTTTGATTCTGTCCGAAACACCAGTCGCCGTATTCGCGGACCAGCACCGGCTTGACGGTCTGCAGTCCGGGGCGGTAATAGAGGACGTCCCAATCCTCGAACAATCCGTGGGTGTCGCCGCAGGTGAGGCAGCCCGGAAATTCCTCGTGGGCGATGCGGTTCAGTTCGGCATTGATCCAGTTCGGCGGAAAGGTTTCGTTAAGGGATACTTCCCAGAGCGCCACGGACGGGTGATTTCGGTAATCGCGGACGAGTTCGCGCACATCGCGCCACAGCGTGTTCAGAAATGCGTCGTTCAGCTCGTAATGCTGCCACCCCGGAATACATGCGACGACCGCGATCCCGAGTTCGTCGCATGCGTCGAGAAACGCCTGATGCTGGGGGTAGTGCGCGAGACGCAGGAAATTCCGCCCGCCGGCCTTCAGCAGCGCCGCGTCGCGCTTCTGCGCGTTTGCCGGGACCGCGTTGCCGACATGGGGATAATCCTGATGGCGGTTCGTACCGTCGAGGAAGAGCCGTTCGCCGGAGAAGCGCAGACCGCCCTCCGCCGTCGCCGTCACCGTGCGGACGCCGACGCGAAGCGTGCGTGCGTCCGCGGTTTCGTCCCCGACCCGCAGTTCGCAGTCAAGGGTGTAAAGATGCGGGTGCGCCGGACTCCAGAGCCTCGGCCGCTCCAGCCGGAAACGCTCGACGAGGGTGTGATCGCTGTTCATCCGGAGCGGGAATACTTCGCCGGTGCGCTCGGCGGCGATTTCGCCGGAGGCGTCGCGGAGCGTGAAATGCATCCGGCACGGGAAACTTTCGCCGTAATGCCCGGAGAGCGCGAAGCGATCCGCGATCGGCACTTCGTGCAGGATATGCGCGGAGATTTCGACCTCGGCGGCCTCCGGTGACGCGGAGATCGTGCGGAAAAATATCCCGCCGCCGCCGGGGACCGCGGTCACCAGCGGGTCGCTGATGTGCAGCGGCGGCACCGTGATGAGCGCCGCCTCGCGGTACAGCCCGCTGTAATAGCAGAAATCCAGTCCGGCCAGCGGTTTGCCCGGGGGGCAGTCGCCGCTTGCGCGGTTGTCCGTTTCCAGCCGGATCGTGTTTGCGCCGTAGCGCACACGGTCGAGCCGTGCGAGGAACCGGTCGTAGCCTCCGTGGTGGGTGAAGAGGTATTCGTCGTTCAGGTAGACCGCGCAGTGCTGCATCGCACCGGTGATTTCGAGGTAGAGCATATCCGGTCCCATCAGCCAGTTGAAGACGGTCGAATAGACGGCGCGTCCCTGCCATTGTTCGGTGATGTTCGCCGGTTCGATCGCCGCCGCGTGCGGCAGACGGACCGTTTCCGGGCGTGCGCCGGGTGCGTCGAGTCGGAAATTCCACTCCGGCAAGTCAATCCGTTTCATCCATTTCCCCCTTTTTCGCCGCCGTCCGGTTGAAATGCCCGGATTTGCCTGCAAAGTTGTCCAATGAGTTCAGATGCTCCGACAGGATGATACTATACCATCTCTCAACGGTTTTTCAAATTTATTTCGCCGGGATCAAATCGGATCCGTTCAATCCTTTCCGAATAAAACACATTTGCATTTCGCTCCAGCCTGTGCTATGGTAAGGATATGCGATTTTGCTGGGCAGAAAATACCATATCCTCCGGAAACCGAGACCGCAGAGAGCGCAATAATCCGTGAAAGACGGCCCGTCATGCCGGAAATGCAGTACAATAAGCGGGCGCCGCTCCAATCTTTCGCACCGGGGGGTGAGAAGGTAAAAATATGCGGATCCCACGGGCGGTATTGATGTTCAAAAAAAAAGTTCGGCTGTTCCTCCATCCGGGGTTTCATCAGGGCGAACTGGCACATCATGACAGGAGTTGAGATTCTTTTGTATTTTTTTATATGCAAACCTTTGATCACATGCTGTAATTTGGTCTGTCGTGAAGAACGTGAATATTCAGTGGCTCTTGTCCGCTCCATAGAATCGAATCAAACTTGGGAAGAGTATTTTTTGAACCACAAACTTATCTCGCCGACAGTACGACGTTCAGAACGGAGGGGATATATTAAAATCTGCCTGATTTTCCCGGAAGAAATCGACCATCGGTATTGTGCGGATATGGTCGATATGATCGGAGAAATCAAAAATCAGTCAGCGGATTCCGCTCCGGCGCGAATCGAAGTGGTTTTTCGTGCCGATCGTATTGACAGGACGGGGGAAATATTTTACAGCCGATATTTGCCGTCACCATAAAAATTCGGGTGATTCCGCGGATTTTCTCAAAAAAGTACCGCATCCGGTTTGCTTTTGCGGGAAAGCGGTGTATATTGTATGTCATCAGGTGCCGATGTGGCGGAATTGGCAGACGCGCTACGTTCAGGTCGTAGTTCTTCACGGAGTGTGGGTTCGACTCCCTCCATCGGCACCAGTTTTTTTTACCCGGAAGCGCGGGTATGGCATAACGGCTGTGCACCAGCCTTCCAAGCTGGTTATACGGGTTCGACTCCCGTTACCCGCTCCAAATATTCCACAACATAGCGAAGAATTGAATTCGTGGATTTTCCGGTGCCGTGGGTTCATTCTGGAGGGATACCCGTGAGCGCGGTCATCATCGACGGCAAGGCCGTCGCAGAAGCGGTGAAAGCCGAAAATGCGGCAAGAATTTCCCGGCTGAAATCCCTTTTCCACGTTGTCCCCGGACTGGCCGTGATCCTCATCGGGGACGATCCCGCCAGCCAGGTGTATGTCTCCAGCAAGGTCCGGATGTGCGCCGAACTGGGGTTGACGTCGAGAAAATACGAACTCCCCGCCGCAACAACCCAGAGCGAAGTGCTGGCGCTGATCGCGGAGCTGAACCGCGATCCCGAAATTCATGGCATCCTGGTCCAGTCTCCGCCGCCGCGGCATATCGACGAGGCCGCGCTCATCGACGCCATCGATCCGGAGAAGGACGTGGACTGCTTCTGCGAGAGAAAC
>JAZMZH010000177.1:0-19693 GCA_045585875.1 Victivallaceae bacterium | reverse complement strand
GTAACCGTAACAGAATTCGCCGATCCCCGCCGGGTGTGATGCGAATTCCAGCTGTCGGGGCTCGATCCGCCAATGCAGCGCGTCGTCGCTGAATCCGACATGAAGCTCCATTTCGCGGCGGCGGTTGTCGCAGCGGAACACTCCGGCGAAGCCGTCGCCGAAGGGGACCACCGCGCTGTTGAAAATACTGTTGCACTCCGGGACCGCGTCGCGGGTGATCAGCGGATTTTTGCTGTAACGCCACACGGTCTCCGTACACCCGGCCGGACGATCCTCCCAGGGGATGTTCGGCAGGGCTTCTCCGATGATTTTGGTCATGAATGATGGTCCTGTTTTATTGATTGAGCGCCCCGGCTCCGGCCGGGGCGCGGGGGTTAGGGAACGGCGAAGAGGGTGACGATGTCGCAGGTGACGTCCCTGCCGGTGAAGGTCAGGCTCCCGTCCGCCTCCTGCGTTACGGCATGGCGGGCCGAACCGGCGAACTCCAGTCCCTCGGGCAGCGTGACGGAGGCCCGGGTCGCCCCGGAATAGGGACTGACCAGCAGCAGACGGTACTCTCCGGCGCCGTTGCCGAAGAGCCGATGCTTCAGCGTTCCCTCCTGCACTTCCGTCGAGTACTCCGGCACCTCCGCATCGCTCAGGATGAAGTCGGCCAACTCCTGACAGGTCATGTTGACCCTGCGGAGCTCTCCGAGCCGGAGATTGCGGAGGCCTTCATCGCCGGACTTGACGAGGTTGAACATCGAGTAATTGATGACGCCCTTGGCGTTGTTGATGAAGGCCAGGAGATTCTGGGCGAGCATCTCCTCCTCGGTGGGATAGCGGTAATCCTGCGCCGGGCCTTTGTAGGAGCCCCAGCTCATGATCTGCCCGACCCACCAGAAAGGCACGTTGTAGGCGTCCAGCAGCTCTCCCACCGGCACGGCCATATTGAGAGAGGATTCCTGCATGATCGGATATGCGTCGAAGCCGAAGAGGTCGCTGCATGCCGTGAATTTCGGCAGGACGCTCTGCGCGTTGAAGACGATGAAGACCGGGTGTTCGGGATCGTTTGCCTTCACGATATCATAGGCCTTTTCGCACCAGGGACGACGAGTCAGCGGGGGCTCGTCGGCGAGATACCAGGCGAGCAGCGCGGGATGATTGCGCAGGCTCCGGACCAGATGGGCGAGGATTTCGTCGGAGCCCTCCACGCCGTCCCAGGAGGAAACATTCTCAAGCGCCGGGTCGAACATGCGGAGGCTGAGGACCGTTTTGAAGTCCTGTTCCGCACAGTAGTCCAGGGCCTCCGTCAGAGAGGCGAGACAGTGTTCGGATTTGCCGTCGATGGAGTCCCAGATCGAAGTGTAAGTCAGCGCGCAGTTGAATCCGGCGTACTTCATCTCGTCCACATTATCACGGGTAATGGCGCAATAGGCGCCGATGGGGAGAAATTTCTCACCGTTCACCGAGACGGTCCAGTCCCCGTTCACCGTGACCAGGTGGGGCTGATCCGTCACGGACACCGGCAGAGTCTGACGGCCCAGCTCCTCGCCGCTCCGGTCGTCATAGAGCACGGCGGCGAGCTCGTATTCGCCCTCCGGGAGAGCGGGAAAGGTCAGGGTCAGGCTGTAGGGGCCGGTCAGCATGCTCTCCCAGTGTACGACTTCCGCTCCGTCCCGGAGCAGGGAGGCCTCCACCCGCTGATATTCCGGCTCGATGTCGCCGTAGAAGGAGTGAAAGACCGCATCTCCGCCCTCGGGCGAAACCTGATTGTGCATGGGGAAAACCTGGCCGATCGCCCACTCTCCGGGCATCTCCTCGATGACGATGTCGTCGAAGAGCCAGGTGCCGCATGTGGTGCCTGAGCTGGCGTACAGGATGACGATATATCCCGCGGGATCGGCGGCGGTGGTGTACTCCGTCTCATACCAGGTCCACTCCTGCGGAGCCATGGGTAGGGCCCAGGTGCTCTCCCCGCCGCCGTAGTTGCCGCCGCTGCGCCAGCACTCGACGCCGATCATGGGCTTGGGCGCATCCTGGTCGGTGCAGGTGGGCGTCCCCTCGCAGCGGATCCAGCCGCCGATCCGGTAGCGGCGTCCGGGGGCGAGCGTGATATTCTGCTTCACCACCGCCCGGGGCTCTTCGAGATTCTGCCGGGAGACCCGCAGGGCCGCCGAACCGTCGCGTCCGGCGCCCTGGACGATCTGACAGGTGGAATTCAGCTCCAGCCAGTGGGCCGCGCCCTCTTCGAATCCGGGGTTTTTCACCAGATTGTCGGCGGGCAGCGTAAGCCCGGCGGTGAAAAAAGATAAAATCATCAGCAATATTCGCATCGTGTTTCCTTTCGTCCCGGGAGAGCCGGAGAGGGTTTGGGCATAAAGAAGGGATTGCCGCAAACCGAAAGGTTTTACAGCAACCCCGACTTCTTTCAGACGTCAGAAGGGATACCAGTTGCAGTCATTCCAACCGTTATCGTAAAGTTCCGATTCCTTGACTGCTGCCGCGTGACCGTCCACAAATGCGGTCCCGCTTTTGCCGCTGCCGCGTACATAGTCAGTGCCGTCGATATTTTGCGCCGTATTACTGCTGCTGCCGTGCCAGAAGCCGCTCATCCCTCTGCGGTAGCCATAAGAGGCAAGCCATGTGGAAACCTGGGCGGGATCGAAGAAGAGGACGGTTTCCGTGGGACGTTTGGCCGCGGTGATTTGCTGATGGCCCATGTGAGGGTTAAAAGCATAAGTTCTCTTAAAACTGCCGCCGACTACAGCATTGGTCGTAGCGCACTGAAAGATCGGCGGAAAGGGATAAGCTCCCGCATTATAGGTGTTATAGGCTGTCTCCTGATCCGCATTGGAGGTGTTGTCCATATAAAACGCAAGAGACCACGACCAATCTTTGGCATAGCCATCTGTGTTATAATAGGGAGCCTCAAAGGTAACACCAAACAAATAGTCATTGTAGTCTCCGGTGTACATCGTGGCCTGGAGACCGAGTTGCTTCAGATTGTTGATGCACTTGGTCTGCTGGGCGGCGGCACGGGCCTTGCTCAGAGCGGGCAGAAGCATGCTGGCGAGGATGGCGATGATCGCGATCACGACGAGCAGTTCTATCAATGTAAAAATACTCTTTTTCATCTTACAAACCTTTCGTTGTTTTTCCGTCCCGTTTTTGTTGCTCCGGGGCGTTGTTTTCAACACAAACGACACACTCTTCGAAACCGATCCCCATTAATGTCCTGACACCTCCTTTTCGGTTGACGGTTGCGGATCCCAACTACGCATCTGCACCTCCTTTGTTGACATTTTTTTACGCAGCAGTATTTTCTTGCGTAACACTACTATATCACGTCTATGATAAAAGTCAAATGAAAAATGGAAAATTTTCTGAAAATTTTTTCCGAGCAGGGAAACCGGTCTTTTCGTGGATGATTGCGGACTCCGATCTCCCCTCTGCACCTCTCCTCTTAACATTTCTTTTCTTGCAGCAATATTTTCTTGCGTAATACCATTATGCCATGCCGATATGGAAAAGTCAAACGAATCAAGACATTTTTGGGAAAGTTTTCCCGGCACACGCGGGAAATCAATCGAAAAAGCGAAAAAAACCGGGGAATCAGTTGATTTTTATCACCGCGGATGATAATTTAAAAGGCATTACCTCTGAAGAACAAAGGCGCCATGGGACACAGGACAAACAACATCAGCATCTACACCATCGCGGCGGAGCTCGGTGTTTCCGTGGCGACGGTCTCCCGGGTGATCAACAACAAAACCGGGGTCAGCGAGGCCACCCGCCTCCGGGTGGCCGAGGTCCTGCGTAAAAATAAGTTCAAGCCCAATCATCCCCGGCAGCCGAAGCAGAAAATCGCGGTCATCATTCCCAGCCACCAGGGGATTGCCGCCTACGAAGCCCGGGTCCTGACCGGCATTTACGGGTACCTGAACCGTTGCGGCATCATCGCCGCCACCCTGACCTGCAATCCGGCGGAGGAGAGTTCCATCCTGCGGACCGTCCGGGAGCAGCAGTGTTCGGGCATCATCGTCATACTTCCCCGACCCTTCATGCACCAGTTCCCGGAACTGGAGAAAAGCAAACTCCCGATCATGCTCATCGACTCCCAGTCCACCTCCCCGCAGATCGGTTTCATCGACAACGACGCCTGCCTGGCCGGGATGATCATCACCTGCCATCTCCTCGATCTGGGCCACCGGAAAATCGGATTCATCACCCGCTGGGAGGAGAACCTCAACCACATCCAGCGCTACAGCGGCTACCGAAACGCGATGCTGGAGGCGGGGATCGAACCGCGGCCCGAGTGGTTCCGGACCTGGCGGCACAGCGACGATTACACCGCCGGAGAGAGCGGCAGCATCCTCTTCCGGGAGATCATCGCGGAAAATCCCGATCTGACGGCCCTGATCGCCGTCAACGAGGAAATCGCGCTGGGCGCGATGCACGAAGCCATCGCCTCGGGGTTCAGGGTGCCGGAGGACCTCTCCATCGCCGGGTTTGACTCCAGCGCCTATTCGACCTACACCACCCCGTCCCTCACCTCGGTCAGCCACCCGGCCCGGGAGGCCGGTCAAAAGGCCGCGGAGGCCGTCGTCGCCTTTCTCAAGGGAGAAAACACGGGCCGCCTGGTGCGGGAAATCCTGCCGACGCACCTGATCCCCGGCACCTCCACCGGCCCCGTCCCCGCTCCCCAGGACCGGTAACGAGAATGGGGCCGAGAAAAGTCAAGTCGGATTATTTCAAAAAACATCGCGGGATTATTTTTCAGATTTGAAATTGCTCCGTGACCGATGTATATTGGGATGTTGAATCATGCGCTGTCATATTTCGGGAGAAGTTTTCTATGGATGTTGCAAAACTTTTGGAAGCATCTGCCGCGATGATAAAAGTGATAGAATGAAAGGATTCAGGAGGGGAAAATGTATATTACGCACTTGAAATTGAAAAACTGGAGAAATTTTCGCAGCGTCAATGCGGATTTTCAGGATGTGACCTATCTGATGGGGCCGAACGCCTCCGGGAAATCGAATTTTCTGGATGTGTTTCGCTTTCTGCGGGACATCGCCGATCCTCGCGGCGGCGGGCTGCAGCAGGCGCTGACCTCTCGCGGAGGGATGTCAAAAGTGCGGTGTCTTGCAGCACGAAGCAATCCTAAAATTCTTATCGATATTACAATATCCGAATCCATAGGCGGGAAGGGCAAATGGCAGTATATTCTGGAAATCGCCCAGGAAAGCACCGGAACCCACCAGGCATATGTTTCCTCTGAAAAGGTTATGGATCTTAAGGCTGACAAAACTCTGCTTGATCGGCCGAATCGCGCGGACAAAGGCGATAAGCGCTTATTGTCGCAAACTGCGCTTGAGCAAATAGGACAAAATGGAGATTTCCGCGAAATTGCGGATTTTTTTGAAGGAGTGCTCTATCTCCATTTGGTACCGCAGCTGCTCAAGTTCGGCAATGAGCTTGCCGTGAAAAGAATGACCAAAGACCCGTTCGGACAGGGGTTTCTGGAAACGATGGCGGAAACGCCGGAGAAAACCCGGAATGCAAGACTGCGGCGCATTGAGACGGTTTTAAAAGAAATGATTCACGGGATGAAGGATTTGGAATTTGATCGCGATAACAGCGGGCGTCCTCACCTGAAAATGCGCTATTCCCACTGGCGGCCGAATGGAGGATGGCAGAGCGAAGAAGAATTTTCCGACGGCACTTTGCGCATGATCGCGCTGCTTTGGACTTTACTCGACAGCAGCAATGTTATTTTGCTCGAAGAGCCGGAATTGTCACTTCACAAGGAAATTGTTGAAAAAATCCCGGAGATGATTCAGCGGGTCAGGAATCTGAAGAAAAAATCAGGAGGACAGATTTTTATAAGCACCCACAGTGCGGAGATGCTGAGCTCCAGTGTTATAAGAGGGCAATATTTAGTTTTGAAACCAACGGACAATGGCGAGGGAACAGAAGTCAATGCCCCGAATCCGCAGCAGGAGTCGGCTCTTGAAGCAGGGTTGTCTCCGGCCGATATCCTGCTTCCTCTTACCAACAAAGGCATTGATATTCAGGGGAAATTCTGATGGCCGACATTTACACATTTGCTTATGTGGAAGACGCGCCATCACAGGCGGTCCTGAGCAAAATCATTGATTATGTAAACAGCGGAAGAAACAATCATTTTCACTTGAATACGCCGCCAGTAATAACCAATGGCGCAGGCAACCTGAAAAAGAAGGCCGTCCGTTTTTTCGTTGCTGAAAGGGTGTGCAGTATATTTGTCACCGATCTGGACAATGCGGCTTCGCCTGCCGCATTATGCAACGATTGGTTTCATTTGCCTTGTTTGGGCCTGCTTCCCCAAGCCATGATTTTCAGAGTCGCCTGCCGCGAAATAGAATCCTGGATTATTGCCGATAAAACAGGGTTTGCCGATTTTCTGGAGATATCGGAGGCAAATCTTCCGGACGAACCGGATCAACTGAACGACCCCAAGCGGTATCTTTTCGGTTTGATAAAATCAAAGTGCCGCAAAAAGAAATTCCGGGACATGCTGCCGCAAAAAGGTCAGACCGTCGGGATTGAATATAATCCGATGTTAACTGATTTTATCAGAAATATCTGGGACATAGAAACGGCAATGTCGCGCTCTCCAAGCCTGATGCGGGCCGTAAACAGCATGGGTTCGCGTTTGGATCATTATACGGGGTAAGTATGGCTTGACAGGCCGGAACAGGCAAGAGGGGAAGAGCACGCCGCCCCGGGGTTTGCTCAGTGGCGGAATCCGGCGTCGGCGGGCTTCACCGCCGGACGGATGTATTCGAGACGGGAAACCGTTCCGTCAAAGGGCGCGTCGGACAGGAGCAGCGGCAGGAGCGAAACCTGCTCCGGAGCAATTTCCGCCCGGGCGAAAACCTCGTCGGGCAGAAAACCCCTCAGACGCAGACTGTCGGCAAAGGGCAGAATAACCCGCATCCCCTCCCATTCCCGCAGCAGCCCCGCGCACTCTCCGCAGGCGGCGATCCGCCCCTCGCCCGTGTCGGTGCGGAAAATCAGCACCTCCGAATTTCTCCCGTCGTACACCACCGCCGCTCGCCGCGCCCGGCCGCCCTCCACGCCGCTGTAGGCGTACGCCGACGGGACGCCGCGGATCTTCAGATCCTTCCGGGCTCCGGCCAGACCGGCGACGAAGGCCGCGGCGATGCGCATGCCGCTGAAATTGCCGGGCCCCGAACCCACCGTCCAGGCGCCCACGTCCCCGAGCGCGCACTCCCGCGACGCGAGAATCCCCGTGATCCGGTTCACCAGCATGGCGCTGTCCCGGCCGCGCATGGGTTCGGAATGTTCGCACAAAATGACGCCGCCCTCGCCGAGGGCGAACTTCAGCATGTTTTCGCTGAGATCGAGGACCGCGTGCTTCATCACAGACATTCGCTCAGGATGTTGTCGGCCAGCTCCCCGTTGGAGAGCGCCCGCCGGACAAGTTTCAGCTCGCCGCCGGAGACCGCCGCCTCCGCGGGCATGGGCCGCATATTGTAGATGCCGCCCATGCTGTAGCAGTAGGCGCCCGCGTTTTCAATGGTCAGCAGATCGCCCTCGCGGCACTCCGGGAGAGAACGCTGCTCCGCGAAGCGGTCGCCGGTTTCGCAGATGTTGCCGCAGATGTCCACGGTCTTCGGTTCCCCCGCGGGATTGGTGAGATTCCGGATGTGATGGTAGGCCCCGTAGAGCATGGGCCGGATCAGCTGGGGAAATCCCGAATCGCAGCCGATGATGGTCCGGGTGCGGTTGTACTTGACCGTGTTCACCCGCACCAGCAGGTGCCCGCAGCGGGCGGCGAGGAACTTCCCGGGCTCGAAAAGCAGGCTCAGCTCCCGGCCGAAGCGTTCGGAACATTTCGCCAGCCGTTCCGCGACGCCGCGGCCCATTTCGGTGTAGTCGATCTCCGTTTCGTCGGGCCGGTAGGGGACCTTGAAGCCTCCGCCCAGGTCGATGAATTCCAGCTCCGGGAAGTATTCCGGCCGGGCGACGGAGAGGAGATTGTCCATGGCCCGCCATACGGAGTGAAAATCCTGAAGCCCGCTGCCGGTGTGCTCGTGGAGCCCCACTACCCGCAGACGGTTCCGCCGGACGATCTCCAGGACCTCGCCGATGTCGTCCAGGAGGATGCCGAACTTGGTGAGGTCGCCTCCCGTCATCGTGTTGACGCTGTCGCCGTCCACCACGTCGGGATTGAAGCGCAGGCACACTCTTTCGCCGGGATGGGCGGCAGCGAATTTCCGCAGATGGGAGAGGCTGCCGACATTCATGAGCACCCCGGCGGCGAAGGCCTCCTCGGATTCGGCATCCGTCAGGTTGTTGGCGGTGAAGAGGATCTCCTCGGGCCGGAAGCCGCACTTCATGGCAAAGGCGATTTCACCGGGGCTGACGGCGTCGATGCCGCAGCCGCAGGAGCGGAGCCGCTTCAGGATCGCCGGCTGGTAGTTGGCTTTCATGGCGTAGAGGATTTTCAGGTTCGCGACCGGGAGGAAGCCGAAGAGCTCCCGGTAATGCCGCTCCACGTCGTCGAGATCGTAGACAAAAAGCGGAGTGCCGAACCGCTCCGCCGCATGAATGAGAATTCTGTCGTCCATATTGTTTCCTCAGCTCTGAAACCGGTTGATGACCGCCAGCACCACCAGATCCTCCTCCCCCGCGTTGGCGATGGCGTGGCCGCCGCCCGCGGTCGTGAGGGTGGTGTCTCCGGGAGCAAGACGCACCGTCCGCCCGTCGTCGTCGAAATCCGCGACGCCCGAAACGATGTAAAAGATCTCCTCCTCCTCTTCGTGGCGGTGAAACCCGATGCCGCAGCCCGGCGGGATGGTGATCTCGGCGGCCATGCGGCAGCAGGCGGCGTTCATCTCATCCCTCTTCCAGAGGTGGGCGATGGAGACACTGCCGCTGCCGCCGCGCATATTCTCCCGGACTTCCACTGACTTCTCTTTGCCGTTGCGGATCATAAACCCTTCCCGTCTGTTGATGTTTGCCGAAGCATAATATAGCATGAATTGCCGAAAAGTAAATTGAAACCGTCCCCGCCGCCGCTTTTTCTGAAAAAACTCCGGGTTTGAAATGAACCGCCGCGGGATGTATATTGATCCGGGATTTCACATGCGGAGACAGACCATGAAAGACAACAGACCGATCGTTTTTCAGGATAAGACCATTCGCCGGACTCCGGTGAATGACGAGTGGTTTTTTCCGTCGCGGACGTGGTCGCGGCATTGACCGACAGCGCGGACCCCGGAGCTTACTGGCGCAAGCTGAAACAGCGGCTGACCGCCGAAGAAAGTCAAGTCGTGACAATTTGTCACGAACGGAACCCCCCAGCTGCCGATGGCAAAAAAAGAAAACAGACTGCGCCAATGTCAAGGGGATATTCCGCATCATCCACTCCATCCCGTCGCCCGGCGCGAACTCCCCGGTCTGACCGGAGACGGCGAAACCCGGCCCCGCGCCCGGCGGAAAAACAAGTCATAGGACGATGCGAAAGGGGGCCGGCCGCGGTCCGTCGCCCTTGACACGCCCGACAGCATGTGTTATATTAATCGGAAATATCTGAAACAAGGCGGGGGATCCGGCATGAAAAAAATGAAAAATTTGTTCCTGTTGTTGATGCTTGTTTGCGCCGCGGCCGCGGCGGCGGGTTCGCCGGAGGGTGCGACCGAGGATTTCCAGGAGGTCATCAGCCGCTCCAAGTCCCGGGTCTTTCCGGCGGTGGTCTACATCCGCGCGGTCATGGACAACCCGGAGAGCGGCAAGGAGAGCGCCAACATCATTTCCGGTTCCGGGGTCATCATCGACGCCTCCGGCGAAGTCCTCACCAATTACCACGTCATCGACCGGGTGGTGGACATCCGCTGCCAGCTCGAGGACGGCAGCGCCTGGCCCGCGAAAATCATCGGCGGCGACAGCGAACTGGACGTCGCCCTTATCCGCCTGCTCCGGGACGCGGACGACACCGCCCCCCTGCCGGTGGCGGAGCTGGATGCCGAAAGCGGCCACAACGAGGGCGATTTCGTCATGGCCATGGGAGCCCCCTGGGGCATGAACCGGTCGGTTTCCCTGGGCATCGTTTCCTGCGCCTCCCGCTATCTGCCGGGCAAAAGCAACTACAGCCTCTGGTATCAGACCGACGCCTCCATATCCCCGGGCAATTCCGGGGGGCCGCTGGTGAACATCTCCGGCCGGGTGATCGGGATCAACACGCTGGGGTCGTCGGGCGGCGCCATCGGATTCACCGTGCCCGCGGAGACCATCCTCGACGTGCTGCCCCGGATCCGGGAGTACGGAAAAGTGAACTGGAGCTGGTTCGGATTCCGGTTTCAGCCGCTCCGGGATTTCGACCGAAACATATATTTCCCCTGGGACAACGGCATCATCATCTCCTCCACCGAGCCGGGCAGTCCGGCCCGGGAAGCCGGATTTCTCCCCAACGACCGGCTGATCTCGGTGGACGGGGAGCCGGTCACCGTCGCCACCAGCGAATATCTGCCGGGATTCCGGAGGAAACTCGCGCTGATGCCCTTTGACCGTCCGGTGAATTTCCAGATCGTGAGGGGGGACGAAACCATCACCATCGCCGTCGCGCCCCAGCCCAAGGGCAGCGCCACCGGGGAGGCGCTGGTCTGTCCCCGCTGGGGCATGTCCGCCCAGGGGATCAACCGCTTCGATACGCCGAATCTTTACTTTTACCGGGAGAGCGGCGTTTTCATCATGGCGGTGGTGCCGAAGGGCAACGCGGCCCGGGCCGGTCTGGTGGCCGGCGACATCATCGTCTCCATCAACGGGCAGCCGGTGAACACCCTCGAGGAACTGTTCGGAATCTATGAAAAGGCGGTGAAACTGGTTTCCTTCCGTCCCCGGGCGGATTTCGAGATTTTGCGCAACGGCCAGACGCTCCGCAAAATTATGGATTTCTCAAACGATCTGGACATGGACATGGATTTCTCAAACGATCCGGACGAGGAGTGACCTTATGAAAACCTTTTTCTTTTCCGCCGCCGCCGTCGCCGCGTTCCTGCCGCTGCTGGCCGGATGCACCGCCTCCGGAACGCATCCCATGACCGGAATCCACAACGCCGTGGACGCCCTCGTCCGACCGGGAATCGTGAAGGTCCGCATCTCGCCCCAGGCTTCCGAGGACGGTAAAAACGCCGACTTCGCCTACGCCGTGAACTGCCCCAACTGCGGAGGGGTGCATAAGGCAAACGTCCAGGAGCTGATCGCCGGGCGGGAGTGCTTCGAGCTGCCCGGCTTCGTCCTGCCCGGCGGAGAGGTGCTCATCGCCGACCCGGGATTCCGGCCCGATTTCCCGAACATCGTCGAGGCGGTGAGCGCCTCGGGGGCGATCACGCCCCTCGCGGTTTCGGCCTGGTATCCGGACGAGGGGGCGGTGGCCCTCGAAACTCCCGACGGCTCCGCGCCCGCGGGTTCGCGGCCTCTGAAATTTTCCGCGCCGAGGCCGGGAGCCGCTCAGTTCGACTATTATTACACCTCGGAAAACGGCGTCTGGGTGAACGGCACCACCGGTCACAATGCCGGCCGCTATTCCGGCATCCCCGCGGCGGATGCCGCCACCATCGACTTCGTATCGCCCCAGAGCCTGGTGGTGGACGAGGACGGCCGCGTCAACGGCGTTTCCATCGGCGCGGAGGCCATGGCGGTCGACGGCGGCCATGACATCAATCCGGACAACTGGCGCAGGGTCCCGGCCGCCGAGGCCGCCGAAGCGCTGCTGGATTTCGAGGAAAAGGCCGCGAAGATCATTCTGCCGGTCCGCTTCACCTACCGCCCCCTGGACCTGCGGCAGGAATTCATCTCCGGAAATCAGGACGAATCCGTGGTCGTCACCCGCCAGGAGGTCACCGGCGTGGTCATGCCGGACGGCGCCATGCTGGTGCCGGTGGTTCAGACCATGGATATGATCTCCAGGATCGTCGGGATCGACGTGTTCTGCGGCGGCAGGGAGATTCCGGCCCGGTTCGACGGCGCCATGGCCGATTACAACGTGGTGCGCATCGTCCCGGAGGAGAAACTCCCCGATGTCTGCGGCGTCAACAGCGACCCGGCGGAGAAACTTTACGGCAAAAGCATCTTCCTGGTCCAGGCGGAGAACTACGGCGACGAAATGCTCCTGCTCACCCGCCCCGGCCGGGTCACCGCGTTGATTTCCAAATACCGCAACGTGCTCTTCCCCGGGGCGATGAATATGACCGTGAACGATTATATCTTCGACGCGGAGGGCCGTCTGGCCGCCATAACCACCTCCCCGCGCCCGGTCGAACCCGTGGTCTCCGGCATGGAATCCGTGAAGGGCCCCTGCGCCGTCCCCGCCACGGTGCTGGCCCTGGGGAAATACAACCCCGCCCTGAAACCCCGGGATGCCGCCGAGCGCCTGCGCTTCGACTGGATCGGCGTGGAGACCAGATCGGTGGATCCCGCCCTGGCCAGGGCTTCGGGAAATTCCCGGGCCACCGGCAACGGCCGCCGGGGCATCGTCGTCGCCAAGGTCTATCCCGGGACCCCGGCCGACGCCTGCGGACTGCGCCCCGGCGACATCATCCTGAGCGTGCAGCCCGAAAAGGACAGCAGCCTGCGGATCGCCATGGAGCCGGACAAATTCAATGTCCCGGACTGGGAGGGGAATTTCCTCTGGGATGAATACGACACCCTGCCCGAGAGCAAATACGACATGATCCCGACCCCGTGGCTCAATCAGCGGACGCCGCTGAACCTGCTCTTAAGCCAGTACGGACCCGAGGGCCTCTTCACCCTGAGTTTCGCGCGCGACGGCGAGATCCGCAGCGTGGAGATCCGGGCCGAGCAGGCCCCTCTGACCTTTGAAAACGTCCCCCGGAAAAACTTCCCCGCCCTGGGGCTCACCGTCTGCGATCCCACCGTCGAGGTGCGGGATTATTTCCGGATGACCGACGGGGACCCGGGCGTGCTCATCACCCGGGTGCGTTCCGGTTCCCGGGCCAGCGTGGCCGGTCTGAAACCCTACGAGCTCATCACCGCCGTCAACGGCGAGCCCGTGAAGAGCGCCGAAGAACTCGCAGGAATGATCGGAGAGGCGGAAAAGAAGAATACCGAAGCGGCCCTCACCGTGCGCCGCCTCGGCGTTTCCCGGCTGGTCAGGATACGGATCGCGGACTGAGAAAAATGGCTCCGGGCAAGCTGATCGGCAATGTCCGCGTCTGCGACGGCTCCGGACGGCGGGAAGTCTTCCGGGGCGCCGTCGCGATCTCTTCCGACGGCCGGATCGAGGAGGTTTTTTCCGGGGATCCCGACCGCGCCGCCCGGGACCGTCATGAGAATATCGACGGCGGCGGCCTCCTGCTTACGCCCGGATTCATCGACGCCCACAGCCACTCCGATCTCTCCGTTTTCACCTGCCCGGAGCGGAATACCAAACTGGCCTGCGGGATCACCACCGAGATCGTCGGCAACTGCGGACTGAGCGCCTTTCCGGTGACCGGACGGAACCGCGATCATCTGGAGGAGCTTTGGAGCGCCTGCGGGCGCAGGATCACCTGGCGGGATTATTCCGGCTATCTGGCGGCCCTCAGGGAGTGCGGAGTCCGAAACCGGATCGTCTCCCTCCTGGGCCACAACACCCTCCGCGCCGCCTGCGCCGGTTATGAAAAAAAGGAGCTCTCCGCCGGGGAAACAGCCCGGATGAGGGAGCTGGCCCTTGCGGCCTTCCGTCAGGGGGCGCCCGGCATATCGACCGGACTGCTTTACGTCCCGGGCCGTTTCGCCGGAGCCGGAGAGGTTTCCGGCCTGCTCCGGGCCGCCGCCGGGTTTTCGCCGGTTTACGCCACCCATCTCCGCAGCGAGGGCGCCGGACTGCTGGAGGCGGTGCGGGAGGCGGTGGAGATCTGCCGCGCCGCCGGCACTTCCCGGCTCCAGATCAGCCACTTCAAGACCGCCGGGGCCGCCAACAGGGACAAACTGGCCCCGGCACTGGAGATTCTCCGCGGCTCCGGGCTGGATGTGGGATGCGACGCCTACGCCTACACCGAGAGCCTGACCCAGCTGAGCACCATCCTGCCCGGCGAGTGGGAGGATCTGCCGGACCGGACGATCACGGAGCGGCTGAAAGACCGGGAAACCGGGCAAAGGCTGGTTGCGGAACTCGCGGCCTCTCTGACGCCGGAACGGCTGAGAAGCGTGCGCCTGGTCCGCGCCCCGGAGGGGTCGCGCTTTCAGCGTTTCCAGGGGGCGATGCTCGAGGAAATATGCCGGGAAGTCGGAGAATCCCCGGAAGCGGTGATCGTGGAACTTCTCTCCGACGATTCGGTGAACGCCCTCGCCGCTTTCGGCGGCATCGACCCCGAAAACATGAGGACCGTCATCCTTCAGGATTTCTGCTCGGCGGGCAGCGATGAAAACGCCCGCCCCGCGGACGGCTCCGGCGGCCGGGGACATCCCCGGGGCGCCGGAAATCCGCCCCGGTTTCTGAAGATCCTCCGCGCTGCCGGAGTGCCGCTCATCGAAGCGGTATGGAGGATGACCGGACTGCCCGCGTCCCAGTTCCGCCTGCCGGAAACCGGCCTCATCCGTCCCGGATGCCGGGCGGATCTGGTGTTATGGGATCCGGAGCGGTTCGCCGACCGGGCGGATTTCTCCGATCCGTTTGCTCCTCCCGACGGCCTGGAGGCGGTCTTCGCGGGCGGCGAAAGGATCTGAACGCCGATCCCGGCGGGGGATCATTCGCCGAAAGCGGAAGCGATCTCCCGCAGCGCGGCCAGATCCAGCTTGCCGGAGCCCAGCACCGGGAGCTGTTCCAGATAGACGAAGTTCTCCGGTTTCGGTATCCACAGATTCGGGATGCCTTTTTCCCGGAGCTGTCTGACGATGCTCCCGGGAGCCACCCGTCCGCGGTCGTTGTAAAAGACCATGAGCTTCTCGCCTCTTTCCGCATCGGGCGCGCCGCAGACCGCCAGCAGACGGTCCTCGGGGCGGAGCAGATTGTTGATTTCCCGCTCCACCAGCTCGTGAGGCACCATTTCGCCCGCGATTTTGCTGAAGCGCGAGAGCCTGCCGGTGAGCGTGATGAAGCCGTTGCGGTTCATCTTGCCGATGTCTCCGGTGACGTACCAGCCGTCGCGGATGACTTCGGCGGTCTTTTCCGGCTCGTTGATGTATCCCTGCATGACCGTGGCGCCCTTCACCAGCAGCAGCCCGTCCGTGTTTTCGGGACGGAGTTCAAAGGTGGAGGGATCGACGATCTTCGCGCAGATGCCCGGGAGCGGCGGACCGATGCTGCCCCGTTCCGCCACCTCCACGCCCAGTTCCAATCGGGAATTGGCGATGTTGATGGAGACCACCGGCGACAGCTCCGTGCAGCCGTATCCCTCGGCGATGGCCAGTCCGCTGAGTTCCTGGAAACGGTCGGCCACGTCGTCCCGCAGTTTTTCCGCGCCGGTGATCACCACCCGCAGCGACGCGTAATCCTCCCGGCTGCTCCGGCGCATGTAAAGCTGCAGAAATCCCGGCGTCGCCGCCATCACCGTGAGCCCGTCCTCGCGCACGGCGCGCATGGCTGCGCCGCCGTCCAGCGGATTCGGGATGATGGTGACCCGCGCCCCGGTGATCACCGGCAGCCACAGGCAGACCGTGAAGCCGAAGGAGTGAAAATAGGGCAGATTGCCGAGGATGCGGTCGTTTCTGTTCCAGCCCAGAGTAGCCATGATCGCCGAAATGTCGGCGTTGATGTTGTGGTGGGAGAGCATGATCCCCTTGGGGATGCCGGTGGAGCCGCTGGAGAAGATCAGCACGGCGGTGGTGTTCACGTCATGCCAGCTCACCGGCGAAACCTGCTTGATCAGCTCCACCGCCGGGAGGATGAAAGTGGCAAAGGTCCAGAAGCGCCGGGAACTCATCCGGCGGATGAATGTATGGGCGTCTTCGAGAAAAAGCATCTCCGGTCCGGGTTCGCGGTTGATCTTCCGCAGGAAACTCCGGCTGGTCAGCACATGGCCGATCCCGGCGATCCGGAGCGCGTGGCGGTAGGATTCTCCGCTGGCGGTGTAGTTGATCATCGCCGGTTTTCGGTCCGCCATCAGCACCGCCTGAACGGAGCAGAAGTTCTCCAGAGAGTTGGGCAGCATGATCCCGATATATTCCCCGTCCGAGGCGCATTGGGCCCGGAGATACCGGGAGAGGAGGATGCTGCGGATGAGCAGGGTGATGTTCCGGGGAGCGATTCTGCGCTCTCCGTCGAACTGACTGATCCGCCGGGCGAGGGGATGTTTCTTGGCCAGAAAGGCGAACTGGGAATGAAAGGGCCGTTCTCCGGGGCTGGGGATCAGCTCCGTTTCCGCGGCCAGCTCGGAGAGCCGGATGAGGATTTCATAGCCGGAGATGTTTCTGGGCATGGGCTCTCCCACCGTCACCGAGGCCGGATGGGGCAGTTCGTTGGGCCAGCGGAGGGTGAATTTGCCGTAGTAGCAGGAGAAGATGCTCCCCCAGGTCATGCCCAGGCGCACCGGCAGCACCGGCACATCCGCATCGTCGGGCAGCATCTGGCCGATGCCGTTGCGGAAGGCCGACATGGAGCCGTTGCGGGTGATGTCGTCCTCCGGGAAAATGCAGACCAGTTCGCCCGCCCGGAGCAGCGACCGGGTTTCTTCCACCAGCCTCCGCAGCTGCCGGGGGCTGGAGGAGACCCGGATGAATCCCACGCTTCGGAAAAGCGATTTCAGCACCGGCACGTCGTAGTAGCTCTTGTGCATCATGAAGCGGATGGGACGGCTGGTGCAGGCCGAAATGAAGAAGATGTCCACGAAACTCGCCCGGTTTCCCACCAGCAGCGCCGGCCCTTCGTCGGGAATGCGCTCCGCGTTGAATATGCTCAGCCGGTAAAGCGTTTTGGTCAGCAGCAGCATCAGCATCCGCAGCAGAAACTGGGGCATGAAGTAAAAAGTCACCGCCGCCAGCAGCAGCGTCAGCACCGCCAGCACCGCCGCCGTCGCCAGGATCGGGACGTCAAACCGGCAAATCGCGAAAGAAAGGCCGATGGCCGCCATGATTCCCAGGCCGAAGGGAAGATAAAACCAGCAGAAAAAGGCCGGAGCCAGATCTTTTTTGACGAAATATTCCTGATAAGCGGCCATGGGCACCAGGGTGATGCCCGCGAAAAATCCGAAGAAGAAAAGCAGCAGCGCCATGAGGGCGTTTTGAAACACGGCGTCCGCCCACAGCGGCAGCGTCCCCAGCAGCAGCGCCGCCAATGTCATGCCCAGCACCGCGCCGGGCACCAGACCGATCTCCACATTGCTCCTGGAACGCCGTCCGGCGGCGATGCATCCCAGAATGGCGCCGATCACCGGCGAACCGATGATGAAGTAAAGATTGAATTCGCTTTTGAAGTTTCCGGTGAAGTTTCCGGCGATGTACTGGATGGCCAGCGACGCCGCCAGAATGATGGAGGCGAAAACGTAGCTTTCGCCGATCCCCGTGAGCAGCAGCTCCCGGAAACGGTTGTGCCGCCGGAAACTGTCCAGCCATTGCCGGTGCAGCAGCCGGACGTTGATGCCGGCGTGCCTGGCCACATTGGTGGGAAATCCCGTGGCCAGCGCCACCCCCAGCGCCGCGGTCAGCACCGTCACCGGCGCGGCGGCTTCCGGCGACGGCGCGAACTGCACCGTCAGCACCGCCAGGATCACCCCGGAAAAGATCCCGGCGAAGGTGGTGGCTTCCGCCGTCGCAACGGCGCCGGAGATTTCGCCGCGCCGGAGCATCTCCGAGGCGTAGACCTTCAGCGCCGGATGGTAGAGGGTGAATCCGCATCCGGAGAGAAAGATGCACCCGAAGACCCCCCAGAGCCCCCATCGGGTGCCGGTGAGCAGCAGGACCGCGAGGACAAGGTTTACGAACACCTCGCCGATCATCGTGAAGACCAGCACGTTGCGCACCGCGAACACATTGGTGATGTAGTGCACCGCCGCCGAGTTCGTCAGCAGGGGCAGGGCGTAAACCGTCGCCACAAACAGCACATTGTAGATGTGCCGCGGGAAAAGCGGCATCCGGTCGTCCATGATATAAGCGGTCAGGGTACAGAGAAATACCGGATTGAACACGCTTATGAAATTGACGCTCCCGATGGTGCTTTTGCGGACGAGATTCGGATGGGATGTCAATGGTCTGGATCTCACGCCGTAAAGTCGCCTCGGTCTGCGGAGAGACGCGGGGATCGCTCCCCGGAGGCCTCTCCGCGGACGGGATGGTCCCGGTTACTTGTCCGTCAACGCGGCCACACCGGGAAGTTCTTTGCCCTCAAGGAATTCCAGCGACGCCCCGCCGCCGGTGGAGATATGGCTCATCCGGGAGGCGAGACCGCTCTTGTTGACCGCGGCCACACTGTCGCCGCCGCCGATGATGGAGGTGCCGCCGGAGGATTTCACCTCGGCCACCGCCGCGCAGACCTGCATGGTGCCGTCGGCGAACTTGGCCATTTCAAAACAGCCCATCGGGCCGTTCCACACCACGGTTTTGGCGCCCTTGATGGCCGCGGCGTAGAGCTTCACCGTTTCGGGCCCGATGTCCAGACCCATCCAGCCCTCGGGCACCGCCGCCGTCACCTGAGTGGCGGCCTCGGGATCGAACTTGTCGGCGGCGATGTTGTCCACCGGCAGCAGGAGCTTCACGCCCCGCTTCCCGGCTTCGGCGATCATTTCCCGGGCGTAATCGAGCTGATCATCCTCGCAGAGGGAATTGCCGATCTCAACGCCCTGAGCCTTGAGAAAGGTGTAGGCCATGCCGCCGCCGATGATGAGGGTATCGACCTTGGTCAGCAGATTGCGCACCACCGCCAGCTTGTCGGAAACCTTGGCGCCGCCGAGGATGGCCACAAAAGGATGCACCGGGTTGTTGACCGCGTTGCCGAGAAAGGCGATTTCCTTTTCCATGAGGAACCCCGCCACCGCCACCGGCATGAATTTGGCGATCACCGCGGTGGAGGCGTGGGCCCGGTGGGCGGTGCCGAAGGCGTCGTTGCAGAAGATGTCGCCGTAGGAGGCCAGCTTGCGGGCCAGCACCTGCTGCTTTTCCTTGAGCTCGGCCTTGCGGGCCTTGAAATCCGCGTCGGATTCGCCCTCCTTCTGCTTGCACTTGGCCTGTTCCTCCTTGTGGTAGCGGGTATTTTCCAGCATGACCACGTCGCCGGGCTTCATGGCGGCGACCGCTCCGTCCGCGGCGGCGCAGTCCTCCACGAAAGTCACCGGACGGCCCAGGAGCTTCTCCAGATAGACCGCCACCGGCTTGAGAGTGGTGTCGGCGGTGATGCCCTTTTCGTCGGGACGGCCCAGATGGCTCATGAGCACCAGACTGCCTCCCTGATCCAGGACGTAACGGATGGAGGGCAGCGCCCCCTGAATCCGGGTGTCGTCCTTGATGACGCCTTCTTTGATCGGGACGTTGAAGTCCACCCGCATCACAACTTTTTTGCCTTTGAGATCCACATCACGGAGTGTCAGCTTGTTCATGGTCGTTTCCTCTTTTTCGGATAATTCGGAATTTATGAAAAAAGGGGCGGGCAGCAGCGCCCGCCCCTTTCGAGGGTTGATACCCGGTCGTTACTTGGAAATGACCCGGGCCATTTCCAGGACCTTGTTGGAGTAAAGTCGGATCGTAGCCATGTCGTTCTGTGGGCCAAGGG
>JAZMZH010000176.1:0-21064 GCA_045585875.1 Victivallaceae bacterium | reverse complement strand
AAGACGTCGGTCTGCTTCACCGCCCGCGCTTCCATGAATCCGTCATGATAGAGCTGGGAGAGCATGGGATTCATGCCGTGATAGCGCAGCCCGCCCGCATGTTCGTTGGCGGGCATGAAGCCGCTGCCCAGCGTGTACATCTTGGCCAGGGGGCAGATGTGGCCGGTGTCGCAGTAATCGTAGGCCAGTTTGCCGCGGGTGAAGGAGGGGCAGGAGGCGGGCTCGACAGCGATGATCCGGCAATCGGCCTGGCCTTTGAGTTTCCGGCCCATGAAGGGAGCGATGAGACCGCCCAGATTGGAGCCGCCTCCGGCGCACCCGATGATGACGTCCGGGGTTTCGCCGTAGCGCTCCAGCGCCGCCATGGCTTCCAGGCCGATGACGCTCTGGTGCATCGTGACGTGATTCAGCACCGAACCCAGCACATAACGGTAGCCGGGGAGGGAGACGGCCCGCTCCACCGCTTCGGAAACGGCGCAGCCGAGACTCCCGGCGGTGTCCGGGAACTGCGCGAGGATCTTCCGGCCCACCTCGGTTTCCATGGAGGGCGAGGGGGTGACGCTGGCGCCGTAGGTGCGCATGACCTCCCGGCGGAAAGGCTTCTGCTCATAGGAGCCTTTGACCATGAACACCTGGCAGTCCAGATGGAAAAATGCGCATGCCATGGAGAGGGCGGTGCCCCACTGGCCCGCGCCGGTCTCGGTGGTGACGCCCTTGAGCCCCTGTTTTTTGGCGTAATAGGCCTGGGCCACGGCGGAATTGAGTTTATGGCTGCCGGAGGTGTTGTTGCCCTCGAATTTGTAATAGATGTGCGCCGGGGTCTGCAGATGCTCCTCCAGCCAGTAGGCGCGCACCAGAGGCGAGGGCCGGTACATCTTGTAGAAATTGAACACCCCGTCCGGGATCTCGAAGTACTCGGTGGTGTCGTCCAGTTCCTGTTCGACGAGGTCCCGGCAGAAGACCTGGCTGAGCCCCTCCGCGGGCACCGGCTCGCGGGTGACGCTGTCGATCAGGGGGGCGGGTTTGTTGGTCATGGCGCTCCTGAGATTGTACCATGCCCTGGGGAGTTCCGATTCCTCCAGGTAAGTCTTGTAGGGCACCTTCGACGCGGTGGTTTTTTTCATAGCAGCTCCTTTTCTGATGGTGTCATGCCGACGGACCGGCCGACCCCGGAAACAAAAAGGACGGAACGATCTCCCGCTCCGTCCGACTCATCCGACTTGTTTTACGCGAAACACAGCCCGGCGGCGACGGAGCCCCGTCGCCGCCAATCCGTAAAGCCGTGATCGATCAGCGTTAAAATCATGATAAATATTAATGTATCATGTTTTCAGGCAAATACAAGACCCTGCCTGTTTTTTTTGACTTTTTTTATTCCCGTTTCAGCGGCAGAAGCGGTCGGCGAGTTTGCGTTTCCAGGAGGTGAAGGGCGGGAAGCGGACGGGAATCTCCGGGAAACGGCATTTTTTCATCACCGGCTTCATGTGGCAGAAGCACTGAAACGTGAGTTTGCCGTGATACGCGCCGCATCCGGACTCTCCGACGCCGCCGAAGGGGAAGGCCGGATTCATGATCTGCATGACCGTGTCATTCACCGCCACGGAACCCGAACTGGTTTCCCGGATGACCATCCGGCGTTCGGCGCGGCGGTCGGTGAAGATGTAGAGGGCGAGAGGCCTGGGCCGTGCGTTGATGAAATCCACCGCCTCCCGGATGCCGTCCACCGGCAGCAGCGGCAGGATGGGACCGAAGATTTCGGAGCTCATGATTTTGGAATCCGGCTTCACGTTGTCGATCACCGTCGGCGCGATGTATCTGGCCGCGCTGTTGTGTTCGCCCCCCGCGACCAGTCGTCCCTCTCCGAGCAGGGTGACCAGTCGGTTGAAGTGCCAGTCGCTGATGATGCGCGGATAGTCCGGCGAGGCTTCGGGGTCGGGACCGTAAAATTCGGTGATGGCGTTGCGCAGCTCGAGCTTGAATTCGTCCATGATCCCCTGTTCCGCCAGGACGTAATCCGGAGCTACGCAGGTCTGCCCGGCATTCAGGAATTTCCCCCAGGCGATGCGTCGTGCGGCGAGCTTCAGATCGCACGAAGCCGAGACGATGCAGGGACTTTTGCCTCCCAGCTCCAGCGTGAAAGGCGTGAGATTTCCGGCCGCCGCCGCCGCCACCTTACGGCCCATCGGAGCGCCGCCGGTGAAGAAAACGTAGTCGAATCCCAATCCGGCCAACTCCTCCGGCGGATCGTCGAGGCAGGCGCACTGCTCGGGAGCGGCGCACTCCGCCACCAGTTTTTTCAGCATCACCGCGGTGGCCGCCGCCGCGGGGTGGGGGCGGAGGATGACGCAGTTTCCGGCGGCCAGAGCTCCGGCGAGCGGCTCCAGTGCGAGGAGCAGCGGGTAATTCCAGGCCGAGACCACCAGCACCGTGCCGAAGGGTTCCGGCACGATGCGTCCGGAAGCCGGGAAGTTCAGCACGGAGACGGCGGCCCGCCGGGGCGCGCTCCAGGAGGCGGTTTTGCGGATGAGCAGATTCAGCACCTGCAATACCGGCATGATCTCGCACATCAGCGACTCGGTTTCGCTTTTGCCGAGGTCCTCGAAGAGTGCGGCGGTCAGGGCGTCGCGTTCCCGCAGGATGAATTCCCGTATGCGCTTCAGCAGAGCCACCCGGGCTCCCGGATCCCTGGAAATGCCGGAGCGGAATCCGCCGCGGATCGTGTCAAAAACATTATTGCTCAAAGCAGCGCCTTTCCACCCTGGACCCGATGGAGCAGAGTATGTCGTAGACGTGGGTGCCCTTGAGGGCGGCCCAGTCGTTGATCGGTATAAAGTTGTCGCCTTGTCTGCCGAAGCAGACCACTTCGTCGCCCCATTCGGCGTCCGGCACGTTGTTCAGACTGACGCAGGTGTAGTCCATGGAAATGCGTCCGAGGACGGGGCAGAGCACGCCGTGCACCAGCAGATAGCCGCGGTTCGACAGAGCCAGCGGCAGGCCGTCGGCGTAACCGGCGGCGACGATTCCGGCCCGGGTGTCCGCCGGCAGCCGGTGGGTCCGCCCGTAACCGACGGTATGACCGGCGCGGATGGTGCGGACGGCGGCCAGGGAAGTCTTGAGTTCCACCACCGGCTCCAGGGGCATGGCGTGGCGGACCTGGTCGTCGTAGTAGCCGTAGAGATTCAGTCCGGCGCGCACCTGGGTGAAGGGCGGCGCGGCGCATTCCGGATAGTTGCTGATGCCGTCGGAGGCGGCGATGTGGACTTTCTGAAATCGGATCCCGGAGGCGGCGAGTTCGGAAACCAGCTGCTTCACGGCGTCGATCTGCCTCCGGGTGAAAACATCGTCCTGAATGTACGCCTGGGGGAAGTGGGAAAAGATGCCCTTCAGGCGGATCTCCGGGATTTCGGCCGCCTCCCGGGCCAGTTCGGCGGCTTCGGAGATGTCGCATCCGAGCCGTCCCATCCCGGAATCCACGGCGATATGGCAGGTGACCTGACGGCCCTGACTTCCGGCGGCGGCGGCCAGACGGCGGCACATCTCCATGTCTCCGAAGGGCACTTCGATGCCGTTGGCCACGGCGCAGTCCACCTCGTCGGGCAGGAGGTTGCCGAGGATCTGCACCGGCAGGCCGAGTTCCCGGAGTTCCAGAGCCTCGTGAAGCTCGGCCGCGCCGAATCCGGCGGCGCCGGCTTCCTTCAGCGCCGCGGCGACGGGAGCCACGCCGAGGCCGTAGGCGTTGGCCTTCAGCACGGCGATGGCCGAGGCCGGATGGACGAAATCGGCGATCCGCCGGAAATTTCTGCGTATGGCGCCCAGATTGATTTCCAGCCGGACCCGTCTGCTCCCGGCATTTTCCCGGAGCGGTGCATCACTTGGCATATTCCACCGACCTGGTTTCGCGGATGATGGTCACCTTGATCTGGCCCGGGTAATTCATCTCCTTTTCGATCCTGGAGCAGATGTCCTTGGCCAGCATCTGGGCTTCGCCCTCGGAGATCTTCTCCGGGGTGACCAGGACCCGGACTTCCCGTCCGGCCTGGAGCGCGAAACAGCTCTCGACGCCGTTGAAATCCCTGGCGATGCTCTCCAGCTGCTCGAGGCGCTTCAGATAAAGTTCGGTGGTTTCGCTGCGGGCGCCGGGGCGGGAAGCGCTCAGGGTGTCGCAGGCGTTGATAAGCACGTCGTAGAGGGTTTGGGGTTCCACTTCGGCGTGGTGCGCCGCCACCGCGTAGATGACGTCTCTGGCCTCGTTGTGCTTGCGGAGGATGTCCGCGCCGATGGAGGCGTGAGAACCCTCGACCTCGTGATCAATGGCCTTGCCGATGTCGTGAAAGAGTCCGATGCGCTTGGCCTTTTGCTCGTCGAGGCCCAGTTCGGCGGCGATCATGCCCATGAAGTAGGCGGTTTCCAGAGAGTGTTGGAGCACGTTCTGGGAAAAGCTGTAGCGGAATTTCAGGCGTCCGAGGAGCTTGATCACCGCCGGGGCGACCCCCTGGAGACCGGTCTCCAGGACGGCGGCCTCGCCCACGGAGTAGATTTCCTCATCCACCTCCTTGGTGATCTTCTTCACCAGCTCCTCCACCCGGGTGGGATGGATGCGGCCGTCGCCGATCAGGCGCTCCATGAGCTGACGGGCGATCTCCTTTCGCACCGGGTCGAAACAGCTTATCACCACGGTTTCGGGCGTGTCGTCGATGAGGATGCTCACGCCGGTGGCCGCCTCGATCGCCCGGATATTGCGCCCCTCGCGGCCGATGATGCGGCCTTTCATTTCGTCGTTGGGCAGGGGAATGCTGGCGGTGGTGCGCTCGTAGGTGCAGTCCGAAGCGTAGCGCTGGATGGCGTAGGTGAGGATGCGGCGGGATTCCCTTTCGGCGCGCTGTTTCGCCTCCTCCACCATGTCCCGGACCAGAAGCCCGGTCTCATTGCGGACTTCGTTCTGCATTTTTTCCAGCAGCTGATTTCTGGCTTCGTCCCTGGTCAGCTGGGCGATGCGCTGCAGCTCGTCGATCTGGCGGGAAATGCCGGATTTCAGCTCTTCCTCTTTGGCGGAGAGCCGCTTGCGGGCATTGTCGAGATCGGCCTCCTGACGCTCCAGAGCGCGGAGTTTTCCGTCGAGGGCGTCATTTTTCCGCTCGAGGGCCTCTTCCCGCTGGGTGAGGCGCTGCTCGATCTTCTGCTGCTGCCCGCGGCGGTCGCGAAGCTCCCGTTCGCACTCGTCCCGGAGTTTCTGGATTTCGTCCCGGGAATCCACTCTGGCGTCGCGCTTGATGCGCTCGGCATCGCGTTTGGCGTCGGAGATGATGGCGTCGGCGTCGGTGCGGGCCTTGCGTCCCTTTTCGTTAAAACTTTTTTCGGCGCGTTTTGTGCCGAAGAACACTCCGAAGGCGATGCCGGCTCCGGCCGCCACCGGGATCAGTGTGATTAAAACGGTTTGCAACATTGTTATCGGGTCCTTCCGGTAAGAGATTGGCGTCCGGCTGCCGCGGGCCGGACGGATGATTCACTGGCCAGAAAATGGAGGAAACGGTCGTGACTTTCGACCGGAACGGCTTCCGCCAGCTGGCAATCAAAAAACACCCCGCAGAAAATGCCGCGGGCGCGGGCCAGCAGACGATCGTAAAATCCGCCTCCGCGTCCGATCCTGCCGCCGTCGGGGGCGAACACCACCCCCGGCACCAGCCACAGGACCTCTTCCGCGCAGGAGTCTGCATACACGGGCCCGGTTGGTTCCAACAGGTCGAACCGGCCTCTGCGCCACGGAGCTTTTCCGTCCCAGTCCGGGGCGGCCATTTCGTAGGCAGACCCGTTCCAGCGGGGAAAGATGAACCTCCGGTCGAAGATCGAGCGGAGATCCGGCTCGCAGTCGTCGGCGGCAAAGGCGGCGACGCACCGGGCCGATTGGAATGTATCCCATGCCGAGAGTACGGCCGCCACGGCCGCGGACAATTCGGCTTTGAGAGAGGAAGGCATGGCTTTCAGCAGAGACCGCATCCTCCGCCGCGCGTCTGATTTCACGCTCGGCAAAGAAGCGCCGCCGGCATCGTCAACGATGCCGCGGTGAATCTCAAAGCCTTTATTGTAAAGCACATCGCTTTGCAAATAAACTGTCTCCGTCATTCAAGACCAGAGGAGACGGAACAGACTTTGCAGGCAGTCCTGCGGGGGTTGCCGCGCACTCCATCCCGGCGTCAAACGCCGGAAACCGCGCCGCTCCCGCCGCGTACCCGCATGCCGCCGTGAGGGCGGCAAGAAAACCATCGCGCACCGGGCGCGTTGCATTTTTCGCTGTTCCGATCCGCTGATCGGCCCGACTGTATGGCGACGGTACGAGCAAAAGCTCCGGCATGTCTTTCGGCGCTTCGCAAAGGTCCGTTTCCGTTTTTTTTGCGGGCGATCCGAAATTCCAGGCCGCCGCTTCCGGCCGTGCCGTCTATGTAAACGTGCCTGCCGTCGGGATCTTCCGCCGCGCCTGACCGGTGGTTTCCGGCCCTGCGTCCGGGCTGATCCGGACGGTGCCGCGGGCGTCAAAAAGACGTTTGCGGCGCACCCAACCTGCTACAATATATACCATTTTATGAAAAATAAAAGTCGGTTTTATCAAATATTTTGCAAAAATAGCTTCCGGGAGCGGGTGGGATTCACTTGTAAAAAGCCGATATCGGTGTATATTAAAAAACTTCAGTGTATGAAAATCGGTCAATTCAATTCGGAGGACTTGAAAAATGGCAATGCCGAAACGTAAGACGTCGAAGATGAAAAAGCGGATGCGCAAGGCCGCCAACCGTTATGACGGCGTGGCTGCGACTTTCTGCAGCGAGTGCCATGCGCCGGCCGCGCCGCACCGGGTTTGCCCGTCCTGCGGCACCTACAAAGGCCGTCAAGTGGTGGCGGCGGAGTAAATTCCGCCGGCAGCAGTTTCGATGCGCATAGCCGTGGACGCAATGGGGGGCGATTACGCTCCCGGCGTGGTGGTGGAGGGACTTGCCGCCGCGCTTTATGATTTCCCGGGTCACGATTTCTACCTGGTCGGGGACGAGCGCAAGCTGAGTTTTTATCTGGCCAAGTACGGTATTGCGGGCCATCCCCGTCTGATCAGCGTGACCGCGGGGAGCGCGGTGGAGATGTCCGATCCCTCGACCCTGGCTTTGAGGGGCAAGAAGGATTCGTCCATGACCGTGTGCGCGAAGCTGCTGAAGGAGAAGACCGTCGACGCCGTTGTGAGCGCCGGACATACCGGGGCGGCGGTGGCCACGACCAAGGTCATGGTGCGGACGCTGCCGGGCATCGACCGGGCGGCTCTTGCCGCCAGCATGCCCTGGCGCGACGGGCGTTTCCTGCTGGTGGACGCGGGGGCCAATCCGGACTGTTCGCCCAGGAATCTGATCCAGTTCGCCATTCTCGGCGAGATATACGCCCAGTATCTGTACGGTCTGGAGCATCCCCGCATCGGGCTGCTGTCGGTGGGCGGAGAGGATGTGAAGGGCAATGAGATGACCAAGGCCACCTTCAAGCTTCTGGAGAATATGCCCATCAATTTCGTGGGAAATGTCGAGGGCGACACGATATTCGCCGGCACCTGCGATGTGGTGGTATGCGACGGATTCGCCGGCAATATCCTCCTGAAAGGCTGCGAGGGCATGGCCAAGACCATCATGTTCTGGATGAAAAGAGCTTTGGGGAAAAACGCTTTGCGCATGACCGGCGCGATGCTGGCCAAGAACGCTTTTCGCGAACTGAAGCATCTGGGGGACGGCGATGAAATCGGCGGAGCGCCTCTGCTGGGCGTGAACGGCATCTGCATCGTCGGGCACGGATCGTCGAGCCCCAAAGCGGTGAGAAACGCCATAAGGATCGCGATGGAGTGCGTGGAATTCGGATTGAACGACCGGATCATACGGCGGATCGCCGAATGCCATGCCACGACTCATGAACTGGAAGCCGCGATCGAAGAACACCTGAAGGCTATCGGGAAATGACAGAAGTCAAGACGATAATTGCCGGTACCGGCAGCTATGTACCGGAGAAGCTCCTTACCAATGCCGATCTGGAGCGCATGGTGGACACCAGCGACGAATGGATCCGCACGCGCACCGGCATCGAGGTGCGTCATCTGTCCGCTCCGGAGCAGGCTACCAGCGATCTGGCTTTTATCGCGGCGACCCGGGCTTTGGAATCCGCCGGGGTGGCGCCCGGGGAGCTGGGGCTGATCGTGGTGGCGACGGTGACGCCGGATTATATTTTCCCGAATACCGCGTGTATTCTGCAGACGAAGCTGGGGGCCGACCGGGCATTCTGTTTTGATCTGGAGGCGGCCTGTTCGGGGCTGCTCTACTCCATGGCGGTGGCGGACGGTCTCCTGAAGGCGAATCCGCTGCTCAAGTACGCTCTGGTGCTGGGGGCGGAAAAGCTTTCCGGCGTGGTGAACTGGGAGGATCGCAACACCTGCGTGCTTTTCGGCGACGGTGCGGGCGCCGTGGTGCTCAAGGCCGTGGACGGAGGGGGGTGTTCCCGCGGGATCCTCGGCAGCGAATTGCATTCGGACGGGACCTGTTCGGATCTGCTGATGATCGAGGCCGGGGGCAGCCGGTGTCCGGTTGATGAAAAGAGTCTTGCGGAGAAGCGCAATTTCATCCACATGGAGGGGCGGGAAGTTTTCAAGCAGGCGGTGACGTCCATGGTGGAGAGTTCTCAGCGGCTGCTGGCCCGTCACAACATGAAGGTGGAGGATCTGCGCTGGGTGGTGCCTCACCAGGCCAACGCCCGCATTATCAAGGCGGTGGCGCAGCGGCTGGGGGCGGTCAGGGAACAGGTTTACGTGAATGTCTGCCGATACGGGAACACCTCCAGTGCGTCCATCGGTTTGTGTCTGGACGAGATGAACCGCGGGGGGCTTTTGAAGCCCGGGGACCGGGTGCTTCTCACCAGTTTCGGGGCTGGGATGACCTGGGGCTCGGTTCTCATCGAGTGGTGACAGTCGGGGTATAGCTCAGCCTGGCTAGAGCGCGTGCTTTGGGAGCATGAGGTCGCAGGTTCAAATCCTGTTGCCCCGACCAATTTTTTTTTTGCCCGAAAACGGGCACAAAAACATGAAGCCGCACTTGTCCTCCGAGGCATTTGCGAAGGAGGAAGGCTTTTCTTCCTTGTCACGCCAGAGCTTTGACGGCGCCGGTTCGGGCGGCAAACGATCGCTCCGGAGCAGAGGCGGCATCTACATAACACGATTGGCGATGAAACCGTTTCCCTTTGTCCGAAAACAGTGTTTCCAGCCTTTTCCGCCCGATCCGCTCTTTTTTTGAAAAGTTTGTGTTGTCAATTACACAAACTGTGTTGAAAATAAAAGTTTGTGTGCTATCTTTGGGGAAACCTATTAAAAAAATATGGAGATCGGCATCCCGCGGCGAAGAAAAATATTCGCCCCGTTCCTTGATTCGAGAAGAAACGCGGAACGAAACCGATCTTCATCTCCGTTCTTACTCAAAACATTCCCCTGAGGCGGCGCATCGACATGGCGTTCCACTGGTTTCAAACTCAAGCGTGGAATGAAAGATGCCAAGGGCCTGAAGTTTCTCGTTCACCGTTTTCAGGACGGATGCGCGCCTGGATTCATCATCAATGACGATATGTGCCGTCAATGCGATGCGTGTCGTGCCGATCGGCCAGACATGAAGATGATGGATGCTTTCAATTCCGTCAATGCCGGTCAATCGACTGTTCACCTTTGCAAGGTCAAGTCCCGCGGGAACGCCGTCCAGTACCAGAATGACACTCTCCTTCAAGAGACCGAGGGACGAGACGAATATAATGGCCGCGATGCTCAGGCCGATGATCGGGTCAATCCATTGCCGGCGGGTCAGAAGGATGAGCACCCCCGAGACGACGACGCCTGCCGACACCAGAGTGTCCGCGAGTATGTGCAGATACGCGCCTCTCATGTTCAGATCGCGCCCGTGTCCGTGCTCCAGCAGAAGAGCCGTCCCGCCGTTAATCAATATGCCGATGGCGGCCACCACGATAATGGGGAAGCCGGGCGGTGTCACGGGGTGCCGCAGTCTTCCCGCGCACTCCGTGACAATGAACGCCACGGCGACCAGAAGCAGCACGCCGTTCAGCAGAGAGGCCAGCACCGTACTCTTATGAAACCCGTATGAAAAGCGCCGTGTCGGCGGAAGGCGCGTCATCAGCACGGCCAGCAGCGAAACCGCAAGCCCCCCGACGTCGCCGAGATTGTGCCCCGCGTCAGCCGTAAGTCCGGAGGACCTCCAATAAAGGCCGGCGGCAAACTCCGCCGCCACAAACGCCGCATTGAGGGAAATGGCAAGCGAAAGGCGAAAAGCGTCCGCATCGTGGTGATGACTGGGATCATGATGATGTTTGCCGATCATGACAGCTTCACCTCCTTTTCGGCAAGATCGAGGTTCTCCATTTTACAGCGTTTCTTCATTTTCGATCCTTTTCCGATTCCGATATATGTTCGAGCACCTGCTCGATTATGGTTTCCACATGCCTGTCTGCAAGGGCGTAGTAAACGCATTTTCCTTCCTTGCGGTACTTGACGAGTTTGCTTCCCCGAAGAAGCCGGAGATGATTCGACACCGCCGACTGGTTGATGTCCATGAGCTTGACAAGATCGCAAACGCACAATTCCCCATTTCTCAGCAGGGAAAGCAGTTTTACTCTTGAAAAGTCGGCAAAAAGTTTGCAAAGCTCGGCAGAGTCCCGCAGGACATCGTCGGAAGGAAGATTTGCAACGGCCAGCCGCATTTTGTCATCGTGAAGGATGAAAGCATCGCATTGATCCGGATTTTTCATCGAAATTCCTGTTCTTTGACTTTACAAATCATTATTTGATGATATAATATATACATTGTAGTTTTTTTTTCAAGATGACTTCTGTCAAAAACCGGAGAAAAATGCAAAAATGAACCGGCAGGGAATCGTGCGGGGAATGGTCTCTCGTGCTCATGATGTCAACGATGCGAAAAGGTGACTGCCATGAGAAAGACTCTGGAGATCGGAATCATTCTGCTTCTGCTTATGCTGTTCTGCGTGAACAAGGGGAATTTCATGGGCTGGAGGCCCGGCGTTCCCCCGGGGCAGTCTCAAACGGAGGCCGATGACGGCTCCTTTGTCTCGCTTGAGGAGGCCAGGGCTCTGTTTCCCGACGCCGCAACCGTAAAATCAGCGGGCAAAGGCATCTATGAGGTCAGAAAAGGGAGAAACCGTCTGGGATTCGCCATGAAATCCGAACCATACTCCAAAGAGATCGTCGGCTTCATGGGACCGACGCCGCTTCTGATCGGGCTGGACGGCGACATGCGGATCCGAAAAGTCATCGCACTGGACAACGAAGAGACCCCGCGCTTCTTTCAGAGGGTTCGGGAAAAGGGTCTGCTTGACTCCTGGAACGGGCTGACGCCGAAGGAGGTCGGCGACAATCCGGTCATAACGGTAACCGGAGCGACTTACTCCAGCAACGGAGTGATCGGGTCGATGCAGGCCAGAATGGCGGCACTGGATGGCCTGCAGCCGCCTCCGCCGCGTGACTGGAGAACTCCGGCGGGAAACGTCTGTTTTCTGATGCTGCTGGCGCTTGGCCTTTTCGGCTTCTTCGCGCCGGGTCTTTTGAGCAAATGGCGGCTTGCCCTGCTGGCCGCAGACATCGTTGTTCTTGCGCTCTGGCAGGGGCGCCTCCTTTCCATGGCCCAGTTCATGATGTGGGTGGCGAGCGGGATCCCGCTGGAGGCCCAATGGGGCATTGTGCTTCTTTTCCTGCTTTCCATCCTCCTCCCGCTTTTTACGGGGAGAGCGTACTACTGCGCCTGGATATGCCCGATGGGGGCGGCGCAGGAACTTCTCGGGAAGCTCAACAGGAGACATAAGCTGAAGCCGGGCGCAAAGCTGCTGCAGTGGCTTCAGGTGCTGAGGACGGCTGTGCTGTTCGGGGTGATGCTGGCGATGGGGCTGGGGCTCGGGCTGGATTTTTCGGACTTCGAGGCGTTCACGGTGTTTCATCCGGGCAGCGCGCCGATCGCGGCATTGACAATCGGCCTGGTTTCCCTCGTGTTGTCCGTCTGGGTGCAGCGCCCGTGGTGCCGTTTCCTTTGTCCTCTCGGAGAAATGCTGGAAATCGTGCGGCGCAAGTAAGGTTATGCCGATTTTTCCGTCCAATTCAAGAAAAAACGGCAGATTTTTCGGGCAACTTTTTGAAGAACGATGCCAAACCGGAGCGCTTGTTCCGCGGGAAAAGCTGTTGATCCCATGAGGGCGGAATGTTGCGAAGCCGCACTTCAATCCAGCGGGGTTGTGTTCTGACGCACAGGCAGTTCTCCCTGGAGCCGCGGAATTGCAAACGGCCCCGGCTTAGGTTTTTCGTCAGCGGGAAATGATCGTCCGGTTCGGACGGCAGACGGTCGGAGCGGCAGACGCGGCTTCTTTAAAACGGAAAAAACGCCCGAAAGGCGAAAGTCCGTGTCCTTTTCTTTCGGGATGCCTCCGGAAGCCGGGATGATCGCACTGCCGAAGAGGAAAAATCCCCGGTTTCATTTGACAAAAAGCGCTTCCAGTGTATTTTAATCCCAATGCCATCTGTGATCGAAAGGATATTGCTTTATGGAAAAACTCATGCTGGGAATCCCCAAGGGCAGTCTGGAAGAGGCCACCGTGGACCTTTTCAACAAGGCCGGGTTCAAGATCCAGATCAGTTCCCGCTCCTACTACCCCGCCATCGACGATCCGGAAATCGAATGTCTGCTGATCCGGGCGCAGGAAATGTCCCGTTATGTGGAAAAAGGCATCATCGACTGCGGCCTTACCGGATACGACTGGATCCGGGAAAACGACTCCGACGTTTACGAAGCCGCCGAGCTGGTCTACGGCAAGGTGGGCACTTCGCCCCTGCGCTGGGTGCTGGCCGTGCCCGAAAATTCCCCCGTTCATTCGGTCAGGGACCTGGAGGGCAAGCGCATCGCCACCGAGGCCGTGGGCATGACCACCCGCTACCTCGAAGCCAACGGAGTCCAGGCCAAGGTGGAGTTCTCCTGGGGGGCCACCGAGGTGAAGCCGCCCCGGCTGGCCGACGCCATCGTGCAGCTCACCGAAACGGGCTCCTCGCTCAGGGCCAACAATCTGCGGATCGTGGACACGCTGTGCATTTCCACCACCCGCTTTATTGCCAATCATGACGCCATGAAGTCGGAATTCAAGCGGCATAAGATCGAAAATCTGGCCATGCTCCTCAAAGGCGTCATGCTGGCCAAGGGCAAATGCGGTCTCATGCTCAACACCCGAAAGGCGGATATCGAAGCCATCCTGAAGCTGCTCCCCGCCCTGGAGAAACCGACGGTTTCCCCCCTGTCGGACCCCGAATGGGTGGCGGTGAATACGATCGTTTCCGAAGTCGCTTCCAGGGAACTGATTCCGGCGCTGAAACGGGCCGGAGCGCAGGGCATCGTGGAATTCCCCCTCAACAAGATCATTGAATAACGGTTCAAGGAAAAGAAAATGCTGAAACTGGATTTTGCCAAATGCGGCGGCCTCATCCCCGCCATCGCCCAGGACTGGAAGACCAACGAAGTGCTCATGCTGGCCTACATCAACGAAGACTCCTGGAATGAAACCCTCAAAACGGGGCACGGAGTCTATTTTTCCCGTTCCCGTCAGAAGCTCTGGCACAAGGGCGAAAGCTCCGGCAACGTGCAGATCGTCCACGAGATCCTCGTCGATTGCGACGAGGACACGGTGATCTTCAAAGTGGAGCAGATCGGCGGCGCCGCCTGTCACACGGGCCACGCCAGCTGTTTTTTCCGCCGTCTCAACTCCGACGGTTCCGTGACCGAACTGGGCGAAAGACTCTTCGATCCCGAAAAAGTCTACGGGCAACATCATAAGTGAACGATCCCGGATAAGCGGCGCAAAATATTTCGACGGGCAGGGCGGGGCCCGGTTTGCGCTTTTTCCTGCCGCGAGTTATATTACCCGATGAAAGGAGAGGAAATGCAGAGACCGGACAGCAAACCTGTTGCCGCGGCCGTTGTTTTTGCCGTCGGGATGCTTGATCCGGTGCGCTGTTTCCCATCGGGCCCTGACCGATCCCGGCTTCGGGATTGTCCCGGAGCGCGGATGAAATATAACCCTTGAAAACAACAGTCAGATGGAGTAATTATGCAGCAGACAGCCCGGACGAGAATCTATTTTTTGGATAACTTGAAGAGCGCAGTCATTCTGATGGTGATTTTACACCATGCGGCGATGGCCTACATGACGGTGCCGGTGCCCTCATGGGGCCTGCAGGATGTGCGCACCTGCGTGCTTTTCGACTGGATGGTCGCATGGGACGATGCGTTCGTCATGCCGCTGATGTTTTTCGTCTCCGGCTATTTCGCGCTCGGTTCGGCGGTGAAATATTCCGCGAAGGAATTTCTCCGGGGGAAATGGTTTCGCATCGGCTGGCCCTGGCTGACCGGCATCCTGTTTCTGGCTCCGCTCACCTGGCACATCGCCCACGACGGTTTTGCCGACTGGGGGAAATTGATCGACTGGAAATCCCGGACGGGTTTCGTCTATTCCGCCCAGTACTGGTATTTGAATCTGCTGCTCTGGTTTTACCTCCTGACGCTGCTCCTGTGGAAATGGATGCCGGATTTTCTCCGGCGCCGGGAGCGTCCGCTCCGTCCGGGCGGAATGTTTCTGCCGCTGTTCGGGCTGGCGTGCTTTCTGGGGATGTTTCTCCTGAATCTTTTCATCCCCGACGGACAATGGTGCTCCTTTGTCCTCTGGGAATGTCAATGGGTTCGGCTGCCGCTGTATCTCGGTTTTTTCCTCTGCGGCGTCTGGGCCTGGCGGAATCGCTGGTTCGTGCCGGAGGGCTACATCCCAGACAGTAAGAAGTGGACGATTGCCGCCCTCCTGTGTTCGCTGGGCTACCTCGGGCTGCGCGTCGGGCTGCATGTTTCCGGGGCGACCATTCCCGCCCCGTGGCTGATTCCCGCCGACAACGCGATCCGGGTGCTGCTGTGCATCGTCTGCTCGTTCTGCGTCATCTCCCTGTTTCAGCGTTATGCGGATGCCGCCGGACCGGTCTGGAAAAAACTTTCCGCCTGCGCTTTTGCGGTCTACTGGATTCAGCAGCCGGTCGTGGATATCTTCGCCCGGCTCACTCTGACGTGGGAATTCAACTGCGCGGTGAAATTCGTGATGGTTTCGCTGGCGACGGCGGTCGTTTCGTTCCTCCTCGCCGAATATCTGCTTTTGAAACTCCCATTTTTCGCTCCGCCGAAACCCGGGGCAAAAGGCTGAATGTCGGAGGCGAACGGGCGCCGGATCGGGCGGCAAACGGTCGGAGCCGCTGTGAAGCGCTCGCTTCTGCGGGGAATGGTATGCCGATTTTCCGGCCGATTCAGGAAAAAGCGGCAGATTTTTCGGACCGCTTTGGGGAAAGCGATGCGAAACAGGAGCGCTTGCTCCGCGGGTAAGGTTATGGGATTCCGCGAGGCGGAATGTCGCGCAGCCGCGCTTCAATCCAGCGGGGGTGTGCTCTGACGCACCAGCAGTTCTCCCTGGAGGCGAATCTCCGGGCTGACGGACGGGCGTTCGGTTTCCAGGTGGCGCACCACCAGAGCCGCCAGAGCGCGGTAATCCAGCGAGACCGTGGTCAGTGCCGGGCAGAGCTGGGCTCCGATAGGCAGATTGTCGCAGCCGCAGACCGCCACGTCCTCGGGGATGCGCAGTCCGAGTTCATGGAGCGCCCGATAGACCCCGACGGCCATTTCGTCGTTGGTGAATACCGCGTCGAAGGACACCCCGTCCCCGTGCGCCGCCAGGATCGCCTCCGCCGCGGCCGCGGCGGAAAAGTCGGTGTTTCGCACGAATTTTTCCTCAAAGAGCAGACCGTGGTGTTCCAGCGCATCCCGATAACCGTGGAGCAGTTCCCTGCTGAAGAAATGTTCCTCGGGGCCGCGGAGCAGCAGGATATTCCGCCGTCCGCCGCGGATGAGGTGATCCACGGCGATGGCCGCCGCGCTCCGGTTGTCAAAGGAGAACGTGCTCACTTTTCGCCGGAGCAGAGGTCTCACGGCATTGTCGATCAGCAGAGCGCCGGGCAGGGCGTCCACCAATTTTTCCAGCTGCTCCTGCACGAAAGAGCCGAGGATGATGTTTTCCTCGCTGCAGCCGTTGCGCACCCGGTCCAGCAGCCGGACGAAGATCGGATAATTGCCGTTGCAGGTGCGGATGACACATTCGAATCCCGCCTGGGCCAGCTGCTGTTCCAGCGAGGTCAGCAGGATCATGTGAAAATCATACAGCCGATTGGCTGCGTTGCCGAGGATCAGCTGGATCTGCCGGGGGTGGTTGGGATTCATCGCCGCGGGCCGGCCGACCCGTCCGGCGTGAGGGTATCCCATTTTATCCGCCATCTCCAGTACCATGGCCCGCGTTTCGGGACGGATCGTTGCCGACTCCCGAAACGCCCGGCTGGCGGTCATGGTGCTGACCCCGCATGCGGCGGCGACATCTTTCAGACTGACATTTTTCCCCATTGCAGTCTCCGTTGAAAATTGCATTTCATTTAACATACTTTGCTTTTCGGAAAATTGCAAGCATTTTCTACGGCATTGCGTCGGGCTGTGCCGTTATTTTCACGGCAGGGGGCGGAAAAATGCGGCAATCCGCTTGACAAAAAAGAAAAAAGTGTTATATTTAACATTATGAGGTTAAAAAATCTTCTGAAATCTTAAGCAGGGAGAGTCTCCGACGGGCCGCGGAATCCGGTTTGCGGCCCGGGGAGCGGAGTTCAACCCAAAAAAGCCGATTTTTCCGATCGGCGGAAGGAGCAGAAAATGGGATTTATGCCTTCTGAAGTCAGCCGGGTCCACATCGACCGGGTCCGGGAAATCATGGAGCGGAAAAATTACGACGCCGTCCTGGTGTACTATGATGAACTCAACATCGGCAACGGCTGGTATCTGACCGGCTGGTGCCCCCAGTTTGAATCCGGCGCGGTGCTGGTGCCCCGGGAAGGGGTCCCCATGCTCCTCGGCGGACCGGAGAGCGAACCCTTCGCCAGGCAGGACAGCGCCATCCGGGAGACGCGGAACTTCAAGCCTTTCATGGTGCCCGACGAGGAGTACCCGGCGTCGGTCATCATCGGTTTCCCGGAGCTTTTCGACGAACTCAAGCAAAGCGGCGTCGCGCTGAAGCGGCTCGGAGTCGTCGGCGCGGACCGTATGCCCACCGGCTGCTGGCAGGCGATCACCGAAGGGTTCACCGGGGTGGAATTCGCGGATGCGACGGCGGATTATCTGCGCCTGCGTTACATCAAGGATGATTGGGAACGGGAGTGCATCGCTCAGGCGTTTGCCCTCGCCGACATCTCCCACGACGCGATGAAGGCCGCCATCAAGCCCGGCGCCCAGGAGATTCAGGTGGCGGCGGCGGGGGAATACGCCGCCCGCAGCCGCGGAGCCAGCGGGTTCGGTTTCACCGCCATCGTCGGCTCCGGGACCCGGGCCGACGCGGTGGTGCCGACCGCCAGTTCCAAGAAGCTGATTGCCGGGGAAACAGTGATGATCGGTCTGGCGCCCAAGGTGAATGGATATGCCGGAGTGATGGGCGACTATCTGCCGGTTTCCGGCGAATACACCGCGGATCAGAAGGAGTGTCTGAAGGTGCTCCGCGAAGCCTTTCGGATGACCCGGGCGATGCTGAAGCCCGGAGCCGTCGGCCGGGACATCGACGCTCCGGCGCGGAGATTCTGCGAAAAACACGGTCTGGACGGCTACCTGATCTGCCCCTTTGCCCATACCATCGGTCTCCTCGAGGCCGAAGCGCCATTTTTCGGACCCAACAGCGACGATGTGCTGCAGCCGGGGATGACGGTATGCGTGGACGTGAGCTTCTTCGGGCATCCGAAGTGGCACGGTTCCCGGATCGAGACCGGATTTGAAATCACGGAGGACGGCGCCCGGCCGCTGAGCGTCAGGATGGACGCGCTGCACAGCTCCGAAGTGGAGTAGGGGAGGGGAGCCGCCGGGCTTTTACCGGTTCCGGACGGACCGGGAGCGGCGCCGCACCTGCTCCCGGTCCTTTTGTCTGCCTTTGTGCGGGCGAATGGGGCGCGGAATTTCAATTTTTTTGAAAATCGTCCTTGATTTTCGTGAATATGCCATTATAGTACTTCAGCACGAGGATCAACAACCCTACAGGAGGTGTGTGTATGAATTGCAGTAATTGCGGTAAGGAATTGCCTCCGGGCGCGTCTTTCTGCTCGGCCTGCGGAGCTCAGAACGGCATGGGCGGCGTTCCCCGCCAGATCAACACTTACATGGTCCCGGCCGTGCTCTCGGCGATCTTCTGCTGTCTGCCTTTCGGCGTGGTGTCGATCGTCTTTGCGGCGATGGCCAACTCGGCGCTTACGGCCGGAAACTATACGCTGGCCGAAGTCAACGCACAAAAGGCCAGAACATGGTTCTGGGTGGCTTTTGCGCTCGGACTGATCGGTTCGGTCATCTGGGGCATCGTGCAGATATTCGCTCTTGTCGCCGCAGCTGCCGCCTCCTGATGCGGCAATCTGATCCCAAGCGCCTGCGCCTGTGGAGGATTCTCCTGAGCGCGGGTGTTTTTTCCGCGGTGTTCGCCGTCGCCGCGCTGATTCATTTTCTCTATCCGTCGGCGAGGAAATTTTTCCCGGTCTGTCCGCTCTACCATCTCTTTCACATCTACTGTCCGGGATGCGGCTCCACCCGGGCGACCTTTTACCTCCTGGACGGCGATATTTACGGAGTTTTCCGAAGCAATCCGATCTATCTGCCGGTGATATTGATATCCATACTCATGGTGTTCATGCCCCGGGTGATGCTCCGTCCGCGGATCGTGTGGAGCTGCGTCACGGCGATTTTCCTCTTCTGGATCCTCCGCAATCTGCCCTGGTATCCCTTTACCCTGCTCGCGCCCGCGCCGATGCCGTTCTGAAGCGGGAGCGGCGCTCCCTGTCCCGAGGGAGGAAAACGGGGAAAATCGGGACGCGGCAACCCGGGATGATGTTTTTCTGATGTTCTTTGACGTCCTTTTTCGGAGCGTGATTTGACTTCGGGCAAAACGCACCGTATGCTAAAACATGCGGGAAATTTATGGAACAAAAGAAAAGGAGCCGTCGATGACCGCCTTATCATCCGGAAACGGGAAAAACAGGATGAAATCCGGCTCTTTCGTCCCTCGGGATGATGTTCTTTTAAAGTTCTTTGATGTCCTTTTTGAGAACAGGGGTTGACTTTTGACAAAAAATGTGCTATAATAATATGTGAGAATAAAAATACTCGATGGGAAAAGATCTGTCGGTCCGTTCGGCGCCGGACGGACCGCGGAAGCAACAGGCAGTGCCAAAAGAAACTGCAACGGAAATTTTGGAAATGCCGCAAAGGAAAGAGAGGAAAAGAAAATGTGAAGCATGTCATGTCCGGAGACGGGGCCGTCCTGTCTCGTGAAACCGCCGAAACCAGTTAATCCAACCAAACCAACAACAAACCGCATCCAGTTCAACAGAAACCAAAGGAAAAAATGATGAAAAAAGGACTTTTTACATTGATAGAATTGCTTGTCGTGATCGCGATCATCGCAATTCTTGCCAGTATGCTGCTGCCCGCGCTCTCCAAGGCCCGCGCCGCCGCGCAGGACATCAAATGCGCGAGCAACCTGAAGCAGCACGGCCTCTCCGCCGCCATGTACCGTGGGGAGTACGACGGTTATCTGCTCCGCTTCGGCGGCACGGGCGAGAAGGCCAGCCAGTGGCTCGACCTCTTCTATCCCGTGTACATGCCCGGCACCAAGGCTGCCTTCGGCAGCAATATTTACGTCCAGAGCGTCTGCCCTGTCCGGGATCGCGGAGCGTATGCGAATTCGGCCAGCGACGACTACGCGCTTTACAACGCCGACTACGGCCTCAACAAGTGGCTGATCGGGCGGCAGGACGGCAATTTGACCAAGCCGACCATGACTCCCATGTTCCTGGACTGCGACTGGAGCATTGCCGCTTGGAACAACGACTGGGATTATTGTTTCTCCGCCGCCCACCGCAGCGGTGTCGCCAGAGGGACGCAGTGGGGGGATCCCGCTTCCGACGCCAAGAGCAACATCTGTTTTGCCGACGGCCATGTCGAGAGTGTTAGAACCGCATCCTACCGGGTGGCGAACTACAATCAGATGCAGTCGCCCTACTGCAAGGGCTATCCCCATGCGTACAGCAACTCCGCCCATGCCGACGGCTGGGATGCCTGCCCCCAATAAGGTCATGTCGTAAAATCCTCTTCCGGAGGGGATCGGGAGATGCAGCCGGTGTTCTTTTTGATGTTTTTCGTGTTTTTTATCGGGAGCACCGGTTGTTTTTTTCTCCTGTAAGCGCTAAATTTGAAAAAAGTTTCGGGATGGCAAAAGAGAGGGGATGAGCATGGATGCCGTTTTGGGAAAAACCACCCGTAAAGTTGTGGACATCGTCCTGAACCGTATCGCGGCGGGGGTCTACCACCGGGGTGAAAACCTGGGGTCGGAGGTCTCGCTCGCGAAGAGTTTTCAGGCTTCCCGGACGACGATCCGCCGGGCGATGGAGTATCTGTGCTCCACGGGAGTCGTGGAGCGGAATCCCGGCGTGGGATTCAGCGTGCTGCTCTCTTTCGACGGCGTCAAACGCTCCGTCCGGCCCCGTCTGCTCCTCATCCGCGCCGCCGATTCTCCTCTGAACAACGAGATTTTCAGCGGGGTCATGAATGCCCCCGAGGCGCGTTACTACGACATCAGCGTCCTCGACGCCACCGGCAGCAACGGCAATTACGCCGACCTCCTGAACAATCTGCCGGAAACCATCGGCAACATCATGATTTTCCCCATGGAGCTGCCCGGGATCCGGGAGGGCATCCGCTCCGTCCTGAAGCGGGGGGTGAATCTGATCCAGCTGGACCGGTGCCTGGAGGGGATCGATGCGCCCTCCATCATGTTCGACAATTACTCCGGCGCCTGCGCCGCGGTGCGCCATCTCCACTCGGAACATTCCGGGCCGGTGTATTTCCTGGGCGGG
>JAZMZH010000175.1:0-4382 GCA_045585875.1 Victivallaceae bacterium | reverse complement strand
CTCCGGCGAGAAGTTCCATTTCGCCGGGGGAGAGGCGGAGCGTGCGGTTTCGAGGGGCAGGCATCGGGGGTGGGGTCCTTTCTGATCTCCCGATAATATAACCCTGAACCTTGATTTTTGCAAGCGGACGGCACGCCGGTCGGCTTTTTCCGGGACTTCCGAGCCCGCTTTTTCCGATTTTTCAGCGTTCTCCGGGTTGATTTTTCGGCCCGGAGTGGTATATTTTTATGCCCGGGCCCGCCGGAAAGGTTCCGTCGGGCGTCGGGCGAAACGTTTTCTCCGGGAGCCCGAGCATGGAAATGAGTTTGAATCCCCGTGTCGCCATATTGGACTACGGAGCCGGAAATCTCACCAGCGTCCGTCTCGCCCTGCGCCGCATCGGCGCCGACGCTCAGGTCACCCGGGACCCGGCGGCGGTCGCCGCGGCCGACCGGATCGTCTTTCCCGGCGTGGGGTCGGCGGCCAGCGGCATGGCCGGATTGCGGGGGTGCGGTCTGGATGCGGCTTTGACCGAAGCGATCCGCGGCGGCAAACCGGTGCTGGCGATCTGTCTGGGGATGCAGATGCTCCTGGATTGGAGCGCCGAGGACGGGGGCGCCGACGGACTGGGAGTGATCCCGGGGCGCGTGGAAAAGTTCGAATTTCCGGCGGGCGGGGTGAAGGTGCCCCACATGGGCTGGAACACGGTGGATTTCCGGTCGGCGCATCCGCTTTTCGCGGGGATCCCCTCGGGTACGGCCTTTTACTTTGTCCACTCCTATTTCGCCCGGCCCCGGGATCCGGAAAATACCCTGGGGACGACCGAATACGGCGGGACGGAGTTCGCCTGCGTCATCGGCTGCGGCAATGTCTTCGCCACCCAGTTTCACCCCGAGCGCAGCGGCGAAGCCGGGCTGCGGATGCTGAAGAATTTCGCCGGATGGGATGGTGCGCCATGCTGCTGAAACGTCTGATCGTCTGTCTCGACGTCCGGGACCGCCGGGTGACCAAGGGGGTGCGCTTCGCGGGAAACCGGGACGTGGGGGATCCGGTGGCCATGGCGGAGCATTACTGCCGCGAGGGCGCCGACGAACTGGTTTTTTACGACATCACCGCCAGCGCCGAACATCGCAAAACCGATCTGGATATGGTGCGCGGCGTGGCCGAAAAGGTATTCATCCCCTTTGCCGTCGGGGGCGGGGTCGGCAGCGTGGCCGACATGCGCGAAGTGCTGCTGGCCGGAGCCGACAAGGTTTCGCTGAATTCGATGGCGGTGCTCCATCCGGAGATTCTGCGGGAGGGGGCCCGGGCCTTCGGCCGTCAGTGCGTGGTGCTGGGCATGGATGTGCGCTTTTCCGGGGTGAGCGATCGTCTGCCCTCGGGGTACGAAGTCGTCATCGAGGGGGGCCGCAGCGGCATGAATCTGGATGCGCTGGAGTGGGCGCGCCGGGCGGTGGAGCTGGGCGCCGGAGAGATCTGCGTAAACGCCATCGACACCGACGGCGTGCAGGGGGGCTACGAGCTGAAGATCACCCGGATGATCTCCGAAGCGGTGCCGGTGCCGGTGATCGCCTCGGGCGGCGCGGGAAATCCCGGCCATGTGACGGAGGTCTTCCGGGAGGGCGGCGCGGACGCCGCGCTGGTGGCCTCCGTGGTGCACTCCGGCGAATATTCCTGCCGGGAGATCAAAGCCGCCATGGCCGCAGCCGGGATCCCGGTGCGGCGGGTATGAATCTTTTCGCCTGACGGCGGCGGATGCGTTTCGGCGCCGTTCACTCCTGGAGCATGCTGACCGTATTGCGGATGCAGAGGCTGTGCTGCAGCACTCTGGGGAAAGGCAGCAGCGTATGTTCGATCTGCGCGAGGAGCGCGTTTACGGCGGCCTCGCCCAGCTGCCGTGCCGGGGTGTGCATGGAAGTCACGGGGACCGGCAGGTATTCCAGTTCGGAAGCGTCCTCGAATCCGGCGACGGAGATTTCTTCGGGGATGCGGACTTTCATATTCACGCACCCGGTCACGAATCCGGCGCAGATGGCGCCGTTGGTGAAGATGATGGCGTCGGGTTTGGTTTTTTTGCAGGCGATGATCATGGCCAGCTGGGCGCCGGAGTTGCGCAGATCCTCCTTCACTTCGCCGGTGGTGATATTTTCCTGGGGGATGCCCTGGGACTTCAGGGCCGCGATAATGCCCGCAGTGCGGTGCCGGTGCCCCACGTCGTCGAGGGTGGCGCTGACGATGTGGAATTTCCGGTGGTTGTGGCGCAGAAAGAGTGTGGCGAGCTGGTATCCGGCGGCGTAGTCGTCCGTCCAGAGATGATTTCCCGCCTCAGGGATGGAGTTGGCGGTGGAGTCGTCGAGTTTGCCGATGACGACGCAGGGGAAGTTGGAGGAATTGCGGAGCATCTCCCGGCAGAATTCATAGTTGTTGGGATTGGCGATGATGATGACCCCGGAAATCATCTCGCTGCGGCTCAAAAAGTTGCGAAATGTTTTCATGTCGAGGGTGTGACAGGGGTTCACCAGCTGGAGGGAGTAGCCTTTTACCATCAGTTCGTCGCAGCACTGGGAGAGAATCTGCGAGTCGTAGCTGTCCAGGATGATCCCGGGGTAGGCGGGGCCGATGATGCCGACGACTTTGCAGGTGCCGGCCTTCCAGCGGGGGGAGAAGCCGGTTTCCTGCAGGATTTTGACCACATTGGCTGCTGTTTCGGCGTTTACGCCGCGTCTGCGGTTGATGACTTTTGAGACCGTTGCCGGACTGACTCCGGCCATGTTTGCGATGTCGTAAACGGTCAGGGACCTGTTGGTGTTTTTTTTCATGTTTCCTCGATGGGTTTGCCATTAATATACATTATTTCTGAAACAATATCAAATGATTTTGAGAAAATTTCAATTATTTCTCCTTCTTCTATTGAAAGTCCCGGTCGGCCGGTCTATATTGCACCGGTTGAAAATCCAACAAAGGAGTGAAATATGTTCCGAAAGCAGTTCGAGATGCTGATCGCCGCGCTGGCCGCGCTGCTGATCGCCGCCGACCCGGTTTCCGCCGTGGACATTTCCGAGATCGACACCAATTTCAAGGCCGTCCAAAAGGGCGACGTGGAGGTGCATTACTACAATGTTCTGGACTCCGATGTTTTCGAGCTCACCGGATTCCCGTGGCGGGAGCCCGGCGCGCCGCCCACCCGCATGCCGAAAAACCTTCAGCCCGGGGACGTCAGCAATTACATCGCCGCGGAACTGAATTACCATGCCTCCGGCGGCGCGGTCCGTTTCCGCTCCAATTCCCCGGCCATCTATCTCCGGGCCGAACTCTGGCACGGCAGCGACATGAGCCACATGACCCGGGGCGGCAGCGCCGGATTTGATCTGCTCATCGCGGTGGGGACCGACGGGGAATTCACGGACGGCACGGTTTTCCCGTCCACGCCCCAGGTCAAGAACGGCGAACTCATCGACGTCCGGGTATCCCTCTGGAAAAGGTCCGCCGAGGAGATGCGGGACTACACGCTGTATCTGCCTCTTTACAGCGGCGTGAAGACCCTGGAGATCGGCATCGAGGCCGGGTCGACGGTGGAGCCGCCCCTGCCTCAGCGCATCGCCCGCCCCATCGTCTTTTACGGTTCCAGCATCACTCAGGGAGCCTGCGCCTCCCGCCCGGCGAACAACTACACCACGATGCTGTGCCGCGCGGTGGATGCTCCCCAGGTGAATATCGGCCTCTCCGGGAGCGCCGAGGGGCAGCTGGCTCTGGCCCGGGCCATCGCGGAACTCGACCCGGCGGTTTTCGTCTACGATTATGACTACAACGCCCCGACGCCGCAGTTTCTGGCCCAGACCCACGAGAAGTTTTTTCAGGAATTCCGCAGGCTTGCTCCGGACGTGCCGGTGATCATGATGAGCCGCTGCTCCGGAGCCGGCGCCGAGCGTACCGCCATCATCAAAAAGACCTACGACAACGCCGTGGCCGCCGGGGATGACCGGGTGTGGTTCATCGACGGCAAGGAACTCTTCGGCGAGCCGGGGGATCTCTTCTGCCGCGTGGATCCCTATCATCCCAACGATCTCGGCTTTTACATGATGTACAGCCGGGTGCTGCCGGTGCTGATCGAGGCATTGCAGGCCTCCGGCGAGCTGCAGTAGCCGTATTCGACAAGGCGGGAAGGGCGGCGTGTCCGCCCCCGCTTTGGAAATGTTTCAGAAACAAACAAATTTAATTTTGAAAAATCTTCGTTTTTTTTGGATAAAGGACTTGACTTTTCAGGAAAAATGAAGTATAATATATACAGAAAACATCATAGTGCGATGTTTTGGAGACTTTTCGGGCCTCGGGCCCCCGCCGGATTCCGGCGGAGTTTTCCATCGCGGCGAAATCGGAAAGGGGGCTTGAGAGCCGCCGCGGTC
>JAZMZH010000174.1:0-5320 GCA_045585875.1 Victivallaceae bacterium | reverse complement strand
CATTGAGCACCTTGCGGATGGCGGCGGTCATGGCCAGACGGCCGTCGGAGTCGATGTTGATCTTGCAGACCGCGGACTTGGAGGCTTCGCGGAGCTGATCCTCGCCGATGCCGATGGCGTCCTTGAGTTTGCCGCCGTTGGAGTTGATGATCGCCACCAGATCCTGGGGCACGGAGCTGGAACCGTGGAGGACGATGGGGAATCCGGGGATGCGCTTCTCGATTTCCTTCAGGATGTCCAGACGGATGCGGGGATTCTCGCCCGGCTTGAACTTGTAGGCGCCGTGGCTGGTGCCGATGGAGATGGCCAGAGAATCGACTCCGGTGCGCTTCACGAACTCCTCGACTTCCTCGGGCTGGGTGTAGGTGTGCTTTTCGGCATTGACCTCGTCCTCGATGCCGGCGAGCACGCCCAGCTCGCCCTCGACGGTGACGTCGAACTTGTGGGCGTATTCCACGACCTTTTTGGTCACGGCGACGTTTTCGTCAAAGGGCAGGCTGGAGCCGTCGATCATCACCGAGCTGAAGCCCATGTCGATGCAGCTCTTGCAGGTCTCGAAATCCGGACCGTGATCCAGGTGCAGGACGATCGGGATGGGATTGCCGTTGCCGATTTCACGGGCGTATTCCACCGCGCCCTGGGCCATGTAGCGGAGAAGAGTCTGATTGGCGTATTCGCGGGCGCCTTTGGAAACCTGGAGGATGACCGGGGACTGCGTCTCGGTGCAGGCTTGAATGATCGCCTGGAGCTGTTCCATGTTGTTGAAGTTGTAGGCAGGGATCGCGTAACCGCCCTTGACCGCCTTCTTGAAGAGCTCGCGAGAGTTCACCAAGCCGAGTTCCTTGTAGCTGACCGCCATTTTCTGACTCCTTAGCTGTTTTTTGGTTGGCCGGGGACGCCCCCCGGAAATTGACTGTACCATAATTTAACCCCTGATGGGGAATTTTTCAAATCTGAAGAAGTTTTTTGTCCTGAAAAAATGTTTTTTGCGTTTCACCGCCGCGCCGGGCCGGAAAACGACTTGCAAAAATCGGCAGAAGCGGTATCTTATCCGGGAAGCACAAGGAGTTCCCCGTCCCATGATCACACTTTCGGAATATTTCCAGTCCCGGCGCTCCGCCATCGACGCGGTGGTGTTCGACATCGACGGCACATTGACCACCCGCGGGAAACCGTGCCCCGGCGCATGCGGGTTTCTGCACCTCCTCGATCAGGCCGGGTGCCCGTGGGTCCTGCTCACCAACGACACATCCCGCTCCCATCGGGAAAAGGCCGCTCTCGCCGTCGGAAACGGTCTGCCGGTATGCGAAAAAAATATCATCTCCGCCGGAGACGCCCTCGGCTGGTGGGCCGGGGAAAATTACCGCGGCGAATTGTTTTATCTGTGCGGCGGACTCGGGACTCCGGATTACGCCGAGCTCGCGGGCATCCGGACGACCGCCGACGCCGACAGGATCGACGGATGCGCCGGAGTGATCCTCGGGGAGGGGGCTTACGACTGGCGCATCGGGATAGAGAACGTCTTCAATTTTTTCATGCGGCATCCCGAGCGGCCCTTCATCGTGCCCAGTCCGGATTCCTACTGGTCCGGCGGAGATCGCTTCGGGATCGGGGCCGGCGGCGTCGCCAGAATGATCTGCGCCCTTCTCCGGGACGCCGGTATCGAAAAACAGCCCGTATATCTCGGCAAACCGGACGCGCCGATCTATCAGTGTCTCTTTCAATTTCTCGCCGGAGAATATCCCGGGCGGAGTTTCACTCCGGGGCGGATGCTGATGGTGGGGGATTCTCTGGATTCCGACATCCGGGGCGGCAACCGCAACGGGCTGATCTCCTGTCTGGTGCTGACCGGCATCACCTCCCATGCCGCCGCGCTCGCCGCCTCCGGGGACCGGAAGCCCGCGCTGATATTCAGCGGGATATGAGCAGGGCCGCCGCCGTCCCGGCGGCAAGTCCGCAGAGGGCGCAGAGCCAGGCGGAGCGTTTCCTGCCCCGGCGGCGGAAGGTTGTCGCCAGCAGCGCTCCGGCCGCCGCCATCATGATCCCGGCGCACAGGGCCCAATCCGAGGCGAAGTCCCGGCGCTGCCGGATCGAAACGAGAAGGAGGCTTATGCCGCCCGCGTAATCCAGCAGGATGAGGAGCTGCAGCAGCAATCGCTGCCGGAAGTCGGGAGTGGGAGATGGTGTTTTCATGATTTCAGTTTCAAGCGGGTTGAAATGCAAAAGCCGTTGTTCCATAATATACACCGGCCGGGGTTTTTAAGCAAATTTTCTTTCTGACGCCGGGAGGCGGTTTGCAAAAAAAACGTTCCGGATGTATCTTAAAAAATATGAAGACACTGGCGCTTGACATCGGCAACGTCTGCGTTGCCATCAAACCGGAGAATTTCTCCCTGAATCTGGGGACCGCCGTTCCGAGGGAGGTGCTGATGATCCAGTACCGGAGCCTGGAACACGGGGAAATCGCTCCGGAGGAGTTTTTCGACCGCGCCGCTTCGCTGATCCCCGGCGGATTCACGCCCCGGCGGGTGGAGGAGGCCTTTCGGTCGATCATCTGCGATCCCATGCCCGGAATGAGGGAATTGGTGCGCTCGCTGAAGGTCCGGGGCTGGCGGGCCGGATTTTTCTCCGACATCTCCGTCCCCCATCTGGATGAGTTCCGGAAGCGTTTCCCCGAGAGCGAGCTGGTTTCCGACGGCGCTTTCAGCTTTGCGGCGGGGGACAGCAAACCCTCCGAAGCCATGTTCCGGTACTTTGAAGCCCGTTTCGGCGTACCCGATCTCTATCTGGACGATCGGGCCGAGCTCGTGGAAGCCGCCCGGCGGCGGGGATGGCCCGCGGAGGTTTTTCCGGGCGCCGCCCGAGTCGTCCTCCCCTGAACGCCATGCCGGAAGCCTTTGACATCGTGATCGTCGGCTCCGGGCCCGCCGGGTTGGCCGCCGGAGAGTATGCCTCAGGCCGGGGATGCCGCACGCTGATGCTGGAAAAAATGCCCCGCACGGCGGTGAAGATGCTGGCGTCCGGCGGCGGGAGATGCAACTTCAGCAACAATCTCCCCGAGGAGGAATTCATGGCCTCTTTCGGGCGGTCCGGCCGCTTCATGAGCGAGGCGCTGAAATTCGCCGGACGGGATTGGCTGCTGGGCCATCTCCGCGGGCGCGGCGTGGCGGCGGTGCTGGAAAACGGCCGCTTTTATTTCCCCGCCGCGGGCGGCGCTTCGGCGGTGATCTCCTCCTTCATGCTCCCGGCGCGGAAAAACGGTCTCGAAGTACGCACCGGCTGCGAAGCCGTCGAGATCATCACCGCGCCCGCCGCCGACCGTCCGCGGGCGGCCGCGGTCCGGTGCTCCACCGGCGAGATCATCCCCTGCCGGGCGGTGATCATCGCCTCCGGAGGTCCGGCCGCTCCCCGTCTCGGAGGTTCCTCCTCGGGGATGCGTCTGGCGGCGAAGCTCGGACACACCGTCATCCCGCCGGTGCCGGCGCTGGCGCCTTTGGTGATCCGCGAAGCATGGCCGGGGTCGCTGGCCGGGGTTTCACTGCCGGAGGCCGAGGTGATCTGCGGGGAGAAACGCGAAAAAAGGGTTTCCCGGGAGGCGCTCCTTTTCACCCGCGAAGGGCTTTCCGGTTCGGCCGCTCTCAACCTCTCCGGGACCGTGCACCGGCGTCTCGCCTCCGGCCCGGTGAAAATTTTGCTCCGCTGTCTGCCGGAACTCTCCCGGAGCGGCTGGGAGGCTCTTTTACGCGCCGCCGCGGAAAAAAGCCCCGGACGGCTGCTGCGGAATGTCCTTGCCGCGTCTCTGCCCCGCTCCCTGGCCGCCGCCCTGTGCCGGGAGGCAGGGGAGGGGGAGAGCTGCTGCCGCGAACTCGGAACCAAAAGGACGGCGGAAGCGGCGGCCCTGCTGGACGCCGTGCCGCTCACCGTGGAGCGCGCCGGAGGATTTGAGACGGCCATGGCCTGCGACGGGGGCGTTTCGCTGAAGGAAATTTCGCCCCGGGAGATGGAGAGCCGGCTGGTTTCCGGAGTGTTTTTCGCCGGGGAGGTGATGGATCTGGTCGGCCCCTGCGGCGGATACAATATTCAGTTCGCCATCGCTTCCGGCAGGCTGGCCGCCTCTTCCGCAACGGAATCCCTCTCGACGATGGTGCCCTCCTGAGCGTTGAACGCGGCGATGCAGAGCCCCGCGGCGACCAATCCGATCCCGCAGATTTCCAGAATGTTGAGCTTGCTGCGGAAAATCGCCGCCAGAGAAATCTGAATGGCGATGAAGGGCAGACCTCCCAGCAGCGCCCCGGCCAGATTGGCATTGTCCGGCATGACTCCGTAGACCTCGATGGCAAAGACCATACTGGTGATGCCCACCGCGTTGCCGAGGAGGAAGCACACCAGCCAGCGCCGGGATTTCCCGCTTTTGCCGCGGCTGCCGAATTTGAAAAGCACCGCCGGGATCACCTGCGTAATGGTGACGAGGGCGAGGAGCAGGATGACTTTGATCATCGCGCCGCCTCCTTTCCGAGTTTTTCGGTTGCGAGCTTGCCGAAGCCGCAGACGATGATGCCGGAAAACACCACCGAGAGTCCGACCACCTGGGGGCCGTTGAGGCGGGAGTGAAACAGCAGCCACATGGCCAGCTGACCGACCAGAAAGCTGATGGACGAGGTGTACAGATTGGCCAGGTTGGCATTTTTCATGGCGGCGTAGATCTTCATCATGATCCAGGTGGAGGTGATGCCGAAAAGGTTTCCGCCGATGAACAGCGGCCATTTCCAATCCGTCAGGACGCCCGCTTCGCGGAAAAGAAGGCCTCCCGTGCATCCGACTGAGCAGTGGAGCGCGAACAACAAAACAATTCTCAAACTGCGGCTTTTCATTGCGATGAATTTCTCCTGTTTCTGTTGATCGGATAATATACATCTGCGATCTGCCGCGCGCTATGGCCGATTTTACTTTTTTTGGTACGAAATTACTGAAACGATGCGAAAAGACCGGGAACTTCATCCCGAAGTCCCCGGTCCTCCGAACCGTCGCGGATCCCGGCGGTTATTTGCGTTTTTTCGGCTTCACCGAGGCGATCCGCTCATTCACCCGGATGTTCACGGCGTCCAGACCCGGCTCCTGGCCGTGGAGGTCGAAGTCGATCTCCACATCCGGACCGAAAATCAGACAGTGGGTGGAGCCTCCGAAGTGAAACATCCCGGTCTCCTGGCCCTTTTCCACATGCTGACCGGCGTATACCGTAATTTCGCAGGTGGAAACCTCCGCCATGCCGATGGCGATGAAACACATGAGCCCGATGTCCGGATTGTCCGCCTCGATGTAA
>JAZMZH010000173.1:0-5448 GCA_045585875.1 Victivallaceae bacterium | reverse complement strand
CAAGGAGTTGTGTTCTTCTCTTGTCTTCCTAAGACCGCTTGGCCTCCGACTTTCACCGGCCTGCGCCAGCATGGACATGTTCCGAAATTACGCGGAACGCGGCGATTGTTTTCAGCGCGTCTGCGGCGCGTTCATCCGGGGGGAGTGCTGAGGGATGCGCAAGGTGTTTTTTCATATCACGATGTTTTTCTATAACATCTTTCTGCCGGCGGGTTTTCTCTTCTTTCTGCCGGGGATGCTGTGGAAGCTCCGGAATCGTCCGGGCTGGAAATCCACCTATCGCGAACGCTTCGGGATCATCGGCCGCCGCCGGGAGGAATTCCGCGCCGCCGCCGGGAGCGTATGGATCCATGCGGTCAGCGTGGGGGAGACTGTGCTGGCTCTGGCGCTGATGCGCAAATGGCACGAGCGGAAGCCGGAGGTCCGATTTGTGATCTCCACCGGGACCACCACCGGACAGGCGCTGGCCCGGGAAAAGGCTCCCGAATACGCGACGGTCGTCTTTTGTCCCATCGACTTCCGGGCGGCGATGCGGAAATTCATGAAAATTCTGCGTCCGGAGATGATATGCGTCTTTGAAACCGAACTCTGGCCGAACATGATCTGCCGGGCCGCGAAGCTGGGCATCCCGCTGTCGCTCATCAATGCCCGACTCTCCGATCACTCCATGCGGGGCTACCGCCGGATCCGATTTTTCATGGCGCCGCTTCTGGAGCGTTTCGACCATATCTTCGCCCAGTCGGAGGGGGACGGGGAGCGTTTTCTCAGGATCGCGCCCCGGGCCGCGGTGACGGTGACCGGCAATCTCAAGTTCGACGCCGCCATACCGGAAAATCTCGCGCCCGCGGGGCTGCGCAACTATTTCAGCGACCTTGCCGAGCCTGCGATCGTACTGGCCGCCAGCACCCATCCCGGCGAGGAGGAGCTCATCGCCTCCTTCTGGAAATCCCTGACGGAGAAACACCCGTCGGCACGGCTGATTGTGGTGCCCCGTCACGCGGAGCGGGGCGAAGAAATCGCCGGGATCTTCGCCAAAGCCGGGTTGGAGCCGCTCCGGCGCAGCCTCGATCCCCGCGGAGAAAAGATCCCGGCAATGGCCGACACCTCCTCCCGGGTGGTCATCGCCGACACCACCGGGGAAATGCTCTCCCTCATGGCCGACAGCGGCATCGTAATCATGGGAAAGGCCTTCGCCGGACAGGACGAGGGACACAATCTGCTGGAACCGGCGCTGCTGGGCAAGCCGGTCATCACCGGACCGGTGCTGAAGAATTTCCGTCAGATCCTCCGCATCCTCGAGGAGGCCGGAGGCGTCGTCACCGCCTCCGACGCGGAACTCCCGGAGCGCATCTCCGATTTCCTCGCCCGTCCCGAAGCCGCGGCCGAGTGCGGGCGCCGGGGAGCCGCCGCCCTGGAGCGGAACCGGGGAGCGACGATGAAGATCATCGAAACCCTTTCCGGCCCCCTCCCCCGGTGACCGTTCGGAGCCGCCGCCGTTTCAGCAGACGCCGTCGAGGAATTCGCCGATCTTGTCGGGATCGTCCGGCAGTTTTCCGTCCAGCAGCTCCCAGGACTCCACATGCTGCACCTCTTCGCCGGGGGCGATGCAGGCGAGCGGCGAGAGGGACTCCATCTCCACAAAGCCGGGCATGGTGAAAAACTCTTCGTTGCACCCCATGTCGGGATAGACGTCGTCGAAGACCTCGTGGCGCTTGATGTAGATGCCGCCGGGGGTGTCGGCCACCGCGAAGCCCTGCGTGTTGAAAACGCCGATCTTGATTTTATCCGGATAAGCGCCGTCCTCGCGGATGCCGATATAGCGTTTCTGCCAGGAGAGACGGGGATCGCTCATGTCGGTGAAGGGCCAGACGGCGATGGTGCGGGCGGGGGCGAAAGTTTCGCCGTCGCCGCTGCCGTGGGGCACGAAAGGCTCCTGGGGGATGAAGACTCTTGTCCCGGCGGCCATGGCGGAGATGCCCCATGCCGACAGCTCCACGTCCCAGAGACCGCAGTTTTCAATCACCTGATCCAGGGTGATTTTGCTGGAATTCTCCTCCATGATGATGTCGATGTGCTTGCGGAGGGCCGTGGTGGATTCGATCTGACAATCGAGGCTGAGCACGCCGTCCTCAAAAACGTAATCCACCGGATCGACGTCGCAGTAATAGGTCCTGGGGTAGACTTCGGGGGCGTGCCAGAGACGGTGTCCGCCGTAGCTCTGCCACTCCTTGCGGGAGAAGTTTTCGATCTGCTCCGTGAAGTTGTGAAAGACGTTTTCGCCGTTCATAAATCCGTAGAACAGCACCCGCGGCCCGAAACCGACGCTCACCACGGCTTTGACCGTGCCGTTGGAGAGTTCCAGACAGTTGTCGAGACCGGAATAGCGGATTTTTTTCAAATTCAGACTCATGATGAAGCTCCTTTCCGGGGGGATGCCGACATGGAGCGAAACCGTCCTGCCGCTGCCGATGCCGGTATTGATTTGATGTAATTTATCACCTTTTCGTTTTTTTTACAAATACGGAGCGGGCCGATTTGAAAATAATTTATTTCCACACTATATTATACGAAATGTCAGGTTATGCTTACAGAATCAGAGGATGAGAAATGAATGAAAAAGTTGCCAGCCTCCTCCAGGAACGGGCGGGGCTGTTTCTCAGTCGCAGTTACGATGATCTTTGCGTGGAAGAAATTCCGCTCGATGTGACCTATGCTCCCAGCGCGGACCCGGTGCCGCCGGAGCAGGCCGCCGGATTGAAATACCGCCCGATCCGGGAGGGGGAAAGCTGGGGGGAACTCTGGCACAGCGCGTGGTTCAAACTTTCCGCCGACGTCCCCGAATCCTGGCGCGGCCGGGATCTGGCGCTGCATGTCTCCATCGGCGGCGAAGCCATGCTCTTCGACGGCGATATGGTGCCCGTTTACGCCTTCACCGTCACCTCGGTCTTTCAGGAAAACTACACCAAGGAGTTTTATCAGCTGGGCAAGGCCGCCGGCGGCGAACGGATCGGTTACATGCTGGAGGGCGCCTGCAACCATCTTTTCGGAGCCCGGATGGTTGAGGACCCGGGAGCGAACACGCCGTATCCCTACGGGACCCTTGAGCCCGTCGTCAAATCTCTCCGTCTGGCCGTATTCAACACCGAGCTGTGGCATCTCCGCATCGAGGTGATGTGCGTGCTCAGTCTGGCCCTTGCCCTGCCGACGGAAGACTACCGCCGGGCGAAGATGATTCAGGCGCTGACCGACGCCATGGACCTCTACGCCGGAGATCCGGAGAATTCCGCCCGGGCCCGGGAAGCGCTCAAGCCGGTGCTGGCGTTTCATGCCATGGATTCCGCGCCGACGACCACCGCGGTGGGACACGCGCACATCGACGTCGGCTGGCTTTGGCCGGTCCGCGAAACCATCCGCAAGACCGCGCGGACCTACGCCAGTCAGCTGGATCTGATGGAGCGCTATCCCGGATATGTCTTCGGCGGCAGTCAGCCCCAGATCTACGATTTCGTCAAAAAACACTATCCGAAGCTCTTTGAAAAGGTCCGCCGCCGGGTGGCGGAGGGCCGCTGGGAGCCTCAGGGCGGCATGTGGGTGGAGGCCGACTGCAACATCATATCCGGCGAATCCATGGTGCGGCAGTTCCTCTGCGGCAAGAATTTCTTTATGGACGAGTTCGGATTTGACGTGAAAAATCTCTGGCTGCCGGACGTCTTCGGATATTCGGCGGCGATGCCGCAGATCATCAAAAAATCCGGGTGCGATTATTTTCTGACCCAGAAGATTTCCTGGAGCCAGTTCAACAAATTCCCCTATCACACATTTTTCTGGAAGGGCATTGACGGCACCGAGGTGCTGACCCACTTCCTGCCCGAGGACACCTACAATTCGGCTCTCATGCCCAGGGACCTCTACGGCGCCCAGAACCGCAACCGCGAAGCCGGGATCGTCGATGAATTTCTCACCGTCTTCGGCATCGGCGACGGCGGCGGCGGGCCGTCGGATCTCTACGTGGAGACCGGTCTCGTTTCCGCCGACTGGGAGAGCGTGCCCAAGGTCAGGTTCGGCCGCGCGGACGAGTTTTTCAAGCGCATCGACGAAAAGTACTCGTCCCGGCTGCCCAAATGGGTGGGCGAGCTTTATCTGGAGCTTCACCGCGGCACCCTGACCACCCAGAGCCGGACCAAGCGCGGCAACCGCAAACTGGAGCAGAAACTCGCGGAGACCGAATTTCTCTGCTCCATGCTCAAGCCGGAGGATTATCCGGCTGCCGAGCTGGACGAGATCTGGAAGATTCTGCTGATCAATCAATTCCACGACATCATCCCCGGCTCCTCCATCACCATGGTTTACCGCACCACGGAAAAGGAGCACGCCGAGTGCATGCGCCGGTGCGAAAAATTGATCGCCGATGCCGAAGCCCGGCTCTTCAGGCCCGCGGCCGACTCCATGCTCTTCGTCAACACCCTCTCCTGTCCCTGGACCAATCCGCTGGTGCTGCCCGACGATTGGCGGGATTCGGCGGTTTCCGACGCTTCCGGCGCTCCGGTGCCGGTGCAGATCGACGCCGAGGGCCGGATGCTGGCGCTGGCCGTCGTGCCCGCCTCGGGCTGGATCGAATTGCACAGGGGCGCGCACGCCCCCACCCCCGCGGCCGGGAAATGCGACTCCCTGGTGCTGGAAAACGAGCTGGTGCGCTATGAATTCAACCGCGACGCGGTGCTGGTGCGCGCCTACGACAAGGAGTGCCGTCGGGAGATTCTCACCGGAGACGGCAACGTGCTGACGCTTTACCATGACCGCGCCAACAACTTCGACGCCTGGGACGTGGACATCTTCTATCCGGGAGAGGTCGTCGGACATCCGGTGAGCGTCGCGGAGCCGGTCGTCGCCTCCGGCGCGATTGCAAGCTCGATCCTCTTTACGATGAAGGTCGGCAAAAACTCTTCCGTCACCCAGCGGGTGCGTCTCGCCGCCAACAGCAAAAGGCTGGATTTCGTCACCGAAGCGGACTGGCACGAAACCCACCGGATGCTGCGGGCGGCCTTCCCGGTGAACGTCTTCTCCGACGAAGCCGCCTTTGACATCCAGTACGGCACGGTGAAGCGTCCGACCCACGACAACACCAGCTGGGACATCGCCCGTTTCGAAGTCGCCGGACAGCGTTTCGTCGATATGAGCGAGCACGATTACGGCGTCGCCCTGCTCAACGACTGCAAATACGGACACAAGGTGAAGGGCAATGTGCTGGACCTGAATCTGCTGCGCTCCACCAAATATCCGGACTGGGACGCCGATCAGGGCGGGCATCTTTTCACCTACTCTCTGCTGCCCCATACCGGCGCGCTGGATGATTCCTGCGTCCGGGCCGAGGCCGCCATGCTCAACAGGGAACCGGCGGCGGTCTTGAAAGTCGGAGGCCAAGCGGTCTTAGGAAGACAAGAGAAGAAC
>JAZMZH010000172.1:0-4882 GCA_045585875.1 Victivallaceae bacterium | reverse complement strand
GCCTCCGACTTGTTCATGCGCAGCTCACGCCCGAGTCCTTCCGCCGGGGCCAGGAGGCCGTTCACGGCATCAATTCCGCCGCATTCAATACCGCCGTCCTCTCGGGATGGCAGTATTCGCCGCTGGATACCGCCTTTTACTACGGGGCCGGCTGGACGAGCACTTTCTGGGGCTATGTCACGACGGAGCGTCAGCTGGACAAAAACTTCCACTCCCTGTGCCTCATCGGCGATATGATCCGGGAGTATACCGAGCTCTGCGCCATTGAAAACCGCGGCACCGTCCGCCTGATGGCGGAAAAGTCCGCCGACGGGAAATCCGCCGCGCTCCTGGTCACCGATTTCCGCGGGAAGCTGAAATCCGTGCCGGTCAGGGTCCGCGGACTGGAAGGGGCCGAAATGGAGAGCGCGGTCCTGCTGGATGAAACGTCGGACTGCAAACCCGTCTCCGCACAGTGGGACGGGAAAACACTCCTGCTTGAAAAAGAAACCGACGGCTCCGCCGTCTTCATGGTCCGGTTCCGGCTCTGATCCTTCTTTTCCGATTGCCGGAGCTTTCAACGGGGGCTGCCGCAAAACAGCATTTGCGGCAGCCCTTTCCCGTATTGCAATCGGGTCCCTCCATTCCCCGACGGCTCCAATCCATGCGCCGTCGTCTGAGTTCATGCATAAAAAAAGGAGAGTCCGGCACTTGCACCGGACTCAAAAGGAAAAGAAAGAAAAAAAAGAAGGCGGGAGGGATTCAGGCGAACCCGGCATATGCACCGGCCCATCAAACGGCGCCGCAAATATCAGCAGTACCGTCCTATCCCCCGCGCCCTCCGCCCCGGCCGGAATTCACGATCCCGGCGGCGCGGTCACGTCATAGCTTCAGGCTTTGACGAAATTCCCGTTACGGATACAGGCTGCGCACATGCGGACCTTTTTCACGGTTCCGTTTTCAATGATGCGCACGGTCTGAATATTGGGGGTAAAGGTGCGGGAGGAATTCTTCACCACATGCATACCGATACCGCCGGCCTTTTTGGCAAGACCGCGTCTGGTGATGTGCCCTCCCGGGGCCTTTCTTTTGCCGCAGACGCTGCAAACGTTACTCATTTGTCATCTCCGAAAGTAAAGTGGTGAGCTGACTGGGACTCGAACCCAGGACCACCGCCTTAAAAGGGCGATGCTCTACCGACTGAGCTATCAGCTCACACCATTGTCTTATAATATATATGCTTTCAGCAAAAAATCAACCGCAATATCATGTTTTTTGCCAAAAATCACGACTGCACAACCCGGACAGCGACCTCGGCGGTGACGCTGGAGTGAAGCCTGGCGTGCACAACGAAATCGCCCAGCTTGCGGATCGGCTCCTCGATGCGGATCAGACGAGCCTCCACATTCATGCCTTTGGCGGCGATCTGCTCGGAAATCGCCCGGGCGGTCACCGAACCGAAAAGCTGTCCGTCGTTGGAAGCCTGCATCGGGATCTCCACCACGAGCTTGGCCAGTTCGGCGGCCAGAGCCTGAGCATCCTCCAGAGCCTTCTGGCGCTGGGCCTCGATCTTTTCCTTGCGGGCGGCCAGCTGCCGGAGGGTGGCCGGAGTGGCGGGGGCCGCAAGGCCGCGGGGCAGCAGATAGTTGCGGGCGTAACCGGCGGCCACATGGACCGCTTCGCCGGCGAGACCGAGATTGTCGACGTCGGCCAAAAGTATCAGTTTTTCCTGTGCCATGATGCTGTCTCCTCAGTAAACCAGAGCGATGACTCTGGCGCGTTTGATGGCGCCGGCGAGCATCTTCTGATGATCCAGGCAGGTGCCGGTGGTGCGGCGGGGCAGGATTTTGCCCTTTTCAGTCTGGTACTTGCGGAGGATCTCCGCATCCTTGAAGTCAATGTAATTGACCTTTTCCTCACAGAAACGGCAGCTCTTGGGTTTTGCGGCCATTCTGCGGCGGGAACTTCTCTTCTGAATCATTTGCCAATATCCTTTCGACTATTACTGTAATTTAGAACGGAACGTCATCTTCGGCCCCGGCGACGTAGGGCTCCTCCGAAACCGGATTCATGGGCTCGGGCATCCCCCTGTCCTCGTACTCCGGGGCATGGCGGTTTTCGCCGTTGTCCCGGTTGAACTGACGGGGAGAAGCCTGCTGGCCGCCGTCGCGGTTGAACTGACGGGGAGCATACTGACGCTGCTGCCCCGGAGCCCCCGCGCCGTCGCCGCCGTCACGGCGGGACCCGGCGCTCAGAAACTGCACATTGTCCGCGACCACCCGGAGACGGCTGGAGCGCTTGCCGGTTTCACGGTCCTCCCACTGGTCCAGCTGGAGGCGGCCCTCCACGAAGACCGGAGAACCCTTGGCCAGAAACCTCTGGCAATTTTCCGCGGCTTTGCTCCACACGGTCACGTCCACGAACGTCACCTCTTCCCGGGGCTGGCCGCCGCCGGACATGAAAGTGCGGTTTATGGCCATGCGCAGTTCGCAAACAGCGGTGCCTCCGGGAGTGTATCTGAGTCCTGGATCAGCGGTAAGATTTCCCATCAGGTAAACCTTATTCAGTGAAACAGCCATTTTAAAACCTCACTTTCTGCGGTCGCAGCGGACATTCCGCACGATCCTATGGATTACTCAGCCACCGGAGCCTGTTTTCCGGGCAGACGGATCTCCGCGGGACGATCGTCGTTGACGATCATGTTGCGAAGCACCCGCTCGTCCAGACGGAATTTATCCTTGATCGCGATGATCTTGGACTCGTCGATCTCAAAAAACACATCCCAGTAGATACCGGCCTTGCGCTTTTTGATCTCGTAGGAGAACTGGATGCGCCCCATGGAAACAGCATCGGTGACTTTGCCGCCGAGGCTCTCGATCAGCGCCACCAGCTCGCGGTTCGCGCCCTCTCCCTCATCATCGACCATACGGATGTCGTAGATGAAAATTGCTTCGTACTTTTTCAAGGTAAAACCCTCCAAATTGGATTTTCGATTAGCTTTTATCCGCGGGACAGGAAACCCGCTCCTCCGCCTTCACCGCCCCGTTGCAGGCGTTCATGGCGAAATCAACTCCGCGGCTCAAGGCCAGCTTCACCGCCCGGGCCGCCTGCTCGAAGACCGCCTCGACGGTCTCCTGCTCGTCGGCGTCAAAACGGCTCAGCACATGGTCGATCACCGCCGGACCGCCGGCGCCGCCGCGTCCGATGCCGATCCTCAGCCGGGGAAACGCCGAACTCTCAATCGCCGCAATGATGGACTTCAGTCCGTTGTGGCCGCCGTCGGACCCGCTTCGCCGCATGCGGATCACCCCCAGCGGCAGATCGAGATCGTCGGAAATGACCAGCATTTCGGCGGGAAAAAGTTTCTCGCGGCGGAAGATCGCCTTCACCGCTTCGCCGGAGAGATTCATCCAGGTCTGCGGCCACTGGCACCAGATCTCGCGCCCCTGCCAGACGAAACGCTTCAGCAAACTGGAGCATCCGGAGGAGCTGTCCCGAAATCCGGGGAGCCCGTCGGCGACCCTGGACAGCACGGTCATCCCGGCATTATGCCTGGTACCGGCATAATCCCGGCCCGGATTTCCCAGGCCCACGACCAATCTTATGCTGTCCGTCATTGGATCCCCTGTCCTTACAATTCTATGTTACTCGTCCTTGTCTTTGTCCTTATCCTTGGCCTTCTCGACGATCTCAGGCTCGGCGGCGGCTTCGGTATCCGCCGGCTCTTCCTCAACCTCCTCCTTTTCGGCGATCACGTGGCAGACGACCTCTTCGGGATCGGCCGACAGGGTGATGCCCGCGGGGAGCGGGATCTGAGCGGCGGTAACGGCGTCGCCGACTTCAAGAGCGGAAACGTTGACCTCCAGGAATTCCGGCAGATCGGCGGGCTTGCCGGTGATGTCGACGTGATGCACCAGCTGCTCGAGCACGCCGCCGTGATTGGAACCGGCCGCTTCGCCCACCAGGTGGATGTTCACGGAGACGGTGGTCTCCGCATTGAGATCGACTTCCTTGAAATCCACATGAAGCACATGATTTTTCAGGTAGTTGACCTGCACTTCCTTGATGACGGCCGCGATCGAACGGTCCTTCATGTTGAGATACACCAGATTGACATCATGGTGGGTCAGCGCCGCCCAGTCGCCGGCATCGATGCTGACCATGGTCCCGACGGCGCCATTGCTGTAAATGATGCCCGGGATACGGCCCTCTTTGCGGAGGCGGCGGGCGTTGCCCTTGCCCTGCAAAGTCCGCGGTTCGACCGCGATTTCATGTTTCTTCACCGTACTCATCGGTTGATGTTTCCTTCCTTGTTATTTCGGGTGATACGGATTTACTTGGCTATTTTGAAAAGCGACGAGACCGACTTCCCCTCGTGGATGCGGCGGATGGCTTCACCGAGGAGTTTGGCGATGCTGACCACCACGATCCTTCCGTCGAGGGTATCGTGGATGGGCACGGCGTCGGTCGCGATCAATTTTTCAATAGTGTTGTTGGCGAGAAGTTTGCGCTTGCCGTCCTCGCTGAGCAGGCAGTGGGAGACGGAGGCGTAGACCTTTGCGGCGCCGTTGGCTTTGAGAATATCGGCGGCGGCGCAGAGGGTGCCGCAGGTGCTGGTGAGGTCGTCGGTGATGACGCAGGCCTTGCCCTTCACATCTCCCACGAGGTGACTGCTGGCCACGGTGGTGGCATTGATGCGGCGCTTGGCGATGACGGCGAACCCGCCGTGAAGCAGATCGCAGTAGTACATGGCCATTTTGGCGGAACCCGAATCGGGCGCCACCACCACCGGATCGGGACCCACCAGTTCGCGGATGACCGGCACCAGCACCGGTCTGGCGTAGAGATTGTCCACCGGGATGTCGAAAAATCCCTGGATCTGCTGGGCATGGAGGTCCATGGT
>JAZMZH010000171.1:0-9158 GCA_045585875.1 Victivallaceae bacterium | reverse complement strand
ATGCCGGCCACCAGAGCGATCAACACCAGCAGGGAAAAGAACGTGCTGTGCAGAAAACGCTGAAATCTGACACCCATGATTTATTCCTCCTCCACTCCGTTGAGGATAATCCCGGAAATGTCAAGATTAGCCCGTTTCAGTGCATCAACCGTTTCCTTGGCCATGTTGCCCTCGGTACGCCCGGCGCGCACCAGCAGCAGCACCGAGTCGGCCGTACTGCCGGCGGATACAATATCCGCGGTGCCCAGGTGGCAGGAAACATCGAGGAACGCGTAGTCGTATTCCTTTTTCACCTCTTTCATCAGCTCCTTGAACTTGGGCGAAATCATGAGGTTGGCGCTGTTCACGGTCTTGTCGCCGCAGAAAAGGATATCCATGTTGGAGTTGTTGAGATTGCGCTTCACCGCGTGTTCAAAATCGGTCTCGTTGGACAGGATGTTCATAAGACCTTTCTCGTCCTTGGTGCCCAGATAATTCTGAAGTCCGCACTTGCCGGTGTCGCAGTCGATCAGCAGCACCTTGTAGCCGGCCTCCGCCAGAGCGGCGCCCAGGTTGGCGGTGCAGAACGTCTTGCCGTCCTTGGCCTGGGCGCTGGTCACGGCGATGATCGAGCCGCCGTCCTTGTTCTCCGCCTGACGGTTGATGAGGTTGACCCGGAACACCCGGAAGTCCTCCGCCACCTGGGTGCGGGTATTGGTGCCCTCGCCGAAGAGGAACGGATTGTTTTTGTCGATGGCGAAGTCGGTATCCTTATGCACCGTGCCCACCACCGGGACCTGAAGAGATTTCTCAACCTCGTCGGAGGTGTGAATGGTGCGGTCGATGATCCGGAGCAGGAAGAAACTCAGGTACATCGCCAGGAAACCCACCACAAAACCGCCGAGAATGTAGCGGGGAATATTCGGCGCCACCGGAGTCATGCCCAGCGCCGGCTCCTCGATGATCTGGGTGTTGGAGATGCCGACCAGCTCCTGAGCCTTGTTGATGAATTCCTTGGCATATATGGTCGCCACCTCCTGGCTGTATACGGGATCGTTGCTGAAAATATTGATCTTCATGATCCGGGAGGCTTTCACCTGTTCGGTGGTCACCTCGTAAGGCATGTCCTTCCATTTGCCGCCCTTGGCCAGCTCGTCGGCCACCCCTTCGGTGATCACCTCGAAATTCACCAGTTCCTGATAGTCGCCGGTCAGCGACGACCCCAGAGCCAGCTCGGTAGCGGTGGAACCGATGATCGAGGTACTTCCGGCCGAAATCGCGTCAAGCGGGCTTACCGAATCGGTAACCTTGCCCAGATAAAGCGAAACCGAGGAAAGGTAAACCGGCTTTACGAAAAGCTTACTGTAAACACCGGCCGCCATGGCCGCAATACAGGCAATAAACATAATGACATTCCAGCGTTTCCGGAAAATGTTCCAGAAAAACCAAAAATCCATGTTCTGCATTTACTACAATCTCCCGATTTTTCTCACAATGTTGCTGTCAAGCCTCCGGAAATCACCTCGCATAACCCGACTCCGGGGGAAATATTTATTTTAATATAGTTCGCCAGCGCCGAAATGCAAATGCCGAAAGCAAAAAAAAGTAAAAAAACATGTCTGCAGCATTTCGGAGCCCTGGAATCCCGGGCGCCTCGCCCGAAGTGCGCGAAAACCGGAGGGCAGGAATTTCCGAAGTTCAGCCCCCCGCTTCGCCGTCACGCAGCTTGTTTCCCGATATACAGCCGGCGAACCGGATTGCAAACGGGGCTGCCGCATATTCCGTTTATGCGGCAGTCCCGTCTTTCATACTGCGGAACAGCTCAGATGCCCTGGGCGATCATCGCCTCGGCAACCTTGCGGAAGCCGGCGATATTGGCTCCGGCCACATAATCGATATAGCCGTCCGAGCGGATGCCGTCATTGACGCAGGCCTCGTGAATATGGGTCATGACCTCCGCGAGACGGGCATCGACCTCATCGGCCGGCCAGTAGCAGTGTCCGGCGTTCTGAGTCATCTCCAGACAGCTGGTGGCCACGCCGCCGGCGTTGACCGCCTTGCCCGGGGCGAAGCCGACCCGGTGGGCCTGGAAGCAGGCCACCGCGTCAGGCGAAGATCCCATATTGGAGACCTCGGCGACCAGCTTGACGCCGTTGGCCACGAGTTGGGCGGCGTCATTGCCGTCCAGTTCATTCTGGGTGGCGCACGGCATGGCAATGTCCACAGGGACAAACCAAGGCTTGCGGCCGGGATAAAATTTCGTGTCGGGGTACTTTTCGGCGAATTTCGCCACATCCTGGCGTTTTTCGCGAAGTTCGAGCATGTAGGCGATCTTCTCTCCGTCGAGTCCGCCTTCGTCCACAATACATCCGGTATGCCCGGAGATGGTGACGACCTTGGCGCCCAGCTGGGTGGCCTTGAGCGCGGCGCCCCAGGCAACGTTGCCGAAACCGGAAACGGAAATGCGCTTGCCGGCGATGCTGTCATTCTGACGGGAGAGCATGTGCTGCACGAAAAACACCGCGCCGAAACCGGTCGCCTCGGGACGGATCAGGGAGCCGCCCCAGCCCAGGCCCTTGCCGGTGAGCACGCCGTGGAAGCAGTTGGCCAGACGCTTGTACTGCCCGAAAAGGTAGCCGATCTCGCGGGTGCCGACGCCGATGTCGCCGGCGGGCACGTCGGTGTCGGGGCCGATGTGGCGGAAGAGTTCGCGCATGAAGGCCTGGCAGAACACCATGATCTCACGGTCGGATTTGCCTCTGGGGTCGAAATCGGAACCGCCCTTGCCGCCGCCCATGGGCAGCGTGGTCAGAGAGTTTTTGAAAGTCTGCTCGAAGCCGAGGAATTTGAGGATGGAAAGATTGACGCTGGGATGGAAGCGCAGGCCGCCCTTGTAGGGGCCGAGGGCGCTGTTGAACTGGACGCGGTATCCGGTATTGATCTGGATCTCGCCCTTGTCGTCCACCCAGGGGACCTGAAAGATGATGATGCGCTCCGGCACGACCATGCGCTCCAGGATCTTATGGGCTTCATACTTGGGATTCTGAGCAAGCAACCCGTCCAGGGATCCGAAAACTTCCGTAACGCTCTGTACGAATTCCGGCTCGTTGGCACAGGTCCGGCAGACCTGCTCCAAAACTCTTTGTGCATAGCTGTTCATTGTGGTTCCTTTATGTTGACAACCTTTGCCCTGCCTTCGGCAAACCGTATAATATACACTGAAAATGAGGCGGGAGCAAACGGAAATTTTATTTTTTAAAAAAAATTTTCAAATTTTTCAGTGTCGTCATTTGCGCCGTTCCCCAAACGCGCGGTGCGGGCGGAGAATCTCCCCTTGACGGTCCTCCGCGCCTCCGCCGTCCGAAAATCCTCCCCATGCGAAGCCGAAAAAATTTGTCAAAACCCTCAACCCGTGCTATATTAGAGGCAGGTCGAAAATTTGCCTGACATTCACAAGGACATCTGCAATGCTGAAACAAATGCTTACCGGAAAGATTCACAAGGCCCGGGTGACCGCCTGTGAACTGGAATATGAGGGAAGCCTCGGGATCGACCGGGACTTGCTGACCGCATCCGGTATACTGCCTTACGAAAAGATTCTGGTCACCAACCGCCGCAACGGAGAGCGGATCGAAACCTACGCCATACCGGCTCCGGCCGGCAGCAGGGAAATTTGTCTCAACGGCCCGGCCGCCCGCAAGGGCCGGCCGGGGGACATAATCGTTATCATGGCATTTTCGCTGATGGAGGCGGCCGAGGCGGCCGAAGTCAGCCCGACGGTGATCGTGCTGGATGAAAAAAACAACATTGTCGGCCGGCGCGGACCGGCGGTCGGATAGCGGCCAGGTGCTGACGGAGTTCGCGGTGCTGGCGGTGATTTTTTCCGTCGCGGCGCTCTCCGCGGCAGTGCTGCTGAAACAATTTTCGGTGTACGGCAGATGGCTGCTGAACGCCGTCGGGGTGGGATGTCCGTGATCGGAAGTTTTTGAGGTTGAAAAAAAGACATGGGATCTTCACTCGCAAATACCTAAGGGAAAGGGGTGACTTCGTGAAAAAGAAACATTCTCTCAGAAGGCGCAGCAGGGGGCAGGCTCTGCTGGAGTATGTTATCATCATCGCGGTCGTGGCGATCGCGGCGCTCACGGTGCTCTACGCATTCAGCGACCAGATCCGGGCCATGTTCTCCGGCGCCACCGAAGCGCTGGGCGGCAACGTTTCGGATGACGCCACGCAATCCAGCGAGGAGATATTCAAAAGCATCGGCGACGATTACAAACCCTGATCCGCCGCCCGTCCGGCGTCGCCGGAGTTGAATCCACAAAGATGACGCGACAAGAATTCCCGCCGATGCTCCCCCGTCTCAAAGCGGCGTCCGGAGCGCCGAGACGTACCCCGGAACCGGTCCCCTACACCCCGGCAATGCGGCTCCTGCTGGAAATCGCCTACGACGGCAGTGAATTTTCCGGGTGGCAGATTCAGCCCGGCCGATCCAGTGTGCAGGGAGTGCTTCAGGAGGAGTTCGCCCGATTGTACTCCGGGACGCCCATTCATCTGATCGGCGCGAGCCGCACGGACGCCGGGGTTCACGCGCTGGGCTTTGCGGCCAGTTATCTCTCTCCGGCGCGGCCCTTCGTGCCTCCGGAGCGGATCCCGTGCATCCTCAACAGCAAGCTGCCGCCCTCCATACGCATCCGGTCCATCCGGGAAGCGGATCTGAATTTTCACACCCGCTATGATGCCGTGGGAAAAGCCTACACCTACGTCTTCAACCTCGGGAGCGAAACCCCCTTTGACGCGAGATACTCCTGGCGATGCGGCGGACAGCTCGACGTGGGCGCCATGATCGAGGGGAGCCGGGCCTTTGTCGGCACCCATGATTTCTCAAGTTTTGTGGTGGAGCGGAGCATGATTCCGGAAGCGGTGCGGACGATTTACAGCATTGATTTCAGCCGTTTCGGGAAATTCGTCTGCGTCACCTTCAAGGGCAGCGGCTTTCTCTACAAGATGGTCCGCTGTCTGATCGGAACTCTGGAGGCGGCGGGGCGGGGGAGGCTCCGCCCGGAGGAGTGCGGAGAGCTCCTTGCCGCCAGAGACCGGAGCGCGGCGCCGGAAACCGCTCCGGCCCGGGGACTGTTTCTGAACAAAGTGTTTTTTGAGGAGGAGGAATTGCGGGCCTGGCAACTGCGGGCTCTGCCCTTCGGAGGAGGAGAGTCATGCTGAAATGGAAAAAACCCGCCCGCGGCGACATCGCCGGACTGCTGTGCCGCGCGGTGCTGCTGCTGACCGGATTTGCGGCCGGGGGCAGCGTGTCAAAAATTTATTTCGGGACGGCGGAATGTATCCGCCTTGAGGGGCTGAACGAACCGGCGGCGGTGCTGTGCGGATTTTTCGGAGCCTTTGCCGCGCCGGTTTTTCTGCGGCTCAGCCGCCTGAACCGGTTTTCGCTGCCCCTGGGCGGATTTCTCGCCTCATGCCTCATGCTGGCGGCGCCGGGATTCAACCGGATCATGATCGAGGGCCCCGGCCCGGCGGCGATGTCGGGAGCGCTGCTGATCGCGGCGGCGGCCGGTTTTGCGGCGATGCTCCTGATCCTTGCTGCGCGCCAGAGGAATTTCCTCAGAAGTTTTTACGCGGCGACGGCGCTGGGCGGGCTGCTGAAGTTCGCAAGCTATGAATTCACATTGCCGCTGCCGGAGGCACAGATTTTCACCTTATGCTGTCTGCTCTCCCTCATCCTGTCGGTACTGCTGATGTCGCTCCTGCGGCAAAACAGCTTCCGCACCGGAGTGCTGCTCGCCGTCATCCCCGTCATGGGCGCTCTTTACCTGGCCGCGGCGCAAACCTCCGCCCCCTGCCGGAGCAATCTGATATTCACCTTTGACGGGTTCCGGAGGGTCCGTACCGACGCAGACGGGGAAAAATCTTTTTACACTCTTGACGGCAGAAAAACCGCGGTTGCGCCGTGCGACCTGGAGATGGCGGCGGCGCTGCTGCCGGCGGCGCTGCAGACCCCGAATCACAATCTGCAGGTCCTCCTGGCCGCGTCCCCGCTCTCGCATCTGGTCCCGGAAGCCCTGCTGCACATCCCCCGCATCGCCGGCGTGGATCATCTCACCGGGGACCCGGAACTGGCGGCAGTCCATCAGGCGACGATCATCACCCGGGCCGATGTCCGGCGCATCGGACGCTTCGCCCTGCTGGACGGTCCCTACGATCTGATCGTGGCGGCGGAGGGCGATCCGCTTCAGTTCATCCCGCTGCTTTCTCCGGGCGGCGTGCTGGCGGTCCCCTCGGCGCTGAGCTCCGTCATCCCGGACGACGCTTTTTCATACTCGGGCACGGTGCCCGGCGCGGAGGCGCTGACTCTTTTCTCCAACCGCCCCCTCACGACCTCCTGGCGGGAACTGGAGGAGACGTTCGAACGCTACGACGGCATGATCCGGAAGTTTCCGGTCGGTGTGCTCGCCATGCTTTACGAGCTGAATCGGGATCAGGGCAGTTCCTTCGACGGGCTTTCCGACATCGAACTTCTGCCCCGTCCGGAGGTGCCGCCCCGGGAACAAATCCGCCGTCTTTTCGAACTCCATCCGGGGATCGCGATGTTCCTCGGCGCGCTGGCGGTCCTGCTGGGATTCTGGCGCATATCGGCGGAGAGGCGGCGGTACTCCTCGGAATTCCGCCGTTATCTGCTCTCCGGGCTGACGGTTTCGGGATGCGTTCTGGCCGCGCTGGGCGCCATCCGGGCCCTGGACGGGCCGCTGATCCTCCACGGCTACGCGCTGCTTTTCCCCATGGCGGGGCTTCTGTTTTTCCCCAACGGGCTTTCTTCGGACGGAGTGATCCGGCGGATGGCGGCGCCGGTGGCCGCGTTTCTGGCGGTTTTCGCCGGGATCCATCCGACGGCGGGCATGGTGGGAGCGCTCCTCTTCGGCTCTCTGAACATCACACGGGGTCACTTCAGGAGCTGCGCCGCGGGATTTTCCGGCGAAATCGCCTCCGGAGCGGGTGCGCTGATCGGAATCGCGGCGGCCATGCTGCTGATGCACCTGCCGGCCGGATGGATCGTCTGGCTGGTGTTCTTCATAATTCTGTTCTGAAGGCGGAAGCCAGCCTCTTCTCATATTCTCCGAACCAGGCGTCGTAACAGTACCTGCCGGCGGCGGCCAGGGCGCAGCGTCCCATGGCCAGACGCAGTTCCTCGTTTCCGGCCAGTTCGGCGAGAGCCTCGACCCAGCGGGCGGGCGAGTCGGCAATGAACCCGGTGCGCCCCTCGATAACGACATTGCGGTTTTCCCCCACTCCGCTGGCGACCGCCGGGAGCCCGGCGGCCATATACTGAATCAGTTTAAAAGCGGATTTTCCCCGGCTGAAATCGTCGTCGGCAAGCGGCATGATCCCCGCATGACAGCGCATGAGCAGCTCTTCGGCGGCGCCGGGGCTCCAGTCGGCGAACGCCATTTCGACGCCGGACAGAGCGCGTTTTTCCAGCGTTCTGGAGGCGATGATCAGCAATCGGAATCTTACCTTTTCGGCGGCGGCCCGCAGCACCGGCGCGAATTCCTCGATATACCGGTAGGTCACGGGGGTGCCGATCCAGGCAACGGTGAATTCCGGAAATTTCCCCTCCCCGGAGCGGAAAACCTCACGATCCACCAGCGTCGGGAGTTGGAACACGTTGCCGTTATATCGCGAAAAATGCCGGAAAAGCCGCTCGTTGGCGGCGGTCACCATAACCGCCCGCGCCGCCGCCCGGTCGTATTTCCCCCGCAGCAGCGGTTTGTCCCGATAACGCACGCCCACGTCGTCGTCGAAATCCAGGACGATCCGGCGTCCGAACCAGAAGATCCGCTCGGCAAACCACGGCACTCCGGGCAGCAGCTCATACTCCACCACCAGATTGCGCGGAGCCCGGAAGATCAGCCAGCAGATCCTCCGCACCGTCCCGGTCAGCCACTCCCACAGGCTCCTGCCGCCGCCGCGGTAGAGACGGCGCAGATAGGAATTGGCGAAAAAACTCTGCCACGAAACCGGCACTCCTGCCTGACGCATCCGCCTCGCCCAGGCCAGATGCCGGATGCGGCTGGAGGCCCCCAGGTCCCCGTAGCGCATCGCATAGCCCCAGGCCTCTCTCAACGGATCTCCTCCGCCTCCCGCAGCGGAGCGGAAAATCCGCCCGCGGGCAGCGCCGCCATCCGCAGTTCCGACGGCGGCGCGGAACCGTCCGCCCCGTTCTCCCAGACAAACCCCGCCTCCGGCCCCAGCTCCGCCCTCAGACGGCGGTTGGCCCAGAGATGGGTGCGCATGGCTTCACAGCGGTCGAAGTGCAAAAGTTCCACCTTGCCGGCCCGCTCCAGATGAGCGGCGTCGGCGCAAATCCGGTGCATCACCCGGGGCGCGCCCCGGACCCCCTCCCCGGCGACCCGCCGCACCGCCTTGCGCAGCGCCCTCTGGAGCAGCGGCGACTTGCCGCAGGCGTCCGGCACCAGCAGCCGTTCCGACGGGGGCACGGTCATCCGGTCAAACCCGGCGGGCGTCCATGCCCAGTACCACTGACAGCGCCAGCTCTTGCGCACGGAGCCGGGCACGGCGGTCTCCTCCGCCTCCGGCACCTGAAAGATTCTGCGCTTGAAAACCGCTTCTCCGGGCGTGATTTTCAGGGAATATCCGCCGCCCGGCAGAGCGGTCCAGCGCCACCAGTCGTCGCCCGCGCCGATCTCCAGACGATCGCCGCGGCAGTCGGTGAATTCCACCGTCCGGAAGGGGGTTTCCGAAAAAATCTCCGCCGGTTCACTGCCGCATGAAACCTCCTCCGGACGCCCCGAAAGCCGGAAGATCCGGCAGGAAGTCCACTCTCCCCTCAGGCGCACTTCGGCCAGTTCGAGGGTGTCGATGCCTCCGGCTCCGATGACCGAGGCATCGCAGGAAACGCAGCACCAGCCGTCGGCGAGCTCCAGAGTGCGGCGCAGCCGGTACTCGGCGCCGAAAGGCAGACGGCTGCCGAATTCATATCCGCCACCGAGGGTGTCCAGCGCCACATGCGTGCGGCGGTATTCGGAGACGGCGCCGCGTTCGGAGATGCCGTTCACGGAGGCGGGCAGGAGTATGAGGCTCATGGGCAGGGCCGCGCCGGTGATCCGATATTCCAGCAATCCGCCCCCCTCCCCCGGGAAGAGTCCGGC
>JAZMZH010000170.1:0-2296 GCA_045585875.1 Victivallaceae bacterium | reverse complement strand
TGACCGCCGCCATCCGCAAGGTGCTCAATGAGAAGCCCGCGGAATTCGATCCCCGCAAATACCTCGGCCCCGCCCGTACCGCTCTGAAAGAGCTCTACAAGCGCAAGAATATCGAGGTGCTGGGCTCCGCCGGACACGCCTTCGACAAATAACCGTCTGACGGTCCGAAGATTCCCGGGCGACACTCGTCCGGGAATTTTTTTATCCGGATTCCGCCGGGAGAGAGAGATGCTTCAGCAGTCCGCGTCCTCGGGCATGTGCTGGCAGGAGCAGCCCGCGTCGCAGGTCACGATCTCGCCGGTCATATTGCCGCTCTCCTCCCCGGCCAGAAAAGCCGTCACATTGGCGATGTCCCTCCCGGAGGCCTCCCGGCGCAGGGGGCAGTTGAGACGGCGGCGCGCCTTTGCCGCCTCCGGCAGCGCATCCCAGCGGTCGGTGTAAATATAACCGGGCGCGCAGGCGTTCACCCGGATGCCCAGCGGGCCGAGATCCAGCGCCAGGGAGCGGACCAGGGAGTTGATCGCGCCTTTGGAGGCGCAGTAGGCGGTGCGGTTGCGGATCGCCCGCACGGCGGTATTGGAGGAGAGAAAGACCACGACGCCCCGCTTTTCCTGTTTCAGGAAGAACCGGTTGACCGCCTGCTGCGTCACCTGAAACCCGCCCCGGACATTGACGCCCAGCACCTCCATCAGGTAGGCCGGGTCCATTTCGACAAAGGGCTTGCCGATCCCCTGATGGGCGGCGTTGTTCACGAGGATATCCAGACGTCCGGTCTCCTTTTCGATGCGGTCGAAGAGTTTCTTCACCTGCGCGAGGTCGGAAACGTCGCAGGGGATGCTCCGGACATTCCGCCAGCCGCGGGCCTCCAGATACGCCGCGCCCGCGGCGGTGGATTCCGGCGAGGAGCCGCACATATAAACCGATGCGCCCTCCTCCGCGAACTTTTCCACAATGGCGAGACCGGTGTTGCGGTTTCCGCCGGTCACCAGCACCACTTTATTCTGAAATCTCTTCATATCATCTCTCCATCCGGTAGTATTTCACGGCATCCGGCGGACGGATGTCGGTCAGAGTGCCCTTGTAGTGCCGCAGTCCGGTCCGGATGTAGGGGTGCTTCCGGAGTTCGGCCTCGTTGAGCTCGATTCCCAATCCGGGACGCTCCGGGATGACCATGCGGCCGCCGCGCATGACCAGATCCTCGTCGCAGATCTCCGCGCGCCACGGCACATCGGTCATCATCATCTCCAGCATGACGAAATTCGGCACGCAGGCCGCCAGCTGGAGCGTGGCGGCGTTGGCGACCGGGCCGGAGGGATTGTGCGGACAGAAACCGATATGCCGCGCCTCCGCTTCCGCGGCGATCATCCGCATCTCCATGATCCCGCCCGCGTGGGAAACGTCCGGCTGGATGTAATCGGAACAGTTCAGATCGAAGAATCTCCGGTATTCGTAACGGTTGTAGAGGCGCTCCCCGGCGGCGAGGGAGACGCGCACCCGCTCCTTGACCTCCCGCAGTCCCTCCTTGTCATCCGGCGGGATCGGCTCCTCGAACCAGAAGACGTCATACTCCTCCAGACGTTTCCCGATCTTCACCGCGGTGGGGATGTCGAAGCGCCCGTGGCCCTCGATCAGCAGCTGAACCTCGTTTCCGGCGGCTTCGGCGACTCCGGCCACGCACGCCATCGCCTGATCGAGTTCCTTTTTGCCGATCTGCTGCCAGGCCTTGCCGAAAGGGTCCCACTTGCAGCCGGGGTATTGATTTTTGCGGACCTCGGCCGCCTTTTCGGCAAACTCTTCGGGCGTCCGGGCGGGAGCGAACCAGCCGTTCACATAGACCGGCACCGCGTCGCGCACCTTGCCGCCGAGGAGCTGCCAGACCGGGACGTTCAGCGCCTTGCCCTTGATGTCCCACAGGGCCATTTCCACACCGGCCAGCGCGCTCATGAGCACGGGACCGCCCCGCCAGTAGGCGTCGCGGTAACAGTCATGGCGGAAGGATTCGATCTGATGGGGGTCCTTGCCGATCAGGGCATCCGCCAGATCGTGAATCGCCGCCTGCACGGTCAGCTCCCGGTATTCCAGCGTGGCCTCCCCCCAGCCGTGGATCCCGCTGTCGGTTTCCACCTTCACAAAGACGAAATTGGTCCGAAACGCATTGCAGATAAAGGTTTTCAATGCCGTGATCTTCATATTCCCTCCTTCCTTTTATATGCGGACGCGGTCCCCGGGCGAGGAAGCCGCGTCAATCTCCGGAGCGCCCTCCTGCGGGACAATGGCCCCCTGTTTCCGCAGCAGC
>JAZMZH010000169.1:0-11644 GCA_045585875.1 Victivallaceae bacterium | reverse complement strand
GAATAAATCAACAAGAAAATTAAGTTATTTTTCACTTTTCCTCTTCTTTTCGGCATTTTCCGTAAATTACATCGGCGGGAAAGAGCGTGCAACCCCGGTTCCGGCGCCGCAAGCGACAATTCCGAAGATTTCCTCCGCCGGACGCCGGATTTGTCAAGAGATCATTTGCCGCCGTCTATGCAGAAATTGCAGGCCCCCGCCGGATTTTTTACGGCACGGCAGGGGCTCCGCGAAGAGCGGCATTTTTCCGGACGAATTCATCAATGAGCCTGCGGGCGATGCTTCCCGGCCCGGGGACGGGAGGAAACTCTTCCGGAGCGAAAAACCCCGCCTCCACGATCTCGCCGCCGTCCGGCGTCGGCTCGCCGGAAAGGTGACATGCGGTGAATCCGATCATCAGCGAATTGGGGAACGGCCAGGGCTGGCTGCCGGCGTAACGGATGTCGCGCACCGCCACCTTAACCTCTTCCGCCAGTTCCCGGCGCACCGCTTCCTCCAGAGACTCCCCGGCCTCGACAAAACCCGCCACCAGCCCGAAAACTCCGCTGCGGAAGCGGGCGTTTCTGGCCAGCAGCAGACGCCCGTCACGCTCCACCGCCACGATCACGGCCGGAGCAATCTGGGGGAAATACGCGGCTTTGCAGTTTTCACAGAAAAGAGAATTTTCAAGAGTTCCGGGGGCAAGTCTGCGGCCGCAGACACCGCAGAAGCGGTGATGACTGCTCCAAAAGGCAATGGTCCCGGCCCGGAACACCGCCTGCCGCAGGGGCATTTCCAGTCCGCCGATGATTTCCCGCAGGGGTCTGGCGTCCGGCAGAGGACATTCGTTCAGGTCGGCGGCGAAACAGGCATATCCGTTCAGCTCGCCGATGAAAAGGCTCCCGGCGGACGCTTCGTGATCCCCGGCCATCGCCACCGCGCCGTCGGCCAGAGCGATGACAAATCCCCGCTCTCCCGGAAACGGACGGCGGAATCCCGCCGACGGCGTGAAGCATCCGCCCCGCATCAGCCGATGTCCAGCGCGATGTCGGCGGCTTTGACCGAATGGGTAAGCGCCCCGGAGGATGCGAAATCCACTCCGGTGGCCGCCAGCGCGGGCAGACGCTCAATGGTGATGTTGCCGGAGGCTTCCAGCCTCGCCCTCCCGGCGGTGCGCTTCACCGCTTCGGCGACCTCGGCGTCGGTCATATTGTCCAGCAGGATGTACTCCGCCCCCGAAGCGATGGCCTCGTCCAGCTGAGAAAGGGAATCGATCTCCACCTCGATCTCCAGCTCCGGATGGGCGGCGCGGGCCAGCCGGACTCCCCGCCGGATGGCGTCGGGGCCCTGGATGCCGGCCACGGCCAGATGATTGTCCTTGATCATCACCCGGTCGTAGAGCCCGATGCGGTGATTCGCGGCGCCGCCCGCGGCGACGGCGTACTTCTCGAGACAGCGGAATCCCGGGGTGGTTTTGCGGGTGTCCAGCACCCGGGTCCGGCCGCCGGAGGCCGCGGCAAGAGCGTACTTCCGGGCCATGGAGGCGACGCCGCAGAGCCGCTGGATGAAATTCAGCGCAGTCCTTTCGGCGGTGAGCACCGCCCGGGCCCGTCCGGTGATTTCCGCCATGACCGTACCGGGAGGACAAAGGTCTCCGTCGGTGACTTTCGGTGTCCATACGCACCCGGGATCGAGTTTCCGGAAGATCCGCCCGGCAACCTCGAGACAGGCGCACACACACTCGCTCCGGGCGGTGATCCGCCCGGAGATGACGGTGTCGGCGGGAATGATGGAATCGGTGGTGACGTCCCCCGCCCCGCCGAGGTCTTCGGCGAGGGCCAGATCAATGAGCTTATCCACGTGGTCCCAGGGGATCTCCGGCAGCGCGGCTGTTTTGTTCTGAGGCATTTCCCTGCTCCGGATTGTTCAGATTCTGGTGATGCGGAAACCGCCGGGAGTGTCCTCCACCGCGAATCCGGCATTTTTCAGCTCTTCCCGGCAGGCGTCGGCGGTCGCGAAGTCCCTGGCCTTGCGCGCCTGAGCGCGCTTCTCCGCCAGCGCGACGATCTCCGGCGGGATGTCGTCGGCGGAGCCGCGGGCGGCGTCCACGTCAAAACACGCCAGCACCGTGTCGAATTTCCGAAACGTCTCCAGCACCGCTTCCGCATCCCCGGCGGAAAGGCCGGAAGCATCGGCGGCCTTGTTCACCTCCCGCATCAGCTTGAACGCGGCGGCGATGGCCATGGGCAGATTGAGGTCGTCGGCGATGGCGTCGGCAAAGGCCTCCGAAGCGGAGTTCACGGCTCCGGCGATCCCCGGATCGGCGTCGGCGCGGGTCTTTTCTCCCGCGAGCCGGGCGAAGAATTTGTCGAATTTCTTCAACCCTTCCCGGGCCTGCTCCAGAGAATCGAAGGTGAAGTTCAGTTTGGTGCGGTAGTGCGCCTGGGCCAGCACCAGCCGGATCTCCCGTCCGCTCCAGCCCCGGCCCAGCAGGTCCCGCAGAGTGTAGAAATTTCCGGCGGACTTGGACATCTTCTCGCCGTTGACCATGAGGTGCGCGCAGTGCAGCCAGGTATTGACGTAGGTGCAGCCGTTGGCGGCCTCGCTCTGGGCGATTTCGTCCTCGTGGTGGGGGAACATGTTGTCGATGCCGCCGGTGTGAATGTCAAAAGTCCGGCCCAGATATTTCATGCTCATGGCGCTGCACTCGATATGCCACCCCGGGCGTCCGGGGCCCCACGGGGAATCCCACTTCACCGGACCGTCGGCCGGGGTCCAGGCCTTCCACAGAGCGAAATCCGCCACGGAGTCCTTGGCGTACTCGTCGTTGGATATGCGGACGCCGGACATCTGATTTTCCCGGTCGATCTTCGCCAACTTGCCGTATTCGGGGAATTTGGCGATGGAGAAGTACACGCACTTGTCCGGCGCCTGATAAGCGAACCCCTTCTCCAGGAGGGTCCGGACGAGGGCGATCATTTCGGGGATGTGCCCGGTGGCGGGAGGGTAGTGGCTGGCCGGATGGATGCGGAGCGTCTTCAGATCGTCGAAAAATGCGCTGATGAACTTGGCGGTGAATTCCTTAAGAGGCACCCCGGCCTTCTGCGAATCCCGGATGGTCTTATCGTCCACATCGGTGAGATTCATGACCTGGGTGACCCGATATCCGAAGTATCGGAGGGTGCGGCAGAGGATGTCCTCAAAAACGTAGGCTCGGAAGTTTCCGATATGGGCGTAGTTGTAAACAGTTGGCCCGCAGGTGTAGATGCGGACCGAATCCGGGTCGATGGATTGAAACTCCTCGACGCGGCGGTTCATGGTGTTGAAGAACCGCACCGGATGTCGTTCTGGCTTGTTCATGATATTCTCCCGGTTAAAAACAATACACTGATAATTTACAGCAGAAAAGGCGTACTTTCAAAGATTTTTCGGTGAATTGTAAAGGAAAATGCGGACTTGGCGCATTTTGAACGGGATCCGTGCCGCAAAGAGAAGGTTTTCTCCGACACGGATTTGAGTTCAGGACAAAACTGCCAGGATTCTCAACGCTTCCTTTCGGTCAGGCGGCATTGAGGCCGCAGCAGAAGCCGTTCGCCGGAGACGGGACCGGCCTCGTCGGTGAGGGCCGCGGCACGAAACACGCACTCCCCTCTTTGCAAAACGACAGGCGCCGCCTCTTGTTCAGGCTGATTTTTACCTTTTCCGCTGCCATGCGGGAAAAAACGGAAATTCGTTGAAATTCCCCGCTTGACTTCCCGTCATTCCGTGATAGTTTAAATGATTGAGCCATTTCACCCAGGGAGGATCTCGTGTTTTTTGAAGCCGTGATGATGATTTGCTTCGGCGCCAGCTGGCCCTTTGCCATTCTCAAAACGATCCGGGCCAAAAACCCCGCGGGCAAAAGCTATCTGTTTATGGTGCTGATCATGCTGGGCTATGTGTCCGGGTGCATTTACAAACTCCTCTACCACATGGACGCCGTTTTTTACCTCTATGCGTTCAACGGCGTGCTGGTGGCCACGGACATGCTGCTCTGCCTCTATTACCGGAAACGGCTGGAAAGAATTTCCCGGACGGCGTAAATCATTCCGCCCCCGGTCCGGCGCGCGCGGGGAAGAACGAAGACGGGAGATTTTACCTTTACCGGGCGCGATCCCCGGTCCGGCACGCGCGGGGAAGAATTCAAAGCCGCTTCCCGACGCCGGACGACGAATTCAGCGGTCCTCTCCCGATACCATCATGCGCAGCCATTTGCGCACTCTCAATGTGCTGGATACGCTGAGCCGCTCCCCCGTGGAATGGGGCGTTTCCACGGTCGGCCCGACGGAAACCGCCTCCAGCGCCGGATGAAGCGCCTTGAAGTCCGCCACCTCCACCCCCGCGTGCATCACCGAAACCGACGGCGTCCCGCCGTTGGCTTCTTCCCAGACCGCGACCGCCCTCTTCACCAGCGGCGTGGGTTCGGAGGCCTCCCATGCGCCGTAAGCGCCTGCCACGGACGCCTCAAAACCGCAGGCGGCAAAAACCCGGCGGCACGCCTCCGTGGCCTCCTCCCGGATCCGGTCCGTCATGGAACGCTGGGAAACGCATATCCTCATGAGCCCGTCGGAAACCTCCGCCGTCGCCAGATTGGACGAGGTCTCCACCACGCCGTCGAAAATTCCGCTGAAGGCCAGAACCCCGTCGGGCAGTTCCGCGACCGCCCGCACCAGCGCCGAACGGCTCTCCGCCGCCAGCACCGATCCCGGAGTCGGCGTTTCTTCATAGGTCAGGGCGATTTTTTCGCCCTCCGCCGTCCGAGATCTCAGAGGCGCCGCCAGGGTTTCCGGCTCCGGCAGTTCCGTCCCGGAGGGCACGGCGCCGATGACTTCGCAACATCCCGGGATGGCGTTGAAGACCGTGCCGCCGCGCAATTCCGAAATCTCCACGCCGCGCAGCCCCTCCGCCAGCAGTTCGCCCATGGCCTTGATCGCATTGCCGCGGTTTTTGTGAATATCGACTCCCGAATGGCCGCCCGGGAAACCGGAAAGGATGATCTTCACCCCTCTCGCACCGCCCCGGACCGGGATCAGCTCCGCCCGCCGCCGTCCCTCGGTCCGGGCGGCTCCGGCGCATCCGACGATGAAAAAAGCGTCATCCTCCCCGTCCAGATTGATCAGCGCTCCGCCCTCCAGAAAAGCCGGGTCGATCCGGGAGGCCCCGCCGAATCCGGTCTCCTCCTCCACGGTGAACACTCCCCGCAAAGCCCCGCAGCGCACGTCTCCGTCCAGCAGGAGTTCCAGTGCCAGAGCCAGCCCGATGCCGTCGTCGGCCCCCAGAGAAGTCCTGCCGCCCGCGGAGATCCAGTCGCCGTCGCGCCGCCACCGGACCGGATCCCGCAGGAAATCGAATTCCACGCCGGGAGCCGTCTGGGGCACCATGTCCATGTGCGCCTGGAGGATCGTGACCGGAAGTTTTTCGAATCCGGAGGACGGGGGACGGTCGACAGCCATGTTTCCGGCGGCGTCGATCCGGACGCGCAGACCGGCATCGCGGGCGATTCCGGCAAGTTTTTCCCGCAATGCGGCTTCATGCCCCGAAGTGTGAGGTATGCCGCAGATCAGATCGAATATTTCCAGCCAGTTCATTGCCGCCTCCTCCCGTCGACTTCTCCGGCTCCGGCCCGGGAAATGGACTGCACCACTCCCAGCATGGCCATGGTGGTGACCAGAAAGGTCCCGCCGTAGCTCAAAAGCGGCAGCGGTATGCCCGTCACCGGCGCCAGACCGATATTCATGCCGATATTGATGTAAACGTGACAGAAAAGCATCGTTCCGAACCCGGCCGCCAGCGTCCGCCCGTAGAGATCGGGAGCGCGCCACGCCACGGTGAAGCAGGAGCCGATGAGGACCGCATACCCCAGCAGCACCAGCACCGCCCCGACGTAACCGCCCTCCTCGGCGATGACGGCGAAGATGAAATCATTGTTGGCCACCGTGCGGGGAATGAACCCCAGTCCGCTCATGTCGCCCTCGCCGACGCCCTTGCCGAAAAGTCCGCCGGAACCCACCGCCAGCCGGGCCTGGCAGGCGTTGTAGCCGCGGCCCAGCGGGTCGGATTCCGGGTCCAGAAAGGTCTTGATGCGGCTGCGGTGATATTCCCTGAGCACGGGTCTGATCCGGTAGATTTCGTTGACCGCCAGCGCTCCGGCCGCCGCCGTCAGCAGCAGGGCCGCGATGAGCATCTTTCGCCAGGAAAAACCGCGGACGAACACCATCACCGCCGTGATGGGCAGGAAGATCAGCGCTCCGCCCAGATCCGGCTCCACCGCCACCAGCGCGAAGGGCAGCACGGTCAGCAGCGCCGTCACGCCCAGACTGCGCCAGGAATCGCTGCGGAATCCGGCTCCGGACATCACCAGCGCCAGCAGCAGGATCAATCCGATCTTGGCCAGCTCCGACGGCTGCATCTGCTGCCGGAAAAACCCCAGATCCAGAATCAGCCAGCGCCGCGCCCCGAAGATTTTACTGCCCCAGATCAGCACCGCGACCAGCAGCACCAGGCTCAACAGGTAAACCGCGATGCCCGCCAGCTTCCACCTGCGGTAGTCGGCGACCGCAAAACAGAACCATACCGCCAGTCCGAGACCGCCCCAGACCATCTGACGCACCGCCGAAGCGTTGGGGAAACCCTCCAGACCGCCGCCGATGGAGCCGATGAAGAGGATTCCCGAGGCTGCCAGCAGCAGCATGGCGATCAGCGCCGGGATGTTCCATCCCCTCAGGAAGCGTCCGAACCCGGCCGCGGAGGAGTCACGCAGTTTGACGGGCGTGTACATGCCTGCATGCTTCAGACTTCAAAAGTCTGCTCCCGTTTGGGACCCACCGACACGATGGCGATGGAGGCCCCGACCAGCTCCGCGATGCGCGTGAGATATGCCCGGGCCTGCGCCGGAAGCTCGTCCCAGCTCCGCGCCCCGGAAGTGGAGCACAGCCAGCCCGGCATGGTTTCGTAGACCGGCACCGCCGCCTCCAGTTCGTCGCTGCGGGAAGGCATCCGGGTGGTGATTTTGCCGTTGATCTGATATCCGGTGCAGATTTTCAGCTCCGGCATGTCGTCCAGCACGTCCAGCTTGGTGACCGCCAGTTTGTTGACGCCGTTCACCATGCAGCCGTAGCCGCCGGCCACCGCGTCAAACCAGCCGCAGCGGCGCGGACGACCAGTGGTGGCGCCGAATTCCCGTCCGGCGGCCCGGAGCTTCTCCCCGTCGGCGTCGAAGAGCTCGGTGGGGAAAGGACCCTCGCCCACCCGGGTGGTGTAGGCCTTCAGCACGCCCCACACGTCCCGGACGTGACGGGGCGCGATGCCGGCTCCGCCGCAGGCTCCTCCGGACATGGTGGTGCTGCTGGTGACAAAGGGATAGGTGCCGTGGTCGATGTCCAGGAGGGCGCCCTGCGCCCCCTCGCAGAGGACCTTTTTGCCGTCCCGGAGCAGTTCATTGACCGTGTAGACGGTGTCGCCGACGAAGGGCGCGAGATAACGGGCGGCGGCGGCGAGTTCGGTCCATTCGGCGTCGATGTCCAGCGGCTCGGCTCCGGCCGCGGTGAAAAGCTGATTGTATTTGGCGCACTCCCGGCGGAACATGCTCTCAAGCCGTTCGGGGGAGGTCAGTTCGGCGCCCCGGATGCCGGTGCGGTTGGCCTTGTCGGCGTATGCCGGTCCGATGCCCCGGCCGGTGGTGCCGATCCGGCGGGCGCCGGAGGCGCTCAATCCGGCCTCCCGCATGCTGTCGGCCCGGCGGTGGTAGGAAAAGATGAGGTGGCACTTGCTGCTGATTTCGATCTGGCTCACGTCCAGACCGCGCGCGGCGAGCTCGCGCATTTCCCCGGCCAGGCTGATGGGGTCCACCACCACGCCGTTGCCGATGAGGCAGCGCACGCCTTTGCGGAATATGCCGCTGGGGACCAGGTGGAGCACATATTTTTCGCTCCCGATCTCCACGGTATGACCGGCATTGCTGCCGCCCTGAAACCGGACCACGCAGTCCACGTCCCGGGTCAGCACGTCGATCAGTTTCCCTTTTCCCTCGTCCCCCCACTGGGTACCGACCAGTATATCAGCAGGCATTTCCTATTCTCCTTGATGATTGAATGACATTTGAGCGACGGCACTGCCGAAAACGGCGGCCCGGAAGTTCGGTTTCCGGCGAAAAAAACAGTCCCGGCAATCCTGCGGCAGCCGCCCGCGGGGGCAAACTGCCGGGAAACTGCCGGAAGCGCAATTCCGTAAGGCGCCGAAAGACGAGCCGATCGTTATTCACAGCGACGTATCATTAACATATAATGTTTTTCGGGATTTTTCAAGTGAAAAACTTGCTAAAAACCGAATAAAACAGTATATTCTCCAGTTATGAACAGCGAAGAGAAAAACAGCCGGCTGAAGAATCATCTGCGGCGGCATCCGGAGATTCCTTTCCCTCCCGAAGCCTGCCTTTTCGTCTGCGACAGCGTCTCCGACGTCCTCGCCGGACTCGACCGGCCCAGGCACATTTCCGCGACGGAAGTCCTGGAGGCCGTGCACAAGCGCTGTCTCCGGGAATTCGGTTTCTGGTCCGGAGAGGTGATGACGGCCTGGCACATCCATGCCTGCAGACATATCGGAGAAATCATCTTCATTTTGGTGGATTCCGGCATCCTCTCCGCCCGCCGGGAGGACCGGATCGAGGATTTCGACGTGCCGGATGCGACCTGGCTTTGCGGCGGCGGAAACTGTGCCGCGCCGTTCGATCCGCCGAAATGGAAAGGGGTGCCCCTTGACCGTTGAATCCCTCGACAACGGCCTGCGCACGGTCCTCCTCCCCGACCGGGGCGCCGGGTGCGTGCATATCGTGCTGGCGACGGCGGCGGGCAGCTTCCACGAGGGGCGCGAAGCCGGGCGCGGCGTGGCGCACTGGGTGGAGCATCTGCTCTTCGACGGCTGCGCGGAATTTCCCGGCGACGGCGCGGTGAAGCGGGTGGCGGAGATCGGCGGCGCCTTCAACGCCATGACCTCCCAGTACCGCACCGAATACACCCTGTCTTTGCGGAAGCGGGATCTCGAAACCGGACTGAGGGTGCTCGGGGCCATGGTCCGGCAGCCGCTTTTCACCCCCGACGCCGTGGCACACGAACGGGCGGTGATCGCCCGGGAGATCGACCTCTGCGCCGACGACCCCGAGATACGCCATGACGAACTGCTTTACCGTCTGATCTACGGAAATTCGCCCCTCGGCGCGCCGGTGGAGGGTTACGCCGCCGGATTTGGAAGCGCCGACGGCGAAGCCCCCCGGAAATTTTTCAGCGAGTGGTACCGCCCCGAGCGGATGATCCTCGTTCTGGCCGGAGACATCGATCCTGCTCCGGCGCTGACGCTGGCGGAGCGGTTTTTCTCGTCGCGGGCGGAGTGGCCGGTCCGCGCCGGAACGCCGCCGGAATCCCCGGCGCCTCCCGTACCCGCGGAAAACGGACTCCGGCGGGTCGAGCGCTTCCCGGACCCGGAAACTTCCCGGATCGCCGTCGGCTTCCCCTTCCCCGGAGGGGATCGCGGGAGCTGGTGGGCCGGACGGCTGCTGGCCGGGATCCTGGCCGGAAACCCCTCAAGCCTGCTGGAAAAACTCTTCTGCCGCGAGAAGCGTCTGGCCCGGGACATCTCCGCCTCCCTGGACGGGGACGGCGCCGCCGGAATCTTCCGGATCGAGGCCGAATGCGCCCCCGGGGATCTGAGGGAACTGGAGGCGGAACTCTCCGACCGGATCGCCGGTTTCGACCCCCGGGAGATCCCTCCGGGGCTCCTGGAGGCGGAAAAACTTCAGAGCCGGGCCGATCTGCGCTGGGAACTCCGGGACCCGGCCGCCCTGGCGCTCAGGATCGCCGACCGGATGACCCTGCCCGGCGGGCAGATTCCCGGGGACCCCGCGGAAGACGAAGCCGTCATCGCCTCCGTCACGCCGGAGGAGATCGCCGGATTCGCGTCGGCGTATCTGCGCCCCGGACGCGCCGCCACGGCCATCCTCACCGCGGAACCGCGCCGCGCCCTGCCGCGCCGGAAGCGCCGGAGCGCCGGAGAGAGCGCCGGAGCGCCTCTGCGGATGGTCAGAACTCCGGATTCCGGCGGCATGATCGACGTTTCCCTGCTCCTGCCCGCCGACGCGCTGGTGGAATCCCCGGAGGAGAACGGCTCCACCGCGCTCCTGGGCAAGGTCCTGGAGGCCGGTCCCGAAGGTCTCGGCGAAGAAGCCTGGCTGGCCGCTCTGGACAATGCCGCCGTCAGTCTGGAGAGCGATGTGATCTGCTCGGCGCTGCGCCTGGAGCTCTCCGCCCCGGCGGAATCCGAACTCCTGCTCTGGCAGTATCTCGAGGACATGCTCCTCCGCCCCGCTTTCGCCCCGGCGGTCATACGCCGGGAAGCCCGGATCCTGGCCGGGGAGTGGCGCAGCCGCGAAGCCTCCGGGGCGGCGGTCGCCGACCGGGCCCGGGAACTTCTTTTCGGCGCGGGGCACCCCGGGGCCCTGCCGCCGGGCGATCCGTCGAAGATCACCGGCGTCACCGCGGGAAAGCTCCGGGAGCTCTACGGGCGGATCTGGGACCCCTCCCGCGCCGTGCTGGGAGTCGGCGGCAGTTACACCGACGCGCTGGCGGAGCGTTTCGCGGCCCGTCTCGCCGCCGGGGCGGCGTGGCGGCGTCCCATCATCCCGGACATGGCCGCCCGGCGACGGATCAAAGCCGCGGGCCCGGTGCGCGAAACCGTCCCGCTGGACCGGGAACAGTGCGTCGCGGTGATGATGCTGCCCGGCCCGGATCTCTCCATGATCGAGGACATGGCGGCGCTGAAGGTGGCCGAATACGCCGAGAGCGGTCTTTCGGGGCGGCTTTTCCGCTCCGTGCGCGAGGAGCACGATCTGGCCTACTCCGTATCCATGACGCCGTCGTCGGGTTTCGGTTGCGGGGTCGTCGTCTTTGAGGCCGGATGCGAATACGCCATGGCGGACCGGGTGACGGAGCTTTTCGCCGCCGAAGCGGACGCGGCGGCGGCCGGAGCCGTCGGGCGGCGGGATTTCGAGCTCGCCCGCGCCGAATACGAGGTGGCCATCGCGGTGCGGAATTCCAACCGCGCCGAGCTTTGCCGCGCCCGGACGCTGGCGGCGTACGCCGGCACCGCGGGGCTGGAAGAGGCGGTGAAGGATTTGACTTTCGAGCGTTTCAGCGCTATTGTCGGGAAATGGTTCGGCAATCCGGTCCGGGTGACCGCCGTCTCCGGCAGGCCGGAAAAGAGAAAGGCGGCACGCTGATGGGAAAAGAGATTTTCGATCTGAAGAGTCCGGCCTGGCGCTGGCATGAGATTCCCGACGACGTCCGGGAATATCTGTGCACCCGGGCCCGTTTCGACGCCGACACCCTGGTGAAGGTCACTCCGGTGCGGGCGGTTTTCGCCTGCGGGGATTATTTCGTGAAGTTTCAGGCGCCCGACACCGCGCCGGGGCGCTGGAAGAGCATCCTCGCGCCCAAGGGGGCCCGGGAATACGCTTCCGGGGTGGCGCTGGCGCGGGCGGGGGTGCCGGTGGTGGAATATCTGGGCTGGATGCGCCGGGCGGCGGTAAACGCGGTGGTTTCCCGGCGCTGGGCGGGGGGAAGTCGGAGGCCAAGCGGTC
>JAZMZH010000168.1:0-6746 GCA_045585875.1 Victivallaceae bacterium | reverse complement strand
GATGAGACAGCTGGAGCGGCGGCATTTGCGGCAGAGATCGAAATTCACGTTGCAGCTGCCGAAGATATTTCCGGCCGCGCCGCCGATGTCGCTGATCGTGCCCTTGAAGTCGCTCCGGCGGGCGAGTTTCTCCGCCTCCCGGACGATGGAATCCTCCGTGCGCGAGGTCACTTTTCGCCCCTGGTGGGAAACCAGTCCGCAAAAAGCGCATCCGCCCGGACATCCCCGCACCGCCACGATGGAGTGCTTGATGGTTTCCCAGGCCGGGATCCGGCCCTTGTAGCGGGGGTGGGGCCGCCCGGTGAAGGGCAGTTCGTGGACCGCGTCCAGTTCTTCGCTGGTGAGGGGCTCCGGCGGCGGCTCGATGACCAGCAGCCGGTCGCCGTAGCTCTGCACCAGACCGCGTCCGCTTCCGGGGGTGGAAACCGATTCCACCATGAGGGTGGACTCCATGAGTTTGTACTTGTCCGCCAGATGTTCCTCCCAGGAGGGGAGACGCTGGAAATTCGGCGGCAGTTCAAAGGCTTCGGCGGCCTTTTTCCCGAGCAGCCGCGCGGTGCCGGGGATGCCGGAAATGTCGGTATTTTCCCCTCCGGTGCGCTTCAGCCGCTCCATGAGCTCCCGCACCGGCCGCTCGCCCTGTCCGTACATCAGCAGATCGGCTTTGGAATCCAGCAGCATCCCGGGACGCATTTTATCCTGCCAGTAGTCGTAATGGGCCACCCTCCGGAGGCTGGCCTCCAGGCCGCCGATCCAGATCAGTTTGCCCGGAAAGGCCCGCCGGGCCAGCTGAGCGTAGACCACCAGCGCGTGAGGAGGACGTTTGCCGGGTTCGCCGTTTTCGCTGTAAACGTCCTCCCGGCGGAGGCGGCGGCCGACGGTGTAAAGATTCACCATGCTGTCCAGATTTCCGGAGGAGACGCCGACGGCCAGGCGCGGGACGCCCATCCCCGTCAGGGAGCCGGGATCGGTCCAGTCCGGCTGGGCGACGATGCCCACCCGCAGGCCGCAGCTCTGAATCAGCCGCCCCACCAGCGGCACCCCGAAACTGGGATCGTCCACATACGCGTCTCCGGTGATCAGCAGCACGTCGAGTTCCTGCCAGCCGAGGGCGCGCATTTCCTCCCGGTCCATGGGGAGAAAATCGAAAGTGCTCATGGAATGGTGATTTTGCTCGTGCTGCGGCCCTGATCGCTGAGCCGGTAGACCAGCACGGCGTGATTGCCGGAAACTTTGAGTTCGGCCTGGTGCGCCTCGAAGAGCAGAGAGATCTCGGCGCCGGCCGCAACTTTCATATCCTCATCGGAGGCGGTGAAGCCGTCTCCGGCATTGATCGCGGCACAGGGGAGCACCTCGGAGGCGATCTCCAGCTGATAGTCCACGATGCTGAAGACGCGGTTGGCGTCGGCCTTGATCCTTACGACGACGAATACGGCCGGAGAGGCGATTTCGGGCAGGGCGTCCCGGGTGAATCCGGCCACCTGCGGCATGGATGCAAGTTTTTCGACGCCGACGATTTCCCCGCTGCGGCAGAACTTGTCATCGGCTCCGAGGACGACTGCCGTCAGCATCGCGGTCAGCAGGCAGATGCTTGAAAATATTCTTCTGGTCATAAGGAACTCCGGTTGGTTGAGGTGACATGACGCTGTTTTACGCCGCCGCGACACTTCGAACGGCGATAAAAGAATATACATCCCCGATGGTTTTTTGGCAAGAAAAATCTTGCATTTTTTTTAAAACCGTGCTAATTTATGAAAAGTGCCGGCACTGTCAAGGGCATCGCCTCTGACAGTGCCGCGAAAGCGCAGGACCCGGAAACGGCTTTGCAGTGCCGGGGTGAAACGAAAAGGGAGGATGGTTTGGACATATCGGCTTCTGAATTCACCTGGCGTCTCAAAAGAGCGCTGACGGTTCCTTTTCGCAAGCTCGTCACCGGCGGCACGGTCGGCGGATTCTGCAAGCAGAATCTCTCTCCGATGCTCGGACGCCGGGACGCGGTCGTGCAGGCGTTTTTCAAGGCGTTCAACACCGATGTGATGAGCCTGACCGCGCCGGAGCGACTCGCCGTTTACCGCAAATGGTGCGGTCTGCTGGAGGAGGGGATATCCGGCACCGAGAGGATCATTTCGGCGCTGAGCGGTCAGGACAGCACCATGCGCGAGCAGAGACTGCTGAACCTGCTGGAATTCTTTCAGGAGGGCGTGCTCAGCGCCGGGGAGGCGGCGGTTTCGGAGATACGGTTCTTTGAGGGGGATTTCGCCGTCGGGTGCATGGTCCCGCAGGAAGCCATGAGCAAACTGCGCCGCCGCCACAATGCCATCGTCGGCATCGAGGCGGAGGTCATCAACGGTCTCCATGACATGCTGAATCTGACCCGCGACAGCGTGCGCCGTCATCAGGAATACGCCTGCAAGAGCGCCAGCAGTCACAATCTGGCCCGGTACCGCAGCGCCTACGCCGCCTTTGCCGCCGGACGGGAGACCGCGGAAATCTGACCGGTGGCGGACGGAAAGAAAAAATTGCCCGGCGGAAACGGCGGCGATGGAGAGCCTTTCCCCGACGGCGCGGGACGGCCTGCGCCGCCGGACGGGATGCGGGACCGGGAGGATTTCATGGCCTCGGAGGTGCCGGCGTCTCCCGGCGTCTATGTGTTCCGCGACCGCTTCGGCGTAGTGATCTATGTGGGAAAGGCGGTGAATCTCCGGCGGCGCATGAGCAGTTATTTTCAGCGTTCCCGGCTCCGCCGCGCCGATCCCAAGCTCTCCAGCCTCATCAACTCCATCGCCTACTGGGAATACTATCCGGTGCGCAATGAGGACGAGTCCCTGATCCTGGAATCCCGGCTGATCAAAAACTACGCTCCCCACTACAATATCCTCATGCGGGATGATAAGCGTTACCTCCTGCTGCGGCTGGATCTGAACGAGCGGTTTCCCACGCTTGCCTCGGTGCGGCTCAAGAAATCCGATTCGGCCCGGTATTTCGGCCCGTTCCCCAAAGGCACGGCGCTTAAGAGCACGGTGGAATTTCTGCTGGCCCGCTTCAAACTCCGGGGCTGCCGCTGTCCCGAACCCGATGCCGAAACCCGGCGCCACTGTCTGAAGCGCATGGTCCGCGACTGCTGCGAACCGTGTTCGGGCAAATGCTCGCGCGAGGAGTATATGGCCCGGGTCAACGAACTGCTGGAGGTGCTTACTGGCGACATCCGGCCGCTGACCGACGAGCTGCGGGAGCGGATGCAGAAGTACGCTTCGGAGAAGAAATTCGAGCTCGCGGCCCGGACCCGGGACTGCATGGAAAATCTCGAGGCGGTATTCGGCCGCCGGGCGCGGGCCTTTGAACACGCCGCCATCATGCTGCCCCGCGCTCCCGGCCACGACGATCTCGCCGAACTGGCCGCGGCGCTGAATCTCCCGGCGGTCCCGCGCCGCATCGAGGGATTCGACATCTCCAACATCATGGGGACGCTGGCCGTCGCTTCCATGGTGGTGGCGCTGGACGGCGTGCCGACGCCGTCGGAGTACCGGCACTACCGCATTCGCACCGTGGAGGGCAGCAACGATTTCGCCATGATCCGGGAAGCGGTGCTGCGCCGCTACGCCCGTCGGCGGGACGAGGGGGCCGAGATGCCGGATCTCATCCTCATCGACGGAGGCAAGGGCCAGCTGGGGTTCGCTCTGGAGGCTCTGCGGGCGCTGGGGCTGGAGGACATTCCCCTGGCGTCTCTGGCCAAGCGGGAGGAACGCATCTTCCGGCCCGGCATGGAGGAGGGCATCCTGCTGCCGAGACATTCACCGGCGCTGAGGATCCTGCAGCGGCTCCGGGACGAATCCCACCGTTTCGCGGTGAGTTTCCACCGGGAGCTCCGGCGCAAACGGCTGGAAGCCTCCCTCCTGGACGACATCCCCGGCATCGGCGATGTCCGGAAAAAAGCCCTGATCACGGAATTCGGCTCGGTGAGACGCATCCGGGACGCCGGTCCGGAGGAGATCGCGAAACGAGTTCCCGGCATCGGCAGAAATTTCGCGGAGAAAATTTATGATTACCTGGTCCGACACTGAACCATATCTCGGCGCCTTTGAAGACGCCGTCGTCCGGGAGGCCGCCGTCGAGGCTTCCGACGATGAAAACACACGGCACAATCTGGAACTGAAGCGCCTGCACACCTTCAAGGTCCGGGAGGCGGCGCTGACCGTCGCCGGAGCCGAGGGATTTTCCGGAGAGGAGAAGATATGCGCGTCCTATGCCGCGCTGGCTCACGATTTCGGCCGCTTCGAGCAGTTCCGGCGTTATCGGACCTTTTACGACCGCAAAAGCGTGAACCATGCCGAACTCGGCGTGACGATCATGAGACGCCTCGGCGAACCCTCCGGCCTCCCGGCGGAATTCCGGGAGACGGTCTACCGGATCGTGCTCCGGCACAATCAAAGGCGGCTCGAGGAGGTCGCCGATCCCTTCGAGCGCCGGATCTCCATGCTGATCCGCGACGCCGACAAGATCGACATCCTGCGGGTGCTGTCCGTGGAGTACCGGAACTGCCGGGACAACCGCAAGGCGGCTTATGAATTGAAAAATGAGCCGGTCATTTCTGCCGGCGTGCGGAAGTATGTCGAATCCGGCTCCGCCGTGCCTTACGCCGAACTCCGCACCGTGCCGGATTTCGTCGTCAACGTGGCCGGATGGATCAACGATCTGAATTTCCCGACTTCACGGAGGCTGTTCCGGGAGGGGGCTTTTCTCTCCGACGCCCGGGAGATCCTCGGAAATGTCCCGGGCGGCGCGGAGCTTCTGGAGCGGATCTTCGGGGAAACCGATTAAAAACCGGGGATTTCCCGCCGCCGCCGTTTGAAAAAAAGGGGGAATCGGTGTATCTTCTTGTTTTATCATTTCATTGAGACGGGAGAATACGATGAAAAGACTGGCAACGGTCCGAAAAACGGACGGGAGGAAGGATTTCGGCCTGCGCGGTCCGGCGTCCGGAAAAAGTCCGGTCATCGGCCTGCTCTTCTACCTGATGCCCGCCGTCGTCGACATCACGGTGGGCGTGTTTTTTTTCATCAGCGCCAAGCGGATGGCCGACAGCGGCGCTAATTCCTACAAGGTCGCGCTGACCATGACCCTCTGGGCCCTCTGCTACGCCGTCACTTCCTTTTCCACCGGACGGTTCATCACGCGCGACAACGCCATCCGCGTCCTGAAAGTCAGTCAGTTCGTGCTCCTGATCTCCCTGCTGGGACTGGCCTGTACCGACGATCTCAATCTCCAGTTCGTCTGGCTCATGGGGACCGGCCTCGGCGGCGCACTCTTCTTCACCTCCTCGCAGTCCGTCATCAAGCTCATCAGCAGGGACGAATACGGACCGGAAACCATGATCCGCAACAGCGCCTGCTATACTTTCAGCTGGAGCATCGGCATGGCCCTGGGACCCTTCATCGCCGCTTTCATCTGGGGACTCTTTGATCCCGAGTCCGGCTGGCGCTATTGCTACCTCATCGCATTCGTCCTCCAGTTGAGCGTCGCCGTCGGCGTCTTCGTCCTGGATCGCAATCTCAGGCGCCTCCGGAAACAGCCGGAAAATCCGGAGGAGAGCGCTGCGTCCGTCAAAGACGCGGCCGGTCACGCCGCCGCCGGTCCGGCGGACACCCGGCCGCGTCTGCCCGATCTCATGGCCGCCGGATGGTGCCTGCAGGGCCTGGGCTACATCGCCATCGCCATGATGCGCACCTATCTGCCCGACTACTGCACGGGACCTCTTGCCATGAGCACTTTTCACCAGGGCATCGTCATGAGTCTCATCAGTTTCGCGCAGGCCTTCGCGGGACTGGCCTGCTGCACCGCCCGCAGATGGCCTTATCGTCCCTGGACGGTCGGCGCCGTTTCGCTGGCGGGCGCGGCCGCCTTTCTCATCTTCGCCGGGACCGGCGACTGGCGGCTCTACGCTTTTGCCGCCGTTCTCTTCGGCATGTTCTCGGGGGTCATGTGCTTCACCGCCACGTTTCACGCCCTCGTCAATTCCGCCCGGACCGCCCGGTACGTCGCCGTCAACGAGACCCTCGTCGGCGTCGGATCCGTCGTCGCCCCCATGCTGGGGGCCTTTCTCGCCACGTACTGCAATCTCCGCGCCCCTTTCTTCTGCTGCATGGGCTGCCTCGTCCTCTGCGCCGTCCTCTACACCGCCTATACCTGGAAAACCCGAAACCTCGACATCATGCCCGGCGGCGTAAAGGCGGCGGCCGCGGGCACGCGTCCGCTCCCCGCCGCGGACGCGGAGTCGCGCCGATGACGGCGTCCGGCCCGGCGGCGGGAACGGATTCGGAAGTTCAGAGCTTCAGATGTCCGGTGGCGTACAGGATGACCGCCGCGGCGCACACGGCGACGATCAGGAGGGCGCCGACGATTTCCCCGGGGGTGAAGATCCTCTGATCCCCATTGCCCCCGGCGCGGAGGATGCTCTGCTTGCGGGCGATCATAAAGACCGGTATGCCCACCAGCATAAAGGCGAAGGCCATGAGCATATAGTCGATCCCCGCCGCGTAGATCATCCACAGGGAATACAGGCTTCCGGCGACGCCGCAGAAGAGCGCGGGACCCTTTTTCACCGGGCAGTCGGCGGGGATTCCGCCGCGGACGCAGAGTTTCCAGAGATAAAGGGTGCAGGCCAGGTAGGGCGGCAGGATCATCACGCCGGTGATGGAGAGCATCGTGTTCCAGGCGTTGTTGGCGAAGTACACCAGGATCATGCACAG
>JAZMZH010000167.1:0-24146 GCA_045585875.1 Victivallaceae bacterium | reverse complement strand
CGGCGTGCCGGTGCTGACGCCGTAGACGCTGCAGCCGGGAAACGACAACGGCCCGGGGGATTGTCCGGCCCCCAAGACGGTCTCCCGCAAAAGACTGCCGTCCGTTTCGCTGTTTTTTGGGCATAAACGGTCGACGAACGGCGATTGGCACTTGATTTTTCCCAAAAAACGCGTAAATTATTATTTTACAGATACAACAACAAAAATCCGAAGCGGATGTGCATGACATCCCGGGCGCAGGGATTCCGCTCGGTTTTTTATAACGGATTTGCATAAAAGGGGGCACTGTTGCAGAACTATTGACCGTATCAAACGACAGCGGGAAATGCTCCTCCGTCAGGGACGAGCAGGCGAAGGGCGGTTGGGCATCCGGTCATGGCGCGGGCCGAAACCGGATTCGAAATAAGTTACTCCGAACGGAAATCAAAGGAGCGAAGGCAGTAAATATGTCTGAAAAAAACTTTGAATTGAACGAACAGACGCTTTCTTTTATTGAAGCGCTGGGTTGTCATATGCCGGGCGGCTTTTTCATTTACAAGGCCGAACAGCCGGAAGAACTGCTGTATGCGAACAAAGCATGCTTTGACATCTTCGGCTGCGACGATCTGGAGGATTTCAAAAGACTGACCGGCTTTACTTTCAAGGGGATGCTTCATCCGGAGGATTACCGTGCCGTTTCGGATTCCATCGTCAAGCAGATAGAGACCGGCGACGACAATATGGACTATGTGGAATACCGCATTATCCGCAAGGACGGAGCCGTCCGCTGGGTGGACGATTACGGGCAATACTCCGAGACTGAAAACTACGGCGGAGTATACTATGTATTCATTTCGGACATCACGGAAAAGCACGAAGCTAATGAGAAAGCGCACCGGATGCGCGATGCCATCATCCAGACGCTCACCAAACGCTACAACACCGTCTGGATCATCAACGATGTGAAGACCGAATCGTGCTCGCTCTATCATACGGACCGGGACGACATCCACGCCGAGGCCATCCGGAACGCATTGAGCCATGAAAAATACACGGATACGAAGACCGAATATGTGAACACCATGGTGGTGCCGGAAGACCGGGAGCGGATGCAGGAACAGATCTCTCTCCCGTACATCATGGAGAAGTTCAAGACGGTCAACCGCTTTTCCGTGACCTTTCTTCGTGACCTTGCGGCCGGTCCGCGATATTACCGGATCGATTTCGGAAAAATTGAAATGCCAGACAACCGGATCGGCGTCGCAATGGGTTTTCTGGACGTGGATGAGGAAATCAGGAAAGAACAGACATACACCAGGGCTCTTCTCGACGCCCAAAAGGTGAAGGAGGAAAATCGCCGATTGATGGAGGAAGTCCAGTCCGCCGCCAAACTTGCCGACCTGATGGCCTCCGCGTCTTCCCTGCTCACCAATATGCCCGCCATGAGTTTTTCCAAAGATGCGGAAACGGGCAAATACCTTGCCTGCAATCAGGCGTTCGCCGATTACGCGGGAAAAAGTTCGCCGGAAGGCGTCCTCGGACTCACCGATTTTGAAATTTTCGACCATGACACGGCAGCGCACTTTGTCGCGGATGACCGGAAAGCGCTGAACGCGGACCATGCGTACATCTTTTTCGAGGACGTTCCGGATGCGGCGGGTTCGAATTTGCGCAACCTTCAGACGACCAAGACGAAATTCCGGGATTCCTCGGGGCGGCTGTGTCTCCTTGGGATATGCGTCGACATTACGGAAATGACACGGATCAAGTCCGCCGAGGCGGTGAGCCGAGCCAAACAGGAGGAACTGGAAGCACGGGTCTCTCTCCAGGAACGGCTTCTGGAGCAGAACAGCATGATCACAGCCATGGCGTCGGACTACCGAAGCGTGTATCATGTCAATCTGGACACGGACGACGCGATCTGTTACCGCGCCGACCCGGCGGACAGGGAACAGTACGCGGAGGGGGTCCACTTTCCTTTTCATGACTGGTTCGCCCATTACGGAAAGACGTATGTGGATCCGGAGTTCCGGGAAGGGTTCCTCAAGTTCATCGAAGCGGATTCCATTCGCGAAGCCCTTTCCAAAGAGAAGATTATCGCCTATCGCTATCTTGTCAGGCGCAACGGTGTCGAGTATTACGAAATGCTCCGCATGGCCGGAGTCCGTCTGGCGGAGAAACGCGACGACCACATCGTTCATGCGGTCGGGGTCGGATTCACGGTCATTGACGCCGAAATGCGGGATACCCTCGCCAAAAACCGGGCACTGAACGAAGCTCTGACTGCCGCCAAGGAAGCAAACAAGGCCAAGACGGCCTTTCTCTCCAATATGAGCCATGAGATCCGTACCCCGATGAACGCGATCATCGGCCTGAACAGTTTAGCGCTGCGGGACGGGACGCTGTCGGAAACCACCCGGAACTATCTCCAGAAGATCAGCAAAAGCGCCAAACATCTGCTGGGACTGATCAACGACATTCTGGACATGAGCCGCATCGAATCCGGACGGCTGATGCTGCGCAAGGAACCCTTTTCGCTCAACGGTCTGCTGGAACAGATCAATACCATGGTCATGGCCCAGTGCAGCGAAAAGGGCCTGTCCTTCGCATGTCACGTCAACGGTCCCATGGACGACCATTACATCGGCGACGACATCAAACTCAAACAGGTGCTCATCAACATCCTGTCAAACGCCATCAAGTTCACGAACGCACCGGGCAGCATCACGCTGACGATTGAGCGAGTCAATGTTTACGGGGACCAGTCCACGCTCCGCATCTCCGTCAAAGACACCGGGATAGGAATAGATCAATCTTTCATCCCGAAAATATTCGAACCCTTCACCCAGGAAGACAGCAACCGCAACAACAAATACGGCAGCACCGGCCTCGGCATGGCCATCACGAAGAATATCGTGGAACTTATGAACGGAATGATCCAGGTCCGTTCCGAAAAGGGCAAGGGCTCCGAATTCATCGTGACGATCACCCTGAAAAAAAGTGATGCTCCGAATACGGATTTCGACACGTTCAGTCCCCAGGACATGCATGTTCTGATCGTTGACGACGACCCGATCGCCTGCGAACACGCAGCCATCGTCATGGACGAGTCCGGCATCCGCGCGGATACCGTGCAAAGCGGTCGGGAAGCATTGGAGATGATCGACGTCTGCCATGCCAAGCATCATCCTTACAATCTTGTGCTGCTCGACTGGAAAATGCCGGAAATGAGCGGTCTGGAAGTCGCCAGGGAGATCCGCAAGCGTTTCAGCAGCGAAATGACCGTCATCATCCTGACGGCGTATAACTGGGATGAAATCATGGATGAAGCCCTGCATATCGGCGTGGACAGTTTTCTCGCCAAGCCGCTGGCCGCCTCCAATGTCATCGAGGAATTCCTGAAGATCGCCAAGCGCAACCGCATGAAGGAACTGTCGACCCGGCGGCGCGCCGAACTCACGGACAGGCATATCCTGTTGGCGGAAGATATCCTGATCAATGCGGAAATCGTCAAAGAGCTGCTTCATTCGCGCGGGGCGAAAATTGACCACGCGGAAAATGGAAAGATTGCCGCGGAAATGTTCGCCGAAAGCGAGACCGGGTATTACGATGCAATCCTGATGGATGTGCGGATGCCCGAAATGGACGGACTTGAGGCGACCTCCGTGATTCGCGACATGAACAGGCCGGACGCCCGGGCAGTCCCCATCATCGCCATGACGGCCAATGCGTTCGACGAAGATGTGCAGAGTTCCCTTCAGGTCGGAATGAACGCGCATCTCTCCAAGCCGGTGGATCCGGAGCATCTCTACCAGACCCTTGAGGAAATCATCTGGGAAAAAGAAAACAAACACTGATCGACAAAACGGGGGAATACGATGACAGGACAAAATCATATCAGAAACGAGGCCAGGCACCTCACCGTTCTTGACGTCTGGGCGATGGCTTTCGGATGCATGGTTGGCTGGGGGGCCTTTGTCATGCCCGGCTCCACCTTTCTGCCGGTGGCCGGACCGGCCGGCACCATCATCGCCATGGCGATCGGGCTGATCATCATGCTGGTGATCGGGACCTGCATTTCCTACCTGATGATGCGATCCGCGATGCCCGGCGGGATCTATGCCTACACAAAAGAGGCGCTGGGACGGGATCACGCCTTTCTCTGCTCCTGGTTTCTCTGCCTCTCCTATCTGACCATCGTGTTTCTGAACGGCACGGCTTTGTTTCTGCTCCTTCGCGGGCTGCTGGGCGACACCGTACACCGGGGGTATTATTACACCATCGCAAACAAAAACGTCTATCTCTACGAAGTGCTCCTGTCGGTATTCGCACTGGCGGGCATCGGTTTTCTCTTCCTCGTGGCCAAGACCGTCCTGAGGCATCTGGCCACCGTGCTTGCCTCGATCCTTCTCGCCGGAATCGTCATCACAACCGTATTCTGCCTCCCCCATGTCGATCTGCACGACATCCTCGAAACTTTCGACTGCCGGGACGCGAACAGGGGATTTGCCATCTTCAGCCTGATCCTGCTTGCACCATGGGCTTTCGTCGGATTCGAGGTGGCGGCCTTTGAAAGGGCGCACTTCAACTTCCACGGACGGAAAATAAAAAGGGTCATATTCAGCTCCATCATCCTGGCCGCCCTCGCATACATTGCCATGACCATCATCAGCGTGTCCGCGGTTCCGGACGGGTATGCTTCGTGGACTGCATACATCGCCGACCTTGACAATTTAAGCGGAATCGCCTCCATACCGACTTTTTATGCGGCAAAAAATGCGATGGGGCCGACGGGCATCGCCATCATCGCCATCACCGCACTGGCGGCCATTCTGACCGGCATCATCGAAGCCTACCATGCCATCATACACATGCTCTCCTCAATGGCCGAGGATAAAATCCTCTCCGACAAATTCTCAAAGACGGCATACTGTATTTTCTTCGTCATGATCCTCTCCGTTCTCATCTCGCTTTTGGGAAGAAATACGCTCAGCTGGTTCATTGATCTGACCGCTTTCGGCGCCATAGTCGCCTATGGCTACACGTCCGCCGCGGCATACAAGATTGCCAAGGCGGAGGCCAACTTCAGAATTATGGCGGCGGGCCTGGCGGGAACCGTGATATCCGCGATACTCGGCATCGTTCAGATCGTCCCCCGTCTGGTGGTGCTGGACACCATGAGCTGCGAGGCGTTTCTGCTTCTGTCCCTCTGGTGTCTGCTGGGTTTCGTCTTTTACTGGCACACGGTCAGACAAAACATGTTGACGGAATACAGCGAGATGTCCACCTCCGGACTGGCCTTGTTCGCACTTCTCGTCTATACCGCATTGATGTGGTTCGGGAAACTGCTCATGGGGCAAAAGAATCTGGATGATGTACATACCGCACTGGTCATAGGCAGCATTGTCCTGCTGGTGATTATTTTCATCGGGCTGAGCGTCATGCTGTACATCCAGAATCTGATCAGGAAAATGCACGAATCCGCGGAACGGGAAAAGATCCGCATCTCCGAAAGCAGCCTTGCCAGAAGTCAGTTCCTCTTCAATATGTCCCATGATATACGCACTCCGATGAACGCCATCATCGGCTACACGACGCTCGCGCTCAAGGAACCCGATTCCATGCTGCGGGATTATCTGACGAAAATTGAAAAATCCAGCAAGCAGCTGCTGACGCTGCTCAACGACATTCTGGAAATGAGCAGAATTGAAAACGGAAGCTTCGAACTGGAATACAATCCGACGGACTTGTGCCTGAGCTTCGAAAAGATGAACGAACTTTTCTCGGATCAGATGAGGCAGAAGCGGATAAAATTTTTCGTGCATACTTCCGGGATCCGCAATCGGTATGTATGGTGCGACGGGAAGAATCTCAACCGTGTCCTTTTGAACCTCATCTCCAATTCCTACAAATTCACGCCCGAGGGAGGGGAAGTTTCGGTTTCCGTCTATGAAACGGGCAGCGGAGAAAACGGATACGGCAGCTACGAACTTCGCTTCAAGGACAGCGGCATCGGCATGTCCAGGGATTTTGTTGCAAAAATGTTTACCGCTTTTGAGCGGGAACGGACCTCCACCGACAGCGGCATGGAGGGCACCGGTCTCGGCCTTGCCATCACGAAGAGCATTATCGACCGGATGGGCGGCACCATCGAAGTGTTCACGTCGCCGGGAAACGGTTCGGAAATCGTCATCCGCGTCAAATTCCGGCTTGCCGACGAAAAAGACATGAAAAAAGAGATCGCCGGCGCAAAGGAATTGACCGGCGAGACGATTGACTTCACCGGTAAACATCTTCTGCTGGTGGAGGATAACGCCGTCAATCTCGAGATCGCCCAGATGCTTCTGGAGCGGATGGGTTTCCGCGTGGATACAGCGGAAAATGGGGAGATCGCCGTGGCAAAGGTCAGCGCCTCCCGCCCCGACCGGTATGACGCCATTCTCATGGACATCCAGATGCCGGTCATGGACGGATATGCCGCCACAAGGGAAATCCGCGCACTGAAAGACCCGACACTGGCCGGCATCCCCATTCTGGCCATGACCGCCAACGCATTTCCCGAGGACATCAAGGCCGCCGAAGCCGCCGGGATGCAGTCGCATATCGCCAAACCGATCGACATGGAAGTTTTGAAAAAGGAACTCGAATTGGTATTGAGGAAATAAAAGGTTTCAAAAGCTGCGGCTTCGGGAATGCCGCCGCCCCCTCCCGCCCCAAAGACGCGTCCGGGATCGTGCGCGGCAAGAGAATGTTCCCGAAACTCGTTTGAGCCGGAACTGATGCTTTTGTAAATGAATAACATGTCAAACAATGATCCGTCCGAGGATATGATGACCGTCGATGGAGGCGAAGCCGATTTCAATCGGACCGTCATCATCCCGTCGGCCGCCTCCGCAGCTGCGGATGCCCCGCAGAGGGCTTTGTCCGGAAGCGGCCGCCTCAATCCGAAACATAAGAAGGATATCGAAGATATCGTCGGCGGGGTGGACATCAATCCCTATATCAGTTTGAATCTGGACGTCTCCACCGAACTGGACTCCTCTCTGGATACCGTCAGCGAAAAATACGCCCTCCTGACGGAATTCGCACAGGGCGGGACGGCAAAGATTTCCATCGCCCGCGACAAAAATCTGAGACGTCTGGTCGCCATCAAATCACTGAAGATGGACACGGGAAATATCACGGAACGGCTGAATGCTTTTGTAACGGAAGCGAAAGTCACCGCGCAACTGGACCATCCGGGCATCATCCCGATTTACGGTCTGTCCCGCGATGAGGAAAACGGCATCCACCTGGTCATGAAATTGGTCGCCGGCAAGACGTTGCGCGAATATCTGCGGAACATCATCCTGAATTACCGCATCCGCGGCATCGACATGTTCGATGAGGAGATGCAGCTCCGGAAGCGGCTGGAAATTTTTCTGCGGGTCTGCGATACCATCGTGTACGCCCATCACCGCAATGTAATCCATCGCGATCTGAAGCCGGAAAACATCATGATCGGGAAATACATGGAAGTTTTTGTGATGGACTGGGGTCTCGCAAAAATCATCCCCGAAGACGGAAACTGTCCATCGTCCGATCAGAAGATTTCGGGGACCCCGCGCTACTTCCCGCCTGAAGTGCTGCGGGGCGAACCGCCTGACTTCAGATCGGATGTTTTCACCCTCGGTCTGATCCTGCAGGAAATCGTGACCCTCCAGTACGCTGTCGACGGAAACACGGAAAAAGAATGTATTGACCACGTCCTCAAGGCAGATCTTGAACCCATTGTGCATCGGTTTCATCGGAAAATCGACGGAAATCTCCGGGCAATCATTCAAAAGGCGACAGCCTGCAAGCTCGAGGACCGTTACCAGACGGCGGACGACCTCGCGGAAGACATCCGCCGATACATGGCGGGACTTTCCGTATCCGCAAAATCCCCCAAAACTCTGGACAGGATTCTGCATTACTTTTTTGAACATATTCTGAAGGTCTGACCGACGCCTCCGGGGCGGAAAGAAATGATCGTCAAATTTGACAAATCCGCGGAAAGGTGCTATATTGAGAACCGTATCCGTTTTTTGACATGACTGCTCGAGAAAACGTCTTTGCATTTCAGCGCGATCGCCAAAAAGACAAAATGGGGAATTGAAACGAGGCTGCCCGCAGGGCATCCGCCGGAAATGCTTCCGTTTCGATTTTTTGCGAGACGCCGAAAAGCGTCGGAACGGTGCAGCCATGTTTCGGCAAATCATTTCCGCAAAAATTTCCATTCTTCCAAAGGAGATTCTCAAGACAATGACACTCAACGATTTGAGAACTTTCGGCGCCGATACGCAAGATGGTCTGAAACGATGCTTGAACAATGAAGATTTCTATCTCCGCATGGTGAAAAAAATACCGGGAGATCCCAATTTTCAAAGGCTTTATGAAGCCATGGAGACCGGCGATTCGGACACCGCATTCGATGCGGCTCATTCCCTCAAAGGGGCCTTGGGGAATTTGGCTCTGACACCGATTTCCGTTCCCGTTTCCGAACTCACGGAATTATTGCGCAACCACACCCGAAGCGACTGCACGGCGCTTGTGGAAGCGATCCGAAAAGGTCAGAAGGAACTGGACGAAATCTGTTCGCGGTAAACAGATGATTTCATCGTACGGGCTCGAAGAAAAGCCGGACAGATCGCGTGCGGAGCCGTGCCCCGATATCGTCTGCGGCCAACCGGCGTCCGGATGCGGTCGCCCGGCACCGGGAAGCATACTCCGGACCGCCCTCCCCGGCGCGCCGGTGCTGACGCCCCAGACTGCCTATTGACGCAGCGTCAAAACCACCTTGCCGATGTTTTCCGCCCGGCGGAGCACCCCGTGGGCCGCTTCGACCTCCTGAATCGGAAAGACCGCGTGGATGTTGGAGATCAGTCTGCCGGAAACGAACAGCGGGAAGAGTTCCTCATGCAGCGCGCGCATGATCCGGCTCTTCTCCTCCGGGGTGCGGCTCCGGAGCGTACTGCCGATGAGGCGGATCCGCTTGCGCCAGACGGTTTCCAGATCGACGACGGTTTCGGCCCCGCCCATGGTGGCGATCATGATCCAGCGCCCCCCGAAAATCATCTGCCGGAAGCATTCGCCCATCCGCTTCCCGCCGATGCAGTCCAGCGCGACCGTCGGCGGATGCGCCTCCAGGACGGGGAGGACGTCCTCCGTGCGGTAATCCAGCACATGATCCGCGCCGAGCTTCCGGACGAACGCGGCTTTTTCGGGAGAATCAACGGTGGTGACGACTTCCGCCCCCATGGATTTGGCGAACTGGATGGCGGCGAGCCCGACGCCGCTGGCCCCGGCCTGCATATAAAAAACGTCGCCGGGCTTCATGCCTCCCGCCTCCAGCTTGAGATTCAGATAAACCGTGCTCCACACTTCCGGAATGGACGCGGCCTGGATCATGGACATCCCCTCCGGGATCGGGACGGCCATGCCCTCCGGGACGGCGATCTTTTCGGAATATCCGCCGCCGCCCACCAGAGCGCAGACCCGGTCGCCGGGCTTGAAGGCGGAACCTTCCGGCGCTTCCGCAATGATCCCGGCCACTTCCAGACCGCACCACTGCGGCCACTCCGGCGGCGAGGCATAACAGCCGTCCTTCTGCATCAGGTCGGCGCGGTTGACCGCCGCCGCGTGAACTTCGATGAGGACTTCCCCGTCTTTGCGCACGGGATCGGGCATTTCGGCCCATTGGAAATTGCGGGTTTCGTCGAGAATCATCGCGTACATGATATTACCTCCACCGGATGTAATCTGCCGCCGCCAGAGTCACCTCGTGGACGAGTTCGTCGTGTTCGCAGGAATAAGCGCAGGGGGTCCCGGCGCGGATCGCCTCCGCCAGCTCCAGCAGTTGAACTTCATAACGGTCCTGCTGCGGCGGGAAAATCAGCGTATGCCTCCCCGCGGGGAAATCACCCGCCTCCCGGGCCAGATGCAGAGACAGCTCGATCCCCTTGCCGTCGAAGCGTTCCACCGGGGAAAAGCGGATGGTCCCGTTGGTCCCGGCGATTTTCACCGCCCGCTCCCCGGTGTTTCCGAGATCCCTGCCGCAGGAGCGCAGCGTCACCAGCGTATGGGGGTATTCCAGCACCGCCATGCAGTTGTTGCGGCACCCCTCGGGGGAGCCGGGGACCGTTTTCAGAAACGGCGTCACCCGCTCCGGCCGCCCCATGGCCGCGACGACGAAATCGATCAGATGACAGCCCAGATTGAACATGAGGCCGCCGGAAAATTTGCCGATGTACTCCTGATAGATTTTGCCGCCGTAGCAGTGGTTCATGTCCGCCGTGATCTCAAAGATGTCTCCGAGCAGTTTGTTCCGGATGGCCCGGATGCAGAACTGAAACGCGGGGTTGCCGCGAAACATGAATCCCATCTGAAAAGGGAGTTTCCCGGCTTTGCAGATTTTCAGCAGTTCCCGGAACGGCGCCGGGTCCTCGCCCGCCGGCTTGTCCATATGGATCGCCAGATTGCGCTTCGCGCACTGTATGGCGATCGGCACGAGGTCGTTGTTGGGGACCTCCACGGTCACCGCCCGGAGCCCGGGATAACTCAGCGCCTCCTCCAGCGTCAGCCTGCGGGAATCCGCATAAAAATTCTCGTCGAAGAATTCGGTCAGGCGCGGAGTTTTGCAGAAATCCCGCTCATCCACAATCCCGAGGATCTCAAAGGTGTCGCTCAGTTTTTTCAGCGAGGCGAATTTCCCCTGCGCGTGTTCGTGACAGATCCCGATCTGAATGATTTTGATTTTATCCATGATTTCACTCCTTCAGCAGATTCCAGTCGTAAACGATGCCCAGCGGCGGATTTCCGGCATGCAGGAGGGTGTCGTAGATTTCGCCGCACTCGGCGGGACTCGCGACCCGGCTGATGAGCGGAGAAAAGCGGAATCTTCCCGCCGCCAGAAACTTCAGAATCGTCTCATAGTCGTCCTGCTCGGTCCATTCGCCCGGACGGGAATCGCTCCCCGGCCGGTTTTGGGTATGCGCGCCGATGAGAGTGATCCCCGGCAGATGCACATCCCGATAGAAATCAATCGGACAATCCGGGACCCGGGTGCAGCCGAGCAGGGAGATGCGCCCCATCCGAGCGGTGTATTTCAAGGCCTGCTGCAGCGCCGCGGCCTTGCCCGTCACTTCGACCACGGCCCGGACGCCCCCGCCCCCGGCGGCGGCGCGGACTTTTTCGATGAAATCCGGCTCACCCGGATCGAATACGGCGTCCGCCCCCATTTTCAGCGCCAGCGCGCGCCGTTCCGGCGAGAAATCGCAGGCCAGAAGCGGCATCGCCCCGGAGCAGCGCGCGGCCTGCAGCGCGATCTGCCCGAGAATGCCCAGGCCGGCGATCATCACCGACTCTCCCATCTGTATCCTGAGTTTCCTGACGCCGAGCATCGGGAAACTGGCGATGTGGACACAGGCCGCCTCGATCATGTCGATGCGGTCGTCGGCGATCCGGTACGCGCCGTCCCAGACCCGGGCGGCGGGCGCGAGGATATGGGAACGATGGCCGTGCCAGGGCACGATCACCCGGTCCCCGACCGCGAAATTCTTCACGTTTTCCCCGACCCGGATGACGTGTCCGACCGCGCTGTAACCGGGGTAAAAGGGGAATTTCTGGTCATCCCAATTGGCATTTCCGGAGATCCAGGCGCATTCGGTCCCGGCGCTGACGGCGCTGTAATCGGTTTTCACCAGCACCTGATCCGGCGGCAGCGCCTGTTCGTCGAGCGAAACGGTTTCCAGCGTGACCCTGCCGGGCTTTGGGGCCACCACGACTTTGACATTCAGCATCTTATGCCTCCCTGAGAATTTTCGGCGGTTTCCGCGTCCGCCCGCTTCGGCGGTTTCCAGTCGAGACTTTTCGGCCCGAGCACCCGTCCGCCGTCGACAGGCAGATCCGCGCCGGTAATGTAACCGGATTCATCCGAAGCCAGAAACGCAATGGCCCGGGCGACTTCGTCCCCGGTCCCGCAGCGGCCGATCCAGGTTCCGTCATGGGGTTCCCGGGCGTCCAGGATCATCCCCGGCGAAACGCTGTTGACGGTGATCCCGCAGGAGGCCAGCTCCATGGCCATGGTTTTTGTCAGCATGATGACGCCGCCCTTGGCCGCGGAATACGCGCAATGCCCCGGGAGGCCGACAAGCCCCGCGATGGAGCCCAGATTGATGATCCTGCCGTAGCGGTTTTTTCTCATGGACGGAAGGAACGCCCGGGAAACCCGGAAAACGCCGGTCAGATTCAGCTCGATGACCTCCCTCCATTGCGCATCGCCGGTATCCAGAATACTGCCCCGCGGCCATTTCCCCGCATTGTTCACCAGGATGTCCACCCGTCCGGCTTCGGCCAGCACCGATTCGGCCCGTTCGGCGATCTGAAGAGGGTCCATGACATCCAGCGGCACCGGATGCGCTTCGATCCCCTGCTCCCGCAGCCCGGCGCACAGGGTTTCCAGCCCGGAGAGAGTGATGTCGGCCAGATAAAGCTTCACTCCGTATTTCCCGAATTCGCGAGCCAGCGCGCGGCCGATCCGTCCGGCCGCGCCGGTGATGAAGGCGGTTCTGTGATCGAATTTCATAAACAACCCTTTCTATGATTTCAAATCCCCGATATTCCAATGGAAGTGCTCCAGTACGCCCCGGAAGGAGCGGATCGTCGGCTGACTGTAGCCGGAGTCCGGCAGATAATCGTGCACCGCGAATTCAATGGCCGAACCGAGCACGGGACCGACATAGCGGATGAATCTGCCGTAAGCTCCTCCACCCAGAAAAACGAACGGTCTGTCCAGTGCCTTATGAAGCAGGAGCAGGGTCCGGACCCCCTCCAGCATCGCCTCTTCCGTATCCATCCCGACGACGATCTTCAGGATGTCCGCGCCGCGGGAAGCCTGTTCCCGCAGATGCGCCAGCACCTCTTCGGCGCTCCGCTCCACGGAAACCATGTGGGAGGACATGATTACCTTCGCGCCCGCCCCGTGAATCCGGTCGATCAGAGCTTTCTGCTTTTTCACGGCGGCGGGATTCGCGGTCAGCTCCAGAGGAGAGGGATCGTAAAGATCGCCCATCACGTCGATCACCTCCGCGCCGCACTGCGCGGCCAGCAGCAGATCCTTTTGACGAGCCTCGTCATCCGCCCCCAGAAAGAGGTCGCTGCGGTAATCGAGAAACATGAAAGGCAGCGGGACGGAGCGGATCAGCGTCCGGAAATGTTCTCCGGTCCGCTCTTCCGGCGGCATCTTCCCCAGTTCCACGGCAATGCCGTCGGCTCCGTCCATCTCGGCGGCCCGCGCCAGACTGACCGCCTCCCCGATGTCCCGCGGAGAATACAGCATCGTCACCGCGGCGCTCCGGCGGTTGAAAAAAGACTGTTTCATATCTCACTTCCCCCCTTGGAAAGGCCTGCCAGGTATTCGTCCATGGCCGAATTCACCGGCCACCGGAAATCCACGGGACAGCGGGCAATCTCCTTTTTGAGACCATCGTAGAGTTTCGTCAGCTCCTCCTGTTTCATCCCGCAGGCGGCCAGAACCTTGGAATTATCCATAACCCTGTCGAACAGCCGGTCGCACACCAGCTGCCAGCGGGTATAAGGCCGGAAGAAATCCGGATTCAGAATCCTGAGATAATCCTCCTGGTCGATCCAGACCGCCTCCAGACCGCAGATGTCCCTGTAATATGCGGCGATCTCCTCCCAGGAGTGATGTTCGGCGGTGCAGACGTTGAAGACTTCTCCCAGCGCCTTTTCGTTGAAAAGAAGTCTGGCGAGCATAAGCGCCACGTCCCCGGCCCAGCTCATGGTGCCCTGAACATGCCGGGCCGTTTCCGGCAGCACGGTCTTTTTTCCGGCAAAGGCTCTGCCCACGGTATCGGGGGCCTCCAAAGTCACCAGCTGGTAACGCATTCTGGAATAGGTGATGGCGGGACGGACGATCGTCCAGCGGTTTTCCGGCAGGGTGTGAATGATATTTTCGCCGCGCGCCTTAAATATGCAGTAATCCTCCGAATTGCGCAGCATGACGTCATCGGCGGCATCCAGCAGCCGCGGGGACGTTTCCCGGATCGGCAGTTCCCTGTTGTCATAGATCCGGTAACTGGAGAGATAGATGTAATGTCCGGTGCTGTTCACCAGCAGGGGCAGATAACACGGGAGTTCCCGGGAGTTATAGATCATGAAATCCACGATCCCGTCGTATCCTCGCGCCAGCAGGCGGCGGAGCTCGGACGGATCCTTGGCGTCGGCCCTGCAATAAGTGACGCCGGGACATTGCGGCGTCTGCTCCTCCAAAGCAATCGCGTCGACCTGATAATCCATTTCCGCCAGACAGGGGACCAGATACTGTCCCATCGCTCCCGTGGCGCCGAGCACTAAAACCTTTTTCATGCTGAAATCCTTTCTTTTCCGGCATCCGGAATTCCCGAACCGGGCTGACGGCAATACAATACCTCACCTCCGCCCGCAAAACAATCAGATTTTTCACTATTTTCTGGAATTTTTCATGCAAATTGCCGTTTGATTTCACAAAAACGCAGGATATATTACAAATAACGCAAAATTACGGAAAACAGCTCATGAAGATACAGGAAATCGCCAGACTTGCCGGAGTGTCGCCCTCCACCGTTTCACGGGTGTTCAGCCATCATCCCAACATCAGCCCGGAGATCCGCGAAAAGGTCCTCGCGATCTCCCGGGAGCACTCCTACCATCCGCGCATCTCCGCCCGACAGCGGAATATCGTGATCATCACCCCCTATGCATCGGTCTATCCGGTGCAGTGCTGCGTGGAAATGATCCTCATGGCCCTGACCCGGGAACTCCCCCGAAGGGGATTCCGGCTCGAAGTTCTGCCGCATGACAATCTGGAGCGGCTGGACCATATCCAATTCTGCGCGGCAGCCGCGATCGGCGCCGACCCGGGCGATTTTTCCCGCTGGTCGGAGCGCTTTTCGGCGCCGCTGGTCATCATCGACCGGGATGCGCCGCGCGTGTCGCCGGAGGTTTACCTGGTCCGTTCCGACGAGGCCCAGGGGATGGAGCTGGCGATCGATCACCTGTACGCGCACGGCTGCCGCCGGATCGGCTGCATCATCCACGGGAAACCCGGGACGGGAAACGCGGACATCCGCTATGAAGCCCTCCGCGAGGCCCTCCGGAAACGGGGTCTGCCCGCGGACGATTCCATGATCTGCTTCGGCAACGACGACGAATACCTGGAGATCGTCGGCAAACTGCTCCGCAGAAACGCGGACGCCCTCTTCTGTCCCGGCGGCAGCGGGGGCATCCTGTGCGCCTACGCATTGTCGATGTTCAACCGGCGCGTCCCGGACGACATTTCCCTGATCGCCTCGGAGCAGACATTTTTCTCCCGATACGGGACCCCGCCCCAGACCGTGATTTCGCCGGATTACGCCGCTCTGGCAGCCGCGGTGGCGGATGTGATCGAATCCCGCATCGCCGGGAAGAAAACTCCCCTCCGCACGGTCCTGCCCTATCTGCTGATCCCGCGGGAGAGCGTCCGCTTCTCCTGACCGGACCGCCCGCCGCTTTTTGAAAACAACCGGGAGGCATGATGAAAGAGTACATCGCATACTGCGGACTGGACTGCGAAACCTGCGAAGCCCGCATCGCCACCGTCCGAAACGACGACGCACTGCGCAAGAAGGTCGCAAAACACTGGTCGGAACTGAACGGCGTCGAAATCACGCCGGAAATGATCCGCTGCTCCGGCTGCCGGACCGAGGGGGTCAAAACTCCCTATTGCGAATCCCTCTGCCCCATCCGGCAGTGTGCCCGGGCCAAGCATTACGAAACCTGCGGCGACTGTTCCGGGCTGGATGCCTGCGAAAAAGCCGGGATGATTTTTCGCACCAACGAACAGGCCCGCCGCAACCTGAAAAAAGGAAAGAAGGAAGGCATTTGAACTTTTTCCCGGGCGGTGTTATATTATACCGAAAAACGGAGGTGTTATGATGAAAAAAATTATCGCGTCCTTTCTTGGAATTTCCTTTTTGCTGGCCGGGTGCGCGCTTCCCTCTTCCGACGGCGGAGCGGCCGTTTCGCCCGAGGAGGCGCGAAAAAATATGGAAACCGTCTGCGCCTTTCTCAAAGAGGCCGGCGTCTACTATCTGGCGACCGCGGAGGGAGACCAGCCGCGGGTGAGGCCCTTCGGCACGGCGTTGATCTTCGAGGGGCGGCTCTACATCCAGACCGGCAGAAAAAAGAATGTCGCGAAACAGCTGCTCCGCAACGGCAAAGTGGAGCTCTGCGCGTTTCTGCCGGAGAAGCAATGCTGGCTCCGGCTCTCCGGCAGGCTCGTTGAGGACGACCGCCTCGAGGCCAAAGAGGCGATGCTCGACGCCCATCCATCCCTCAAAGGCATGTACAGCGCCGACGATCCCAATATGCTGGTGCTTTATTTCGCACCGGGCGCGACGGCGGCCATCGACTCCTTCACGGAGCCCCGGGTCGTGCTTCATTTCTGACGTAAGGGTACGCTCAGATGCCGGAAATCAGCGCTTCCCCGGTTTCCAATCCATCAGGGAATCCGGGGGATTGTTTTCGCGCCACGCCATGAATTCCGGCCAGGAGGTCACGCGGTCGTCGATGACCGCCTTACAATACTCGATCCCGCAGATTTTCACTCCGTCGGGACAGGCGTTTTTCAGCACGAGGATCCGCTTCCGGATTTCAGGCGTCGCCGCGTCGATGACGGCCTCCGCGACATCCTCCATGACGCCCTCGTATTTTGTCCCGGTGAGGATCTGGATCATGTCGATCGTCCACTCCTCCCCGGCGTCGTCCGACAGCCGGAGATGCCATTCCAGACAGCGCTCCTCCGTCCCGGCGCCGTTCGCGTAAATCAGGCCGACGGTGCGCCCGGAGGCGATGACGGGGGTCAGCGCCCGGAGTGTCCGCTCCGCGTCAAGCGTTTCGGTGTAAATGTGCAGGTCGATGTCCCGTTTTTTCATCATGAGGCCGGTGCGGAAGGATCCGACGCCGCAGATTTCTCCGCCGATGCTCTCCCAGGCCTCCAGCACGCCGGAGTCCCGCAGGACCGTTTCGGCCCGTCCGCGCAGTTCCCAGGAGGCACAGAAGAGCGGATCCTCCGGAGGAAGAGCGGGCTCGACGAAGAAGAGCTGCCCGGAGCGGTAATGCATCCGCCGGGGCGGAAACTGTTTGTCGAAATTTCTCACCGCCTCCGGGGTCACATGATACACGCTCCCCTCGTCGAAAGCGCCGCGGGGGACGTGCTCTCCCGTCGGGCGGACCAGCAGCGCGGGACAGTGATTCCCCTCGGCATCGGTGATCCCGAATTCCGACGCCGGACGGAATCCGAAGCGGCCGTAGTATGCCGGATCCCCGTAGAGAATCACCGCCGGGAATCCCTCCGGGAGCGCGGAAAGGGTTTGGCGGATCAGGGCCGAACCGATGCCTTCGGAGTGTCGATCCGACTTCACGCAGACCGGCCCCAGGGTCAGTACGGGATGCAGGATTTTTCCGTCGCGGAGGGGCGCCCGGGCATACCAGATCCCGCCGACCAATTCGCCCTCCTCTTCCGCGGCGAGGCAGAGTTCCGGGACGGTTTCCGGGGCGTTCCGCATATTGCGGACGACCAGATGCTCGGCGCACCCGGGACGGAATCTGTCCCAGAAGGCATCGCGGACGAGCGCCTCCATGGCATGATATTGCGAAGGGATTTCGGGGCGCAGGATCAGATTCTTCATAACGGATTCCGTTTTTTCGGTCGGCAGGAGAGAGGGCGGCGGTACCGTCTAATATACCCCTCTTCTCCTCGAAAAGCAAACAGCCGAAGGAAGATTTCCGCCGCCCGCCGCCCCGCGGAAAAGACGCGGCGGGAGCAGTGATGCTCCCGCCGTGCCGTCCGCCTCCGTGTTACTTGGTGCCGAAGTCGAAGACCTTGACGATCTCGCCGTCCCGGCAGGCGGATTTGTGCGCGGCCACGCCCATGGACATATACATGGCCGCATCCCAGGCGGAGACTCTCGGACGGCGCCGTTCCGCCACGGACGATACAAACTCATGCACCAGGTAAGGGTGCGAACCGCCGTGTCCGCCGGCGAAGAAATCACCCTTGCCGGTACCATCGTCGGCCATCGCCTCGGAAAAGGCCTCGACGACTTCCGGCGGCAGCGGATCCCTCATCTCCTCGAGGGTGTAAACGGTCTCCTTGTTCGGTTTCTCCTCCGGCGTGGGGGCGGTGCGCCCGTTGGAGCACCAGCGGGTCAGCGAATAACTGCCCCGGGTGCCGAAAATGCGGAAGTCCTCATCGCACAGACCGAGGTTGTAGGAGATTTCGCGCATCTCGGCCACCCGGACGGCGCATCCGTTGTCCATCCGGAAGAAAGCCGTGATGTTGCTGAAGTCGTTATGCTCGAAAAAAGGATCGTTGTTGGCGTTTCGGTAGCCGATGGCGGAAACGGTCAGCGGACGGCACCCCATCACATCCACCACGCCGGAGACGGAGTGGGTGGGATAGCTCATGGGATGTTCTTTGCAGCCGCGCTGCCAATAAGGCGCCATGATCTTATCGTGCATTTCCCCGACCTTGCCCTTGGTGCGCCAGGCCCGGACTTCCCGCAGGGAACAACCGGCGGTGTCCACATCGTGCGTATATTCGGCCTCGGCATAGACGAAGTCGCCGAAGAGTCCCTGTTGCGCCATGCGGCGGCAGAACATGGTCTGGGGGCGGTAGATGGTGGTTTCGCCGAGCATGTATTCCATGCCGGTGCGCCGGACCGTGTCGATGATTTTGCCGCACCAGTCCAGAATCTCCTCGTCATCCGGGACACAGCTCACCGGCACCGCGGAGTAGACGTACTTGCCCGCCTCCATCGCCTGAATGCACTGGGGAGCGTGCAGCCAGGGCTGGGTGATGACGACGACGGCGTCGCAGTCCGATTTGCAGACTTCGTCGAGGGAGAGCACTTTGGCGGAAGTTTTGCGTGCGATGATCGGATTCTCCATCTGCTTTGCGATCTTGTCCGGTTCCGTATCGCAGAGGATGACGGAATCCACAAGGGGATGCGAAGCGAACAACGGCGCGAAGGCGCTGCCGAAAGAACCGAGTCCGACCAGTCCGAGTTTGATACCCATAAAAAACCTCCTGTTTCAGGGTCCGGACATTAATTTAGCGCACTTCTTTCATTTTGCATATCGTTTTTTCGGCTATAAATTACATATTATGCACTGAATTTTATATTTTTGCATAATATTTCCGAAAGGACCTCTCCTCATCCGCCGCGGAGCCGGGAGCCGGAAGGATTTCCGGCCTCGGCTCCGGGCCGCGGCTTCAGCCGCGGACAAAGGGCTGGAGGACGCCGTTGATGCGCACGTCGGAAATGGAGACGGCCCCGAACAGACTGCCCGGGACGGCGAACATCGCGATGCCCGGAAGCACGGCCCCCTCATCAACGGTGATGTCGATGGTTTCCACCGTGAGATTCCGGAACGTGCCGTAAGGCTCCGCCGTCGGGTCGAAGCCGAGCCCCTCCGCTGAGTACATATCGCCGCCCGGAGTGAACATCTTCTGATTCCCCGCCTCCAGCCAGTTTCCCGAACAGGGAGCCTCGCCCGCATAGCGCTGATCCCGCCCGGTCTGCAGGACGGAGGACAGCTCGGAGGCGTCGTATTCGATGCGGATATTCCGAAAGGCGATGTCCTCCGCCGCCGCGCAGCCGCCCAAATGGACGCTCAGGGCGGTCGCGTTGTTGTGGATGAGGTCGCAGTCCTCGAATACGATGCCGCGGTAGCGGGAAGCCCAGGTTTCCAGGCCGCACTCCAGCGTCCGCCCCCAGCCGCACCAGCAGATGCAGCGCTCCACCCGGATATCCTCTTCCGGATATTTGCGGTATTCGGCCTGGGGCAGGCCTTTGAGCACGATGGTGTCGTCAAAGGAGTGGACGAAGCAGTCATGAATGGAAACATGCTGCGAGTTGCAGATGTCGATGCCGTTGGTATTGTAGCGCCAGGCGCCGGTGATCTTCAGATTGGCGAATTCGACGTTGCTGGAGTTGATGGTGACCACACACCAGCCCGCCGCGTCGAGGACGACCGGACCGTCCACGACAATGTCGCGGGAATGGATGAAGCAGAGCGGGCTGATGCAGAAACAATGCCAGTCCTCGGGGCGGCGGTTTCGGGATCCGCAGATGATGCCGTTGCCGAAGATTTTGATGTCTTCCGCATTTTCCGCCTGAAAAGTCCCCATCACCACGGCGTCCTTGTCGATATAGACCCGATCGTGGCTCCGGAGTTTGACGGCCACCGGCTCGTGAAGGCCGGGTCCGAAAACCATCGTCGCCTCCCGGATTTCGGACGAAAAATCCCGTTTGGGATTCACGAAAATTTCCAGGGGGCGATGGTATCCGTCCAGCTCCAGCACATACTGGCCCGGCCGCGGCAGGGTGAAAACGATCTCCTCCCCCTCGATCCGGGGCGTCACTCCGGCGCGCAGCGGACGCACTTTGGCGCTTTGGAAGCTTCGCGCGGCCCGGACCCGGAATTCCGTCGGTCCCTCCGACTCGATATTCACCATGCCGGCGACTTCCGTCTGGTCGGCGGGACGCTGGTAGCCGGGCATCCACTGGTTGAAGGGCATCGCCGAAACCCGGATCGGACGCACGAAAACCCGCTGACCGTCCGCCCACGCCTCGTACCCCGAATCCTTCGGGAAAAATCCCTCGAGGACGCGGCGGGCGATCTCCGCCATGCCCTTGTCGCCCGGATGGCGCCGGACGCCGTCGTGTTCAAATTTGCCGAGCGCCATCATGCTCTCGTCTCCGGCGATGTCGGCCTTTACAAAAGGCAGCGCCAGGTCACTGGCGGCGTGGGACATCATCGCGTCTTTCCACTCATTCGGCCAGAAGACGCCGCGCACCACGGTATTGGGCTTCGCATCGTCGGAGAGGAAACTCCGAAGCAGTTTTTTGAAAGCGTCCCGGAATTCGTGCCGCTCCGCTTCGCTCTCCAGCTCCGCCACATTTTCGCCGAGGGCGACCACCAGATAGTCGGGATTGAAGTCGATCAGATCGCGGATCTTCTCAAAATCGTAATTCCGGAAATCCCGCTCGAAATCCGCCAGATTGCGGATCCGCACATCCGCCCGGCGTCCGGTTTCCCGCTCGATGCCGCGGATCACCAGGTGCGCATAATCCTTTTCGGCGGCTCCGGCGGCCATGCCCCATTCGTTGTGCCAGCCGATCTCCGGCAGCACCCCGTGAATGGTGATGGAGTTGCCGATGAATACGACCCGCACGCCGCCGTCGTGAGCCTCCGCGGCGCTGACCGCGAACCGGTTCATTTCTCCGGAGTGAAACTTTTCTGCATCGGAAACAGCCATTTTCGTATCCTTTGGTTATGAATTGAATTCAACAGGAGAATAATATACCCTCGCCGGACGGATTGTCAATTCCGCCGCCGGGATTTCCCCTGAAAATCCGAAATCATCCGCCGCGTCAGCGTCCCCGGACCGCTTCCGCCCGACAGCACAGCCGCTCGGCAATGCAGGCGGCTCCGGAAGCGTCCTGGCAGAAGTCCGCGCACTGATCCCGGTCGAGCCCCATGGCGCTGCCGGTCTCAAAAGCGTCCTGATTTGCGGCCAGGAAATCGAATTCCCAGCTGTAGACGCTCTTCTGATGCTCAATGCGCTTTTTCACATCCTCCGCGGTGTACTCCCGGCTCGCGTTTTCCTCCCCGTCGGTGATGATGGCGAAGAGCACATGTTCCGGACGCTCCTCCTCCGCCATCGCCGCAAACTCCCGTCCGATGGTGTCAATAGCGATGCAGACCGCGTCGTTGAGCGCGGTGCAGCCGCCGCACTCGTATCCGGCCATCAGATCCTCCTCAAATCCGGACAGATCCGCGGCATTGACGATGCGCTTCACCCTGTCCGAAAACTGGAAGAGATCAAAAACGGTTTTGCCGCCGGCCTCCCTCTGCCGTTTCAGAAACGTGTTGAAACTGCCCCTCACATCGTTGGCGATGCACTCCATGGACCCCGACGCGTCGAGGACGATGCAGATGTGCGTGTACCCCTTTTTCATCCTGTCTCACTTTCTGCGGACGCCTCCGGCGCCGCGTTTCCGTTATCGCCGCCGCGGGGCGGCATATCGTCAAATCATGCTCTTCCGCCGGACCGGGCTCACGGTTCCCCCTTGAGGCGGAGCCGTCCGTCGGCGTCCTCCACCAGCTCCATTCCCATCCCGGAGGCCATGCAGCGGAGACTCCGCTCGTACTGGGCCCGGGAAATCGCCCGATGTTCCAGAAAGGTCTCCAGCAGCCGCCGCTGTCTGAGGAAAAGCCGGAGCCGTTCCCCGCCGGCTTCCCGCTCCGATCCCGAAAGCTCCATCATGCGCCTCCCCGGAATTCAGCGCGGCACGACCGGACTCAGCATCCGCCCGGTCAAATAGTCGCAGTAGCCCTCGAGATCGGTCCACTCCACCGCCGCCCGGATCGGAGCGCCGGAGGGATCGATGCGGGTGAAGCCCTTGTCGTCCACGATGAGCTTCACCTCCTCCGTCCGGTAAAATTCTCCGGAGATGGCCATGTGCACCGCCACCGTATCGTACAGGATGGTGCTCTCCTCGGGCTCCGTCTCCCTCCCGTGCACCCGGGAATCCCACTCCCGGTACATTTTTATGACCTCCCGCAGAAGCGGCTCCTCCGACTTCAGCAGGCGTCCGTAACGGGCGCGATCCAGGCGCACCAGCCCGCAGGTGTCCAGCGGCGTGATCGTCACGCTGTGCCACTTGGCGGCAAAAACCGTCCTGGCGGCGGCGACATCCGCGAGCACATTGTATTCGGCGGAAATCTCCGGAGCGCCCTCGTAGCCACGGTACACGCTGCCGAACATGCCGTAAAAGTCGATTTTGGAGGCGATGTCGGGCGCTTTGCGCAGCGCCGCGGCCAGACTCGGGACCGGACCGATCGCCGCCAGCGCCACCGGCTCCGGTTCGGCCCGGATCGCCTCGATGAAGCGATCCACCCCGTCCCGGGTGAAGCGCGGATAAGTGTCGGGATCGTAATGCGCCACGCAGTCGCGCTGGCGGAGATCGAAGAAGTGCGGCGGCCACTGGACGATGCCGGAAGCGACCTCCACGTCCTCCCGTCCGGCGATCTGGAGCATCCGGCACACCAGCGCGGCGCGGTAAACGGTGTCGTCGGTGTCGGTCAGCACCATCTTCAGCTTCAACTCCGGCGACTTCAGGATCATCGCCAGCGCCCAGGTGTCGTCGATGTCGCTGCCGATGTCGGTCTGCAAATACAAAGTTCCGGCCATTGCGGCTCTCCTGCGAAACCCGCTGTGAAAGTTCCGGGACGCCGGACCGCCGGGATTTCGCATTTCGGAGTTCGCGGGACGGCGCGCCCGCGGCAGCAAGGGCCCGGGCTTCCGGTAATATACATCTCAAGGGATCAATTACAAATCTTTTTTTCCCCGAAATTTCCGCAGGGAAGCGAAAATTTTCCGAACGGTTGACGGAGAAATAATTGCAATTCGCCGTTTCCTGCGTTATATTAACGTATCGCATCCGGACACGGGGCCCTGCAAACCCCATCCCGGGCCCTCCGGAGCGGCAACTTTTTCGGAGTGTCATGAGCAAGAAACAGATTTTCGCCCTCGTGCTGGGAGGGATTCTGACCGTCTCGGTGGTCCTGGAGCTGTTCATCTCCCTGCCCGCCACATTTCAGGGCATCCCCTTTGAACCCGATGAATTTCTTCAGAAAGCCGGGATCTCGGTCGAAGCCGTCCGGGATTTCCCGGACATGGCCTCGGCCGGGTGCCTCGCCCTCGCCGTCGGCCTGCCGGACGGCACTGCCGACCGGGACGCCCTCGCTCCGGAACGCCGGGCGGAGTATTTCTTCGCGGTCCGGCTGCTCCTGGTCGTGGCCGCAGCGATCATGACCGCCCTGGCCTTTGTGGTCGGCATCTACTCGAAATACAGCCACTCGGTGGCCCTGGGCCGGAGCAAATATGAGAAGATCGTGTTTTTCGGATTTCTCATACCGGTGGTGCTCGGCGGAGTCATCATCTACTTCGACCTCTTCGGCGCCACCGACTACGGCATCTGGTACAACTGGCCGAAATTCACGGTCTGCATCATGCTCCTGACCTGCGCCGTGCTCTA
>JAZMZH010000166.1:0-1668 GCA_045585875.1 Victivallaceae bacterium | reverse complement strand
GAACCAACCGAAGGAACTGCCTCGCCGAAACACCTCCCGGAAGAGCAGAACCAACCGAAGAAACTGCCTCGCCGAAACTCCCCCCGGAAAAGGGCAGCCGAAGGAACTGTCTCTGAAACGCGCCCCCCCCCGAGGGAACGGGGGAGGTTATTTCTTTTTGGAGGATTTGGAGATGGAAACCCGAACCCTGGCTTTGCAGCGCTCGAGATAATTTTTGCGGCGGATGCGCTTGGCGACTTTACGATGTTGCTGTCCCATTTCGTAACTCCATGAATTGATTGAAAATGTACTGTCCTATAAGATACTTCGTCAAAACGAAAAATGCAAATGAGAAGAGGCGGGAAAGATACGGAATCAAAGCGACGACATGCTCACCTCAGGGGAAAAGAATCCGGGCGCCGTCACCGATGTCGCACAGGATGATCCCGGGTCTGACCGAAAATTTCACGGCAAAGGCCTCGGCGACGCGGGCGGCATACTCCTCGGCGGCCTCGGCACGGACCAGATGAATGGTGATGCCGCCGAAGCCTCCTCCGGAGAGACGCGCGCCGAGACAGCCGGGAACGGAGTGGGCGAGTTCCACCAGATAATCGAGTTCGGGCACGGAGTTTTCAAAAGCAGTGCGGCTGCTCTCGTGGGATTCAAAGAGCAGACGTCCGAAAGCGCCGATGTCGCCGGATTCCAGACAGCGCACCCCCTCCCGCACCCGGCGGCACTCGCCGATCACATGGCTGGCGCGAAGAAATTCCCGGCGGCTGATCCCGTCCTTTACCGCCTCAAGATCCTCCATGGAAGCGTCGCGGAGGGTTTTCATGCCCGGGAAACGCCTCTGAAGCGCGGCCGCACAGGCCTCGCAGTCGGCGCGGCGGCTGTTGTACTCCGAATCCACCAGATTGTGCTTCACCATGGAATTCACCACCACCAGCCGGTATCCCGGCGGCAGCGGCACCGTCTTAAGCACCTCGACCGTGCGGAAATCGGAGAGAATCAGCGCATCGCGACGTCCGAAAATGGAGCTGAACTGATCCAGAAGCCCGGTCTTCAGCCCGAGATAATCATTTTCCACCCCCTGCCCGACCCTGGCCCACTCCGCCGGAGCGAGCTCAATGCCGAAGGCGCGGGCAAAGGCGAAGCCGACCGCGGTCTCCAATGCCGCCGAACTGGACATGCCCGCGGAGAGGGGCACGTCGCTCATGACCGCCCCGTCAAAAGCCGGAATCTCATGACCGCGGCGGCGCAGACCGACGATCACCCCGCGGATGTAGTTGCCCCAGTCCCGGGGCGCGGGACGATCGATCCGGTCGAGATCGAATGACGTTTCGGAGCAGTCCCGGAAATCCCGCACCCGGCAGGAGCGTCCGGAGACCCGGCGCAGAGCAAAGACAGTCCGCTGGCCGACCGCGCAGCTGAGGACGAAACCCTCGTTGTAATCGGTATGATTTCCAAGCACCTCCAGACGGCCCGGAGCCGCGGCGGCAACCTCGGCCTCGACTCCGTACGATGCCTTGAAACGCTCTCTGATATCCATTACTGTCCTCATTCTTTGCAAATTATGAATTCAAAATATGTCCGAAAATGCCCCCTTCGCCCCCCCCCGACAGGCTCATCCTCCAACTCCCGGCCGGTCTTCGCGGCACGGCGGCGGAGGCCGTCACGGAAGCGCCGCCG
>JAZMZH010000165.1:0-7299 GCA_045585875.1 Victivallaceae bacterium | reverse complement strand
CCATACGACCGGTAAGGGTGGTGTCAACGGCCGCAGTGGCGGAATGAAGCGAAGCTCCGTTGGAGATGGTCATCCCGCTGATGGTGTTGGCAAGAAAAGTCACCTCGGCACCGGACACGACATCCGCATAGCCGCCGTTTTCCACGATCTCCAGGGCAGTGCCGCCCGAGAATACGACCACGTGGCCGTCCTGATTTACGACGACGCCGTCCGCCGTGCCGCCGCTGTATATGTCCAGATTGCCGCCGGAGACGGCGGTATCGGCGGCCGTGCCGCCGCTGCTGACGATCAGACGGCCGCCGGAATCGACGGTGGTCAGATCCGCCGAACCTCCCTCGGAAACATACATGCTGTAATCGGGTTCAAGGGTTTCCCCGCTCATCACCTGAGCGGAGCTTATCAGGACCCCCGAAGAAAAAAGTGTCACCTCAGCGCTCATCTTTTATCCCCCCTTTTCGGGCAATGCGTTTCCGAAAACCTTAATACCTCCGACATCTCCCGTCAGTCAGTGCCGTCCAACGACAGCCATATTATAAACTCGGTGCAAATATTTTTCAAGAAAAAAAGGATTTTTTTTATCGTTTGAGCTCAAAACAGCGTCATCATGGGCAGTCGTCATGACATTATTTTCATGAAAAATTTCACAAATAACCGGTTCCCGCTCTCAAAACCGGCGTTATCGTCCGCGGCCGGAAATTTGCACATCCCGCCTCCGGCGGTATATTGCTTCATGATGTTATCGGCTGTTCAAACCATTTGCGGCAGGGACCACGGCGCGGCAGCGAAAGGATCCGCCGTCCCGCGCGGGGCAGAGGCGGCCGCCCGCGCAAACATGGAGTGCTCATTAAAAAGAGATTCGTCAAGACAGCCGCCCGCGGTTTCGTTCTCATTTCGGTATTGATTTTTTCGGGGTGAGCCGGTGCGCGCCCGGGCGTCGGAAATTTACGGTTCCGCGGATCGGTTTTCGCCGATGAATTCCCGGATCACCGCCAGGCCGTTTTCCAGCTGGGCGCAGCTCTCCGGAGAGGAGATCGCCAGCCGCATGAAAGCGCGCGGGACGCGGCTCACGGTGAAACGGTGGGAACAGTGCACCTGCACCCCCCGGAGCAGCAGCAGCCGCTCGATTTCCACCTCATCCGCCCCCGGCTTCGGGATCGGCAGCCAGCGGAAAAAGGCCGCCGGGGTCCCCGGCGCCGCCGCTTCCGGGAAATAGCGGTCGAAGATCCGGTTTCTCTCCATCGCCAGCTCCGCCTTTTGCTTCAGGAGCTTCGCCGCTCCGCCGTTTAAAATCAGCTCCGTCATGATCTCCGCGTCCAGAGAGGAGGTCTTGATGTTCAGATGAAAGAGCGCATTCAGCAGCGGCGTCCGGAAGCCTTCCGGAAAGGCCGCGAAGGCCACCCGCAGACCGTTGCACAGCGCCATGGTCGAACTGCAGATGTAGATGGTCTGCTCCGGCAGCCGCGAAAACAGGGAGCGGCACCCCCCTCCGGAGGGCGGGATGCCCGTATTGTCGTCCTCGATCAGGATCATCCGGTTGGCGGCGATGGTCTCCGCCAGGGCGTCCCTGCGCGCCTCCGGGATGGTGAGGGTGGTGGGATTGGCGCAGTTGGGCATCAGGAAGATTCCGCGGAGCCCCTCCCTGCGGCAGAGCCGGTCCAGCGCTTCGGGGATCATCCCGGAGGCATCTCCCGCCACCGGGATCAGCCGGATGTGGGAGAGCCGCGCCATGCCGATGAGATTGGGGTAGGTGAATTCGTCCACCGCCATCTTGTCGCCGATCCGGAAGAGGGAGAGCATCGCGGTGCTGATGACGTTTTGCGCGCCGGAGAATATGGCGGTGTGTCCGCTGTCGGTATGTACGTCCATCTGCCTCATCCAATGGGCTCCGGCGGCGCGCTGATGAGGGTGTCCCGCGGGTTCGGCGTAGGAGTAGAGTTCGTCGATGTAGCCCTTTTGGAGCACGCTCCGGCTGGCTTCGAGGATCGGGGCTCTGATCTGGTCGAAGCCCTTCACCAGCCCCAGCTCGATGATCTCCCGGCGGCCGCCGCCCCGCCGGAGAAGATTCTTGCCGGGCAGGGGGGAGACGAAGGTCCCCCGGCCGGTGGTCCCGTAGATCAGATTCCGCTCCCGGCACAGGTTGTAGGCGCGGGTGACGGTGGTGAAATTCAGGTCCAGAAAATCGGCCAGTTCCCGCTGGGGCGGCAGTCGGGCGCCCGCGGCCAGCCGTCCCGAGGCGATGTCCGCCTCAAGGGCGTTGGCCAGTGTCAGGTAAAAGGGGCGTTTGAGCTTTTCCCGGTCCGGGGTCCAGCTGAGATGGAAATTTTCAAAGGAGTTTGTCGGCATTTTATTGTAATCCATACAATTTTGACATTTGTATTGAATATACCGCCATGTTATATTATTGTCAAGTCAAAAACAGGAGAAGCCGATGAAAAACGAACAGTATGAATTGAACTGCAATCTCGCCCGGATGCTCAAGGGCGGAGTGATTATGGACGTCACCACCCCCGAACAGGCCCGGATCGCCGAGGAGGCCGGAGCCTGCGCGGTCATGGCCCTGGAACGCATCCCCGCCGACATCCGCGCCGCGGGCGGCGTTTCGCGGATGAGCGATCCCGGCATGATCCGGGGCATCCAGGAGGCCGTTTCCATCCCGGTCATGGCCAAGTGCCGCATCGGACACATCGCCGAGGCCCGGATATTGGAGGCCATTGAGATCGACTATATCGACGAGAGCGAAGTCCTGAGCCCGGCGGACGACGTCTACCATGTGGACAAGCGGGCGTTCAAGGTGCCTTTTGTCTGCGGAGCCCGGGATCTGGGCGAAGCGCTGCGCCGCATCGGCGAGGGCGCGGCGATGATCCGCACCAAGGGCGAACCCGGCACCGGAGACGTGATCCAGGCGGTGCGGCACATGCGCAAAATGAATCAGGAGATCCGTCGGGTGGCGAATATGGCGGAGGATGAACTCTACGAAGCGGCCAAGGAGCTGCAGGTGCCTCAGGACCTCCTGCGCTATGTCCATGAAAACGGCAGGCTGCCGGTGGTGAATTTCGCCGCGGGCGGAGTGGCCACTCCGGCGGACGCCGCGCTGATGATGCTTCTGGGTGCCGAGGGCGTGTTCGTGGGGTCGGGCATCTTCAAATCCGGCGATCCGGCCAGAAGGGCCGCGGCCATCGTGAAGGCGGTGACCAATTATCAGGACTATAAGATGCTGGCGGAGATTTCCAGCGGACTGGGCGAGGCCATGGTCGGAATCAATCCCGCCGAAATCAAGGTGATCATGGAGGAGCGGGGGATCTGATGCGGATCGCGGTTTTGGCCCTGCAGGGGGATTTCGCGGAACACGAGAGCGTTTTCAGAGCCTTGAATACCGAAACCTGCCAGCTGCGGCAGAGAGGGGATCTCGCGCAGCGGTTCGACGCCCTGATCCTGCCGGGAGGCGAGAGCACGGTGCAGGGGAAACTGCTCCGGGATCTGGGGATGCTGGAAGATATCCGGACCCGGATCCGGGAGGGACTGCCGGTCATGGCCACCTGCGCCGGGACGATCCTCCTGGCCCGGCATCTGCTGGACGATCCGACCGTGCACCTGGGGACGCTGGGGATTTCGGTCCGGCGAAACGCCTACGGACGGCAGTTGAGCAGTTTTTACACCCGGGATGACTTCGCCGGGATGCGGGAGGTGCCGATGAGTTTCATCCGCGCCCCGCAGATCGAATTCTGCGCGCCCGGCGTCACGGTGCTGGCGGAACACGACGGCAGGATCACCGCGGTCCGGCAGGGCAGGCAGCTGGCGATGACCTTTCATCCCGAGCTGGACGACGACCGCCGGATCGCGGAATATTTCCTCGCGGAGATGTTCTGAGCGGGCGTGTTTCGGGCTAACGGATCGCGCCGAAGCACCGGCGCGCCAGAAACTCGGCTTCGGCCCGTTTCACCGCCGACGGCAGGGAATCGTTCAGCTGAATCTTGACGAAAGCCGAGCCGATGACGATGCCGTCGGCATCGGCCGCGGCGGCCCGGGCGGTTTCGGGGGTGCTGATCCCGAATCCCGCCGCCACCGGGGCCGGAGAGACCGCCCGCAGAGCGTCGAGATTTCGTTTCAGATCCTCCGGCAGCCGCTTCCGCGTGCCGGTCACGCCCCGGACGGTGATGTAGTAGACGAAGCTCCGGCATCCGGCCGTGATCCGGGCCATGCGTTCGGCTCCGGTGGCCGGAGAGATCAGGGGGATGAGTTCGAGGCCGCGGGCGTTCAGCGCCGGTTCGATTTCGGCGCGTTCCTCGAAGGGCACGTCGACGATCAGCGCGCCGTCGGCTCCCGCCGCTTTTGCCCGTTCGGCGAAGCGCTCCGCGCCCATGAAGTAAATCGGGTTGTAGTAGGAGAAAAGCACCAGCCCCAGCTCGGGATGTTCGCTCCGGAGCGCGGAAGTGATTTCGAAAACCCGGTCGATGGTGAAGCCGTTGCGCAGCGCCGTCTGCGACGCCCGCTGGATCACCGGTCCGTCGGCGGTGGGGTCGGAAAAGGGGATGCCGATCTCCAGAATGTCGGCGCCGCCGTCGATCATGCCGCGCATGAATTCCAGAGAGGATGCCGTGTCGGGACATCCGGCGGAAGCGTAGCCGATTGCGACCTTGCGGCCGCGGGAAAAGATTTTTTGAAAACGGTTCATGATATTTTCAGCTCCTTATTCGCATTTCAGTATTTTCCGGCCGGATTGAAAGGCGCGGATGTTGGCCATGTCCTTGTCCCCGCGTCCGGAGAGACAGACGATGATCGCCTGGTCGCGGCGGAGTTTCGGAGCGTTCTTGAGGGCCTGGGCGATGGCGTGGGAGGATTCCAGAGCGGGCAGGATGCCCTCCAGTCGGCAGAGCAGATCAAAGGCCGCGACCGCTTCGTCGTCGTTGATCGCCGTGTATTCCGCCCTGCCGCTGTCGTGGAGAAACGCGTGCTCCGGCCCGACGCCGGGATAATCCAGCCCGGCGGATACGGAATAGGCGTCGATGACCTGTCCGTGCGCGTCCTGGAGCAGATAGCTCTTGCTGCCGTGGAGCACGCCCACCCGGCCGCCGTTGATGCTGGCGGCGTGGTGTCCGGTCTTCAATCCCATGCCTCCGGCCTCCACGCCGATGAGCTTCACCTGCGCATCCTTTTCGAATCCGGCGAAGATCCCCATGGCGTTGCTGCCGCCGCCGACGCAGGCGATGACCTCGTCGGGGAGACGGCCGGTGCGCTCCAGAAACTGCGCCCGGGCCTCCCGTCCGATCACGGACTGGAAATCCTTGACCATGGCGGGGTAGGGGGCGGGTCCGGCCACGGTGCCGATGACGTAAAAGGTGTCCTCCACGGTGGCCACCCAGTTGCGCAGGGCTTCGTTCATGGCGTCCTTGAGGGTGCCGGTGCCGCTGGTGACGGAGCGGATCCGGGCTCCGAGCATGGCCATGCGCTCCACATTGGGCTTCTGCCGCCGGATGTCGGCGGCCCCCATGAAGACCTCGCACTCGAATCCGAAGCGGGCGGCGACGGTGGCGGTGGCGACGCCGTGCATCCCGGCCCCGGTTTCGGCGATCAGGCGTTTTTTACCCATGCGCCGGGCCAGCAGGGCCTGTCCGAGGGTGTTGTTGATCTTATGGGCTCCGGTGTGATTCAGGTCCTCGCGTTTCAGATAGATTCGGGCTCCGCCGCAGTATTCGGTGAGCCGTTCGGCCAGATAAAGGGGGGATTCGCGTCCCACATAGTCCCTGAGATAGCCGTTCAGCTCGGCGAGAAACGCCGGATCGGACTTGAATTTTTCGTAGGCGCTGTCGAGTTCTTCCAGGGCGGGCATGAGGGTTTCCGCCACATACTGCCCTCCGTAAATGTCATAATGCGTGTTTTTCATTTGCTGTCTCCGATGGGACGGCGCTCCGGTCGGTCCCGTCCGGTGTCAGGTCCGCCCGGCGGACCCGGTTGATGATTTCGAGGATTTTGCCGTGATCCTTGACCCCCGGCGAACGCTCCGCGCCGGAGCAAAGGTCCACTCCGGCGGGGCGGACCGCCGCGATCGCGGCTGCGGCGTTGCCGCCAGTGATGCCCCCGGCCAGAATCACTCTCGCGGAGCGGGCGGCCCGCCGGGCCAGCGTCCAGTCGCAGCCGCCGCCGTTTTTGTCGCCGTCGGCCAGGATGGTACACCCGGGGAAATCCCGGGCGAGGGCGGCGGAGGCGGGCGTAGTGAAGGGAAGAGCCTTCCACACTTCGTATTGCTCCGCGAGCGCCGCTGCGGTTTCCGGGGTTTCGCGGCCGTGGAGCTGGACGATGTCCAGTCCGCAGAATTCCATGATCCGGCGGAGGTCGGAATCCGGGGCGTCCCGGAAGACTCCGACTTTTTTCACCTCCGGCGGCAGATCCCGCACGATCTCCCGCACCGTTTCCGGCGCGACCGCCCGGGGCGTGCCCGGCACGAAGATGAACCCCAGATAATCCGCTCCGGCCTCCGCCGCGAAGCGGGCGTCGTCCGCGGAAGTGATCCCGCAGAATTTAATCAGCGTCCGCATGACCGCCCCTCAGAAGTTCGCGCAGTTTTTCGCCGGGGGATTCCTGCCGCATCAGCAGTTCGCCGACGAGAAAGGCGTCCGCGCGGAGGTTTGCCGCGTCCTCCGCGCCTCTGATGCCGGATTCGGCCACGGCGGCGCACTCCGGCGGGATGAGCGCGAGGAGTTTCCCGGTCCGGCTGATGTCGGTGGCGAAGGTGCGCAGATCGCGGCTGTTGACGCCGATGATCCGGGCGCCGAGGCGGATCAGACGCTTCACGCCGCTTTCGTCGTGGGCTTCGCACAGGGCGTCCATGCCGAGATCGTGAGCGCAGGCGAGCAGAGCGGAGAAATCCTCGTCGGAAGGGATCAGCTCCGAAATGAGCAGCACCGCGTCGGCCCCGGCGGCTCTCGCCTCCAGGATCTGATAGCGGTCGAAGAGGAAATCCTTGCGCAGCACCGGCACCGGGGTGCCGGCGGCCAGCCGCGCGACCCTGCGCAGATATTCGAGACTGCCCAGAAAGAAATGCTCCTCGGTCAGCACGGAGATCGCCGCCGCGCCCGCGGCGATGTACTCCGCGGCGAACGCTTCAAAGCGGAAATCCGGCCGGATGAGCCCCTTGGAGGGCGAAGCCTTTTTCAGCTCGGCGATGATCCGGACGCTTCCGGGACGCTTCAGCGCGGCATAGAGGGATTTGGCGGCGGGCATCCCGGCGGCCTGACGGATCAGGACGGCCTCGGGCACGTTTCCGCGCCGTTCCTCCAGGTCCGCGCGGCTGCGCGCGGCGAT
>JAZMZH010000164.1:0-17627 GCA_045585875.1 Victivallaceae bacterium | reverse complement strand
CACGGTGGAATTCTGCGGAGCCTCCTGGATCAGGAAGCGGTTGGAACCCAGCGAGGTGCAGCGCCGGATGGTGGAGGTGTGTTCGCTCTCGTTGCGGATGTCCGCCTCCCGGCTGTTTTCAAAATGGCAGTCCCGGGCGTAGAAGTTGCCCTTTCGGGTCCGGATGCCGTACCCGCAGTCGCGGAATTCGCAGCCCTCGATCACGCAGTCGTAGTCGTTGAAGTCCCCCAGCAGGATGCCGGTGCCGCAATTCTCGAAGAGGCAGTTGTCGATGCGCTGTTCGGTGCAGGCGGTGTTCATCCGCAGCACTCCGGATTCGATGCCGTACCCGGCGTTGAGAAAGGCGCAGTGCCGGAAGAGGTTGTGGCTCTGAAATCCGGGCCCGCCCATCTGAAAGACGCTTCCCGCCCGGCCCGCTCCGTCAAAGGTCACGCCGACGATCCTGCTGAAGGCGATGCCCGTCAGCCGCATCATGGGCTCTCCCTCGGCTCCGTCCCAGACGATCACCGTGTCCCGGCCGTGGCCGATAATGGTAAATCCCTCCGGACGGTCGTTCATCTGCAATGTCCCGAGGATCAGGGGCCGGGTGATCCGGTAGCGTCCCGGCGGCAGGTAGACGGTGCCGCCCTTGGGGTCGGCGGCGGCGATGGCCAGCTGGATCGCCGAAGTGTCGTCGGCGACGCCGTCGCCTTTGGCGGAGGTGCCGTGCCAGGTTTGAGGTGTCTTGACGCCGGTCCAGTCGGAACGCTCCTCCCAGTCCAGGGAGGGGATCATGGGTTCGCGCCACTCGGCGGCCGCGCAGAGGCTGCAGAGCATCAGGGTGAGCAGGAAGTTTTTTTTCATGACAGTGCCTCGGGGTTGCGGGAAAAGAGCCGGTGGAAATCCTCCGGCGGCGCTTTGGGGCGGCGGGAAGCATCCAGCAGGCCGTTCTGTTCCTGTTCGATGTCCATGAGCTGGGTGTAGCAGTAGCCCTGAAGTCCGGGGACCCGCATCAGGGCGTCGATCTGGTCGGCGATTTTGGATACCAGCTCCGCGCCGGAGGTCATGGCGTCGCCGTAGCCCCAGGATTCGTCGCGGGTGCCGGTGTCGCCGGGAACGAATTTGAAGCCGCCCCATTCGTCGATGAAGTAGGGCTGACCGGAGTAGGGGACCTCGTATTCCGGCGCGGCGGAGGGGACGCCGTCGGCGTGGTCGGCGGCGAGTTCGGCGCCGGTCTGCCGGTAGAGGTGGACCGTCCAGAGGTCGGTTTTCGCATGATACCAGCCGCTGGAATCGCAGACCGGGCGGGAGGGATCAAGGGCGCGGGTCAGGTCGTAGACGCCGGTCATGAATTGCCGGTACCCGTCCAGATGGACGGGGGTGGGAAAGGCCCGGACCCGGTTTTCGGTGTTGGGATAGAAAAAGGTTTCGTTGAAGGGCGTCCAGGCGGCCACCGAGGGGTGGTTGACCCTCTCCAAAACCGCTTCGCGCCATTCCGCCGTGAAATTCTCCCGGGCCTCGGCGTCGTGGAGGTCCAGCCCCCAGCTGGGGTATTCGCTCCAGAGGAGGAAGCCGAGCCGGTCCGCCCAGTACATGTAGCGGTCCTCGAAGAGTTTCTGATGCATCCGCGCCCCGTTGAAGCCCAGGGCTTTGGCCTTGAGGATGCAGTCGCGCAGGAATTCGTCCTCCGGAGCGGTCCAGAGCCCCTCCGGATCGTAGCCCTGATCCAGCACCATGCGGGAGAAGTAAGGCCGGTTGTTCAGGTAAAACACGTTGCCCGCCGTGTGGACCTTTCGCATCCCGAAGTATGTCGAGACCGAGTCCGCGACCCGGCCGCCGCGCAGAACTTCCAGCCGCAGATCGTAGAGAAACGGATCCTCCGGGCTCCAGAGCCTCGCCGCTTCCGGCAGTTCCAGGCATATCGGCAGACCGCCCGGGGCCCGGCGTTCGCAGACGAGGAGCTCCCGCCCCTCCGCCGAAACCGTGATCCGCAGGAGCGGCACGCCGCCGTCGGGATCGTCGTAGTATTCGGGGGTGAGCACCGCAGTATTGGCGTCGATATTCGGCTGGATGCGGCAGGATTTCAGCGCTCCCGGTTCCGCGGCCTCCAGCCAGACCGTGCGCCAGATGCCGGTGATCCGGGTGTAGTCGCATCCGAAGGAACGGTATCTTTGGCACTGTTTGCCTCCTCCCTGTTTGCCGGAGCGGACGTCGTCCCGCACCAGCGCCGCGAGCAGATGGGTGCTGCCGGGGGCGAGGTCGAGCACGGCTTCAAATCCGGTGCCGCCGCCGGAGTGCCGGACCGCCTCCGTCCCGTCCACGAAGACCCGGCAGTGGTAATCCGCCGCGTCGAAGTGGAGGATGGTGCGGTATCCCTCCCACTCCTCCGGGACGGTGAATTCCCGGCAGTAGGCGCAGCTCTCGATGAAATCCGTGTGTCCGAGCCCGGAGAGACGGCTCTCCGGGCAGAAGGGCACGAGGATCTCCGCATCATATCCCGAGGGATCGGAGGCGAGTCCGCGCTCCTCGGCGCTTTTGCCGGGGTCGAGGGCGAACTTCCAGCGCCCGTTCAGGTTGATCCATGGCGCGTTGCGCACGAAGCGCGGGCGCGGGTGCTCGGGGCGGGGGATGTCCGGGAGAGAATTTCGGACGGAGTTTTCGTGAAGACTCATGACGGGGATCCTTGGATGCGGGGAAGATGGGAGACGCGAAAAAATTTGCCCGGGGTCGGCGGTCTTACGGAGAGCGGCCGCCCGGGGCGGCCGCTTCCTGTGCTGTTTTTTGTCCGGAATGACCCCGGGAGTCCCGGGGCCGCTGATGACAGTCGTGACTTACTGCTTTTCAGACCAGGGGAACTTGGTGCGGTCGGCGGGAAGCTCGGCTTCCTTCAGACTCTGCACGTGACCGTCCAAAAAGGTCACATTGCAGGTGTTGCCGTGACGATTGAAGACCGGGCCGCGGTCGCCGGTGGTGGCGTAGATGTAATTCCCGCCGGGCCAGGGTTTGGGCTCCAGATAGAGCGCCCGGGAGGAGGGATTGTCAAAGGCGGTGTAGATCGGCCAGTCCTTGCGGTTGAAAGGCGCGATGCCGCCCACATACTGTCCGGTGAGGAGCTCGTTGATGCCGTAATTGTAGGTGTTGGCCGGAAGTCCGGGGCAGGCCAGGGCTTTGCAGCCGGTCGGGATGGCGTCATAGGTTCTGGCGTAGTCGTCGGCGAGATAGCCGGTGACGATCAGGTCCACCCAGAAGCCCCAGTACCAGTTGCCGTAGGTCGCCGTCGTGGGACGGTAGGCGTTGGTGCCGGTGGGAAGGACATCGTTCATATCGGTCTCGTACATGGCAGTGGCCAGTCCCAGCTGCTTCAGATTGCTGACGCACTTGATGGACTGGGCGGCGGCCCGGGCCTTGGAGAGGGCGGGCAGCAGCATGCTGGCGAGAATGGCGATAATCGCGATGACGACCAGCAATTCTATAAGTGTGAACAGTTTGTGATCCTCAGACATTTTCATTTTCAATTCCTTTCGTTTGGTTGTTGAAAACTTGGTTAAGGATTTCCGGACTGCTATTATTATAGTACGAAAAATGGCGTTTGTCAATGACGCGATGGCCGGAAAAAATAACCGTACCTATCATATCCGGAGAAAAAGCGCCATTTTTTCGTTTTTCCAATCCCAAAAGGGCCGTTTCCAATTTTTCAGGCGAACTCCGGCTGGCCTGCCGCCGTTTCGCGGTTTTCCGCCCGGTGGAAAAGGCGGACCCCCGGCTTCCGAAAAGGCTGTTTCGCGAAACCGGCATAACTTTTTCTATAATAATTTTTATTTTTTTCGCCCCGGGAGATTGTTTTTTGGGGAAATCGGACTATACTGAAGGTATCGGGCGTCAAAACCATTCACACCAACCGGGAGCTCTCCATGGAGGAAAAACAGGAGAAAAGGGAAAACGTCGTCAGGTCGGTATACGGGACTTCCCGCGACATCCAGACCATACCGGTTTCCTGCCGGGAGCGCTTCATATCCTTCCAAAATATGAACGACCGCGCCTGGCCCGACGGCGAGGTCTCCGTCGCGGGCATCAGCGACATCACCGAGGGATATTCCATCCACCGCGTCTGCAGCCTGCATCATGTGCTCATCTATGTCATGTCCGGCGAACTGCACTGCGAAATCGGTCTGGGCGAACCGGGAGTGATCCCCGCCGGGCATCTGCTCTTTCTCGCCGCGGGGGGCGTGCACCTCTACCGTGCGGACGCTCCGGCGCGCATCATGTGGTTTCACCTCATCCCCGAGGCGGACTGCTGGCGGCGGATCGCCCTCAGCGAGAGCTTCACCCGCCTCTCCGAGTGCGAAATCAGCCTGCACGACGTCCTGGAGGTGCTCCACCGCGAGGCTTCCCCGTGCGTGACCCCCGACGGCGTCATGCTGAACATGCTCAGCCGGGTGGCCATCATGTACCTGTACCGGGAGCTGGATCACAACCGCAAGCAGGATCAGCACATCCGCCTCCGCAAGGCGTTTCAAAAGGTCTCGGCGAATCCCGCCCACGACTGGACGGTGGGGGAGGTGGCCAGGCTGGCCGGGATGTCGGAGCCGAATCTTTACCTGGTTTGCCGCCAGCTCTACGGCAAATCGCCCGGGACGATGCTTCACGACGTGCGCATGAACTGTGCGGCGAAGCTCCTGTGCTGCACCGGGCATAAGCTGGACATGATCGCGGAGCAGACGGGATTCAGCTGCGGGTTTGCTCTGTCCCGGGCTTTCCGGAGGTATTTCAAGATCAGTCCGGGGGAATACCGGAAGAGGTTCTCCGGGCAGTTCGATGAAGAGGGGACCCCGGACGCTCCGGGCGGCCTCGGGGATTTCCAAGCCGCAGGCAAGCCGCCGGCAAGTTGAATTGGACCTCGGCGGGAGCGCCGACCGCCCGGATCCGCAAGTGACAAGCAAGTTGCAAGCAAGTTACCGGCCAGTTAAAATTGACCTCGGCGGGCACTCCTGACGCCCGGCTCCGCAAGTTGCAAGCAAGTTGCAAGCAAGTTACCGGCAAGTTAAATGGAATGGTACCCGGCGCGGGACTCGAACCCGCAGAAAGCAGATTTTAAGTCTGCTGCGTGTGCCATTTCGCCAGCCGGGCATGACAGCCGCTGCGGTTAATATATCACGATTTCGGACAAAAACAATCGCAGGAGTCAAAATAATTCAACGCGGCTTGTCGGAAGCTGTTCGGCATGATATTCAGTGATGGCGAGCAGATAAGCTGGCCGGCGAGAAGATGTTTTACCAGACAGACGGCCTTGTAATTGTGGTTCCCGGAATATTTGCGGGGAGTTGCGAGGAGGAAAGCAGATGATTGCGAATGGGTTTTCTGAAATGGGCAATTTTTGCCAAGACTTGTGAAGGATGTTGTTTTCCTGTTACCATCCATCCAATCAATTTACTTTGTTCTTTTGCAAGACGCATTGCTTCGGCTAAATCACTGTCATTGCTCACCACAACGGCACAATCATATTTGTTCAGCCATGCGTCATTCAATAGATGCACCGCCAAATTAACATCCGTGCCCTTTTCCTCGGTAAGCAATACGTTTGCCCATCCGGTGGCAGGTGGTGCGCAAGGACGCATAGCCGGGTGTGAAAGGAAATGTCCATAAATAATTTCTACTTGCGGACGATATGCTTCCAAGGCTCGCAGGTAGACGTCTTGCCGCAATGGAGCATCGACATCACCGCCTCGCGCATCAATTCGAGCAGTAAAAAATTTCACCTTGGTTATTTCGTGCTTTTCGGCAGGTAATAACAATTCGGCCATTCTGTATAAGTCGAGCCATTTGTACCCGGTCCCTTTTAAGCATCGATAATACAGGTTAAATCCGTCGATATAAACATAGGTACGCAGTTTCATTTTTTCCCTAAAAAAAAACAGGGGGCTTTTCAGCCCCCGTACCCAAAGCCAAAGGCAGTGGGGTGGTATGATCCAAGTTATCAGCCGCCTGCGGCCATAACATTTTTCTTTTATCGTAAATACCCATCAAGGATAATCACTGTTCCTAATATACATTGGCATTGTCAGCTTGTCAAGTTTGATCGGGTTGATTTTGTAAATTTGTAATGATTTTTCTTTTAAATTATTTTAATTATTATACTTATCCCGAAAAGCCCGTATTTTGCCGCATGATCGGGGATGAGGACAGTACCGTCCATTGCCGGGAAAATGTCTTCCGATTCCAACAAAGTGCCGGCTTTTTCCGAAGAAACGCCAATGTGCAGACCGATCAGTCCCGGGGGCTCGCCGACTGGCTCAGGGAAGAACTCCGGTAATCGGAAGCTCTCCGGCGAAATCCGCCGGATTCAGAGCCGCAGATCGTTCCGGAGCCGGGCCGGAGTCGTCCCGCAGCGTTTCCGGATGAAGGCGCAGAGGTGGGTGACGTTTCTCATGCCCGCCGCGTCGGCGATCTCCTTCAGATTCCAATCCCCCTCCCGGAGCAGTTCCTGAATTCTGGCCAGCCGCAGCCGCGCCCGGTACTCCGAGGGCGTGATCAGGCAATAGCGGCGGAAGAGCCTGCGGAGATGGACGGCGCTCCGGCCGCACCCGGCGTACAGCTCCCTTATCGGCTTCCGGAAGTCGGGGTCGCCGTCGATGGCCTGCTTCAGTTTCCGCACTTCCGGGGGAAATTCTTCCGCCTCCCGGCCCCGGCCTGCCGCAAATTCGGCCATAAGGCCCGTCGCCAGCATCCTGGCGGCCTCCGCGTCCCGGGGGAGGGGAGAATGGTGCAGTTCCAGCAGGCGGCGGAACCCGCTCCGCAGCCGTTCCAGATCGCCCGGAGCCGCCGCCAGCACCGGAGGGACGGCGACGGTGCAGGAATCCAGCCGCAGGGTGATCGCTCCGCCGTCTGCTGCCCGCTGAACGGCGTCGCTCCGGCACATCGCGACGTAGTTTTCCCGCCGGGAGTTGAAGCGGAAATCCAGGCGGAAGCCCGGCGGCAGGAGAAACAGCGTCCCGTTGTGCGCCTCGCCGCAGAATTTCCCCTCCGGCGTGTAGATGTTCATGGTTTCCAGCCCCGACACCACCAGCCCCAGAAAGATGCTGTTGGTGAACTGGCTGCAGCTCTGGGCGTTGGTGTAGAGCCCGACTCCGGTGACTTCGAGATCCATAAAATGTTCTTTTTTTATAAATTCATCCGTTATTGTGTAAATTTAAGTTAAGATAATCCCTGTTTTGATATTTGCAAATTATAATAAAGGATATTTATTATATTTGGAAACAATAAAAGAAAGGATTGTCGGATGGCTCATCAATTTTTCAACACCGACCGCAAGATCCGCCTGGGCATCTGGGGACTGGGACGGGGCAGCAGCTTCATCTGGTCCGCCGCGGCCGTCAACATCGAGATCGTCGCTGGATGCGATCTGAACGCCGAAGAACGGGAGAAGTTCCAAGAAAACTGTCCCAACGCATTTGTCACCGCCGACGAAAACGAGTTCCTGGCCTTCCGGGACATGGACGCGGTGCTGGTGGCCACCTGGTTCAACGCCCACGCCGAGCACTCGATCCGGGCCCTCGAGGCCGGATTTCACGTCATGTGCGAGGTGACCAGCTTTTTCACCCCCGCCGAGGGCGTCCGGCTGGTGGAGGCGGTGGAAAAGAGCGGAAAGGTCTACAATCTGCTGGAAAACTATCCCTTCAGCAAGGAGAATATGTATCTGACCGGTCTCTGGCGCAATGGATTTTTCGGCGAGTTCCAGTACGGCGAATTCGAGTATCTGCACGACTGCCGGACCCTCTGCTACTGTTACCTCTTCCCCGACAAGCTGGTGCCCATCGGCGCGAAGATGCACTACTGGCGCTCCTGGCTGGATTTTCACTACTACAACACCCATTCCCTCGGCCCCCTGATGGTCATGACCGGCCTCCGGCCCGAGTACATCACCGCCGTTCCCGAGGATGTGAGCCTGCCCGGATTTCCGCCCGGCAGCGGCATGAGCCGCCCGGCTCCCTCCATGATCAAAATGAGCAACGGCGGCGTCATGCGCAATCTGTGCGGCGCCACCACCGGAGATTACCACACCTGCAAACGCATCTGGGGCACCCGCGCCTCGGCCGAATCCGTCGGCGGCGGACTCAAGATCACCGTCGGCGCCGCCGGAAACGGCATCCGCACCGTGGTGGAGCCGGAATGGCCCGACGAGGGCGGCGCGCTGGCGGAAAAGGCGGGTCACGGCGGCGGGGATTTCTGGGAACTCTATTACTTCGCCCGGGAGATTCTCACCGGCGAACCCGCTCCCTGGGACATTTACGCCGCCTGCGACGTGACGCTGGCCGGCATCATGGCGGTGCGCAGCCATCAGGCGGGCGGTCAGCCGATGGAGGTGCCGGATTTCAGGATCCCCGAGGTCCGGGAGCGCTGGCGGCACGATGAATCGGCCCAGCAGAGGCCTTTTGATCCGGACCGGATCTTCCCGGAGGACGCGGATCCCGCGCTGACGTCGGGATACTGCGCTCTGGCCATGCGCCTGGAGAAAAATGCGATCCTGCTGCGCGAGGCGGCGGACGGCGCGAAACTCTACCGGCTGATGGTCCGGGACGGGGATAAACTCACTGTGCTCCGCAAGGTGCGCGAGGCGGCGGAGGCGCTGCCGGAACTCTTCCGGGACCGGGCGCAGGCGGAGAAGCTCATCGCCGCCTTTCCGGAATCCGTCGGCTCCGCCGCCCTCCGGGGGGATGCTCTCCATCGCCGAACCGGAGGCCGGTCTCGGGGAGGCCGCCCTGGGGGAGAAACTGCGGGAGATTCTCGCCGGACTCATCGGATAAGCGGAAATATTTCCAACAAGGAAAGGATCGGCCATCATGGAACAGTTGAGGATGATCTTCGACGTTTCGGAGGCTCCCATGCCTCCGGTGGCGCTCGCCGCCGGGTTCCGCATCCGGGCCGTTGAGGCGTCGGAGCTGGAAATCTACAATCGGCTGCGGGTGTGCGTCTCCTGGCCGGGATGGGAACCCGGACAGTGGGAGAATTTCCGCAAAAAGGCGCTGCCCGGCGGCGTGCTGGCGGCGGAGGAGTGCTCCACCGGACGCCTGACTGCGTCGGCCTGCGCCGAAAGCACCGACTTCCCGGAATACCCGGAGCTGGGGGTGCTGGGCTGGGTGATCTGCGATCCCGAGTTTTCCGGCCGCCGTCTCGGGCGGTCGGTCAGCGTGGCCGCCATGCATGTGCTCAGGGCGGCGGGATACCGGAAGTTTTCTCTGCGGACGGATGATTTTCGTACCGCCGCGTTAAAGACCTATCTGAGGCTGGGATGGCGGCCGTGGCTCTGGGCGGAGGACATGGAGGCGCGCTGGCGCGCCATCGCCGCCGCTTTGGCGATGAATTACGACGATTTTCATCCTCTGGCCGCCGACGCCGTTTGACAACCATCCTCCTCCGGGGTATATTACCCGGCAAAACCGAACAGGGAGGGTTGGAATGGGCGATGTCGCGGTCAGGGACGGAAGGATTTGCATCGACGGGAAGCCGTTTCAGGTGATTTCGGGTGCGCTGCACTACTTCAGAGTGCATCCGGGACTGTGGGACGACCGCCTGGACAAGGCGGCGGCGTTCGGGCTTAACACCATTGAAACCTATGTGCCGTGGAATCTCCACGAGCCCCATCCCGGGGAATTCCGCTTTTCCGGCGGCATCGACCTGGAGGCCTTCATCGACAAGGTCGCGGCCCGCGGGCTGAAGATGATCCTCCGCCCCGGCCCCTACATCTGTTCCGAGTGGGACAACGGCGGCCTCCCCGGCTGGCTGATGGCCGTCCCCGGAGTGGAGATCCGCCGGATGAACGGTCCCTATCTGGAGCGGGTGACCTCCTATTTTGACGTCCTGCTGGAGAAGATCCGTCCCCGCCTCCACACCAACGGCGGCCCGGTGATCCTGCTCCAGATCGAAAACGAATACGGTTCCTACTGCCACGACCGCGAATACCTGTGCTTCATCCGCGATCTTTACCGGCGGCATCATCTCGACGTGCCCTACTTCACCAGCGACGGGGATGCCAGCCACTACATCCTGGGGGGATCGCTGCCGGACGAGCTCATGACGCTGAACTTCGGCTCCAATGCCGAGCGGGCCTTCCGCAACGGACGGCGTTTCCGGCCCGAGGGGCCGGATTTCTGCATGGAATTCTGGGACGGCTGGTTCGACCACTGGGGCGAAACCCATCATGTCCGGGGCGACGACGGTTCGCAGGAGGCGGACGCGATCCTCTCTTCCGGCGGCAATATGAATTTTTACATGTTCCACGGCGGCACCAACTTCGGATTCACCAACGGCGCCAACTGCGACCTGGAGGGGACCTATCAGCCGGTGGTGACCAGCTACGATTACGACAGCCCCCTGAGCGAGTGCGGCGACCCGACGGCCAAGTTCGCCGCCTGTCAGGAGGTCATCCGGAAACACACCGGAAACCCCCGGATCCGCCCCGTCGCCCCCTCCCGGAAAATCTGCCCCGGCCCGGCGGAATTCACTTCCAGCGCCCGGGTGCTGGACAATCTGGAGGCCCTGCGCTCGGTCGGCGGCCGCAGCGTCACCCCGGTGACCATGGAGCAGGCCGGCGAGAGTTTCGGATTCATCCACTATTCCACCCGTCTGGACGGGCCCATGTACGCGGCCTCGGTCACCGGCACCCCGGAGATCCTCCGCCTCTTCGACGTGAACGACTTCGCTCAGGTCTGGCTGGACGGCGCGTATCTGGGCAGCCGCTGGCGGGAGACCGGGGTCAACGGTTTTGAACTCCCGGAGATCCCGGCCTCGGGCGCCCGGCTGGACATCCTCGTGGAGAATTGCGGCCGGATCAACTACGGCCCCCGGGTCGGCCGGGATTTCAAGGGCATCACCGGCGGCGTGGCCGTGGAACTGCAGCTGCGTCTGAACTGGGAGTACAACGCCATGCCCATGGAGGATCTCGGCGGACTTGCCTGGCGGGATTTCGCCGACGTTCCGGCGAGTTTCCACCGGGGCGAATTCACCCTTGAAGAGACCGGAGAAGCGTTTCTGAAGCGCCCCGGGCGCAAGGGTCTGGTTTGGATCAACGGCTTCAACCTCGGCCGCTACTGGGACCGCGGACCGACGCAAACCCTCTACGTGCCCTCTCCGGTGCTGCGGAAGGGCCGCAACGAGATCGTGGTGCTGGAGCTGGAGGCTCTGGAGACCGACGGCGCGGAGTTCGTCCCCGCCCCCGTCCTGGGATAAGAAAAAACTTTCCGGAGCGGAAAATACTGGGAAAGCGTGAAACGATGAAAAAATTTCTTTGCGACGCCGGGGCCGACGCCCGGCTTGAAACCGCCCTCCGCGTACTGGCGGAGTTTACCCCCGTCGCTCCGTGCGGGGATTCGGCCCGCGCCTCCGTCACCTGCCGTCCGGGCCTCGAAAAGGGATTCCGGACCTCCGCCGTCCCCGGCGGCTGGCTGGTGGAGTACGCCGATCTCGCCTCCGCCTTGCGGGGCGTGGCCTGCGCGACGGCCGGACGGGCCGGGAGCGGCGTCAACACCTTTCAGAGTACGGGCATCATGCTGGACGTCTCCCGCAACGCGGTGATGACGGTGGCTTGCCTGAAGGAGTGGCTGTGCAAATTCGCACTGCTGGGGGGCACCCGGGTGATGCTCTACACCGAGGACACCTACGAGCTTCCCGGCGAACCCTACTGGGGCTACATGCGGGGCGCCTATTCGGCCGCGGAACTGCGGGAAGCGGACGACTTCGCATTTGCCCTGGGCGTCGAGATGGTCGGCTGCATCCAGACCCTCGGGCATCTGGAGCACCCGCTCGCGGAAACTTCCGCCTACCGGGGCGTCCGGGACACTCCGGGCGTCCTGCTCGCCGACGAGCCCGCCGCCTATGAACTCATCGGCAAGATGATCCGGTTTTACGCCGAAAACCTCCGCAGCCGGACGATTCACATCGGCATGGACGAGGCGTTCGGCCTGGGGCTGGGTGCGTTTCTCCGGAAACACGGTTTCGAGCGTCAGTTCGACATCTTCAACCGTCATCTGAACCGGGTGGTCGCCATGTGCCGGGAGGCCGGGATGCAGCCGATGATCTGGTCCGACATGTACTTCCGCATGGGGTCGAAGAGCGACGACTATTACGACCGGGAGAGCATGATCCCGGAGGACGTCGCCGCCGCCATTCCCCGGGATGTGGATCTGGTCTACTGGGACTACTATCATCCGGACGAGGCCTTTTACGGCGAATGGATCGCCCGCCACCGCGCCCTGGGGCACGAGCCGGTGATGGCTTCGGGCATCTGGACCTGGGCCAATCTCTGGTACAATCACAATCGGACCGCTCCCGCCGCGGCTTCCGCCATTGCGGCCTCCCGCAAGGCCGGGCTCCGGCATATCGTGTTCACCATGTGGGGGGACGACGGGGCGTACTGCGAATTGGATTCGGCGCTGGCGGGGCTGGCTTTTGTCATGGAGCTCTGCTGGGGCGGGTCCGGCCGGGAGGCCGAAACGGCGAAGCTGTGCCGGGCGGTCTGCGGGCTGGATTATTCTTCGGTCCTGAAATTCGGGCAGATGGAGAATCCTCTGCGGGATAAAGAATACGACGGCATGTTTTTCTCCGTCGGCATCTTCTGGGAGGACCCGCTGATCCAGCGCCACTCCTCCTGGCTGGATCGATTCGCCGGTCCGTGGATGGATTACGCCATTGCAAAGTACCGGAAGCTGGCGGAGCTGCCTCCGCCTCCCGGAGAGAAGGCTTTTCGGCATGCCGCTCTGCTGGTCCGGATCCTGGCGGAAAAAACCGCTTTTCGCCGGGATTTTCTGGCCGCTTACCGGAAACGGGACCTCCGGGCGGCCCGGGAACTCCGGAGCCGCTGCCGGGAGATGATCCGCCTTTACCGCAAGATGTGGCGGAGCTTCCGGGAGGATTGGCTGCGCCACAACAAACCCATGGGCTTCGAGCTGCTCTCCCACCGCCTCGGCGCGATCATCATGCGCTATGAGGAGATTTCCCTGCGGCTGGAGGCGTTCATCGCCGATCCCGAAACCCGGATCCCGGAACTGGACGAAGCCGCCAAACTCCCCGAAAATGCCGGCGACCAGCCCTATCCGGTTGCAAGGATCCTGATCTGAGGGCGCGACGGGACGGCGCATCCGGAGCGTGCGGGCGTCCCGAATTCAGCCTTTTTGGAAAAATGCCGCCAGGACGGTTCGGATGTGTTCGTCCCAAAAAGCCCAGTCGTGGCTGCCGGGGGCTTCCCGCCAGGAGTAATCGAAACCGCCGAGCCCGAGGAGGTGATCCCGGAAGCGCCGGTTGTCCTCCAGCAGGAAGTCTCCGCTCCCCCAGCACTGGATGATCTTCGGACGCTCCGTTTCCGGGAGCCGGGCCGCTTCCGCCGCCAGACGGAAGAGATCGCAATCCGCCGGGACCCGCCGCTCCGGACCGAAAAATCCCGCGGCCTCCGTCGCGCCCTCCGGCGTCTCCGCCAGCAGGCCCAGAAACCGCTCCAGGTCCGTGACCGGAGAGAGGGCCCCGCATCCGGCGTAACGCTCCGGGAAGCGCAGAGCCAGTTTCAGCGCGCCGTATCCGCCCATGGAGAGACCGGCGACGAAGGTGTCTTCACGCCGGTTGGAAATCGGGAAGAATCCTCCGACGATCCGGGGCAGCTCCTCGCTCAAAAAGGTGAAAAATCGCGCCCCGGAGGCCATGTCCGTGTAAAACGACCTCTCTCCGTCGGGCATGATGACGGCCGCGTCGCACTCGGCGGCGTAGCGCTCAATGGAGGTGCGGCGCATCCAGATGGAGTGGTTGTCGCTGAGTCCGTGGAGGAGGTAGAGCACCGGAAAGGTCCTGCGCCCGGAGCCGGAATCCATGCCGATCTGGGTGGAGACCTTTTGGGGCAGGATCACGTTCATGGAGCATGCCTTGCCCAGCACGTCGGAGTGAAAGTTGCATTCCAGAAAAGCCATTGCGGGGGTCTCCGTGTTCTCCGCCCGGCGCTGTTTCGCCGGGCGGACGCAGGTTCACTTTTTATAGTCGACACCCAGCAGGAAACGGGGAGCTTCGTCCTCGACGATGGGGTCGAAACGGGGCATGCCGTCCACGAAGCAGTTGTCGGTGAAGTCGTCGTTCACCCGGGAGACCTCTCCCACCATCACCGTGCCCTCGCCGTAGAAGAGGTGGGCGTGGCAGGGCCGGAGGCAGACGCTCTCGCCGGGGGTGAGCACCACCTTGTCCCCGGGGCGGAGAGTGCGGTTGAAGCCGTCCACGGAGATGGAGAATTCCCTGTCCAGCAGAACTTTCTTCTCCGGGTCCGACGGCCACAGTTCGATGATCAGATTGCCGCCGCCGCGGTTGATGATGTCCTCCTGCTTGAAGGTGTGGAAATGCCGCGGCGTGATCTGGGAATCCCGCACCATCATGATCTTTTCCGCATACGGCTTGTCATAGCCCGCGGCGGGGTCCGCGACGCCGTTGCGGGTGGTGAAGAGGAGCAGGCCCATCTTGTAGAAGTCGCCGCTCCCGAAGCTCGTCACATCCCATCCCAGCTGGCAGGTGCTGATTTCCGCCGGGACGCCGCCGGCCTTTTCCCACTCCTCCGGGCTCCACAGCGCCCACGGCGGCAGGACGAAATTGTGGGCGTGAAAAAATTCGATGGCCTCGGAAATCCAGTTGTTGATCTCGGATCGTTTCATGTTATACCTCGTTTCGGTTTGTTCATGGCGCGTCGGCACGGCCTCCTGGATCCGGTCGGCCCGGCTTCGGGAGGCGTTTCAAATTTCGTTTTCAGTTGATTTCGCTGGCGGTATTGCGGAGCGGACGGAGTGTCCGTCCGTAAATATAGCACCGGGGCGTTGAAAGTCAAGCCCCGGAAAGCGTTTTCCGCCGCCGCCGCGGGCGGTAAAGTTGAAAATCAGGCCGTAAGAGAAAAAAGAGCATTTACAAAATGCTTCCGGAGCGTTCAGGATTACTTTATGCCGACGAGGGCGTCGATTTCATCTTTGTCGAACATGTGAAGTCCGCGTCTCCTTGTCAACTTTTCCCCTTGTGTTACAAACCAAACTCCGAGGTCGTCGGTCAGTCGGTACAACTCTCTGTTTTCATCCAAGGACAATACACGACCCGATTTTTCCCTTCTTCTTAATTCACTGTATCGCTCCATTTCGATCAGAGCTTTCAGATTTCTCTTTAACTCCTTTTCCAACTGCTCGTTGCGATATTCACGACTTTCCTTGTCCCTTGCGTCCTTCCACGCTTCAACGGATTTATAAATTCGGGGAACGATCTGGATCGCCGCCAACCCCAAAACGATTGCGATAAAAATATGATTTCTTCTCATAACACCTTACCTGGAGAACAACAAATAAATGAAAAAAATAATTAACCATGTTAAGCAGAATGAAAAAGGGGAGATTATCCTGAACAGCCGGTTTTTACTGTTGTTGAAATCGCAGGATGAAACTCCGACGGGATTCAGCCCCCATTTATTGGCTCCCGCCTGGGACGGAATAAGAAGCAGCGGAATGAAATAATTGAAAGTGTTGAGAGGCATGACGATCAGACTCCACCAACCTGAAACTCCGATATCATGCAGCCGTCTTATACCCAGAGGAATCGCGGCAAGAGCAGTCAACCCTACAATTATATTTCCCAAATCCGGAGAAATAATGGACCATTTACATAACAATACTACGCATAAATGAAGCACAACGAACGATATCACAAACAAACCGTATTCTTTTCGACATGACCTGTCGCCGAATACGGCAAACTTTTGCCAGGCCGTGGAGAAGGAAACGGATTCGTTGAAGCAATCATCGTTGCGCCAATGCTGCTGAACAGGAGAAATACCCCATTTATTGTATCCTGACATGGAGGGAATAAGCAGCAGCGGAACGAAGTTGCCGAGAACATTCAGAAGCCAGGCAATCAGCCACCACCGGTCTGAAACTCCGATATCATGCAGCCGTCTTATGCACAGCGGTATCGAAACAAGAGATGAAAGTATGACCATAAACCACACGACAATTTGCAAACCCGAACGATGCGATATGAGAGACGGTATACCCAAAACAAACTCCAGGAGAATGAGCTGTCCGACAAACAGCCCATACTCTTTTTGACCTGCCCTGCCGCTGAATACGGCAATCTTTTCCCATGCGGTAGTCCAGTCGACATCTTCCGGAAAGGAATTCCCGCATTGACTGCATTTCAACGCTTTTGCCTCATTGCACTGTCCACATTCGGAACAAAACTTTGCTTTTTCACAGACAAATTCTTTCTGACATACCGAACATTGCAGAGTCATTCCCGAATATTCATCAGGGACTTCCGGATACTCCTGTTTACAGTGAGGACAAATGGTTTTCATTTTAAATAACTCCTGCTTTAATAAGTTCACCGATCAGTTTAAGTGCGATTCCTATAAATAAAACCCAGATATACCACGGCATACGAGCGGAAAGTCTGCGTCCGCATTCGGGACACCATTTGGTTTCAGCGGAAAAAGTATTTTTACACCGCGGACAGGAAATCGTCTTTTGCTTGTGAGTTGATGATTGCAATACCGGTATTGCCCGCGGCTGTATGGGGTGTCCGCAACGGGGGCACGCTCCCGCCTGTGATGACACTTTGCTCCCGCACGCAGGGCAGTCGGTCAGTTGAATACTCATGGTGTGCTTCCTCCCGATTTGAGTTCTTTTAAATCCTAATGCTTGACGGCGTTGAAAATCTTACGCGACCTTCGGAAAATCGGAGCAAAAAAGAAGGTGCCCCGCTTTTTACTTGCTTGGGGCACCGCTAAGAGCCTTTATTGTGGATAAAAAGGGGACACCAGTACACACAAATGCGTACTGCCCTTCAACATCAATCCACAATTTCGAAAATTAGCGGTTTTCAAGCAAATTGTTTGTTGAAAGTCGAATTGCAAATTTCAGGTTTTCTGTAATTTCCCGGGTATCTGTCCCTCCTGTTTTCAAAAACTTCACATGTCTCTAATCTACACCGTAAATACACAAAATCAAATCGTCCGACACGAAATTACGGTTCCCGCCGTCACTCCCGGAATTCCGCCAGGGGAGTGGTCCACCTGCCGCCGAGGTCGTCCGTGAAAGCGAAGAAACATGCTTTGGTCAGGGGAGGAACCGCGGCGCGGGCGGCGCCGTCCGCGAGTTCCGCCTTTGCGGTGTTCCATTTCCGGTCCGCCCAGGCGCCGGAGGCCCGGGTGTACACCAGTTCCGCGCCGACGATCCGTCGGTCTCCGCTCCGGATCGCCGCCGAGACTTCGGCACCGGCCCTTGCGATTTCGCCCGCTTCCGGCAGTTCTCCGCCCCGGGCGAAGGCGTCGGCGAATTCGAAGATCGTCCGGGACTGCCAGGAGATCGTGTGATCGTGAGTGTAATCCTCCCGCAGGGAGCGGTAGACCGGACCCCGGAGGCGACGGGTCGAGGCGTCCCAGCTGCCGATGGGGAAGCACGTGTCGTTGGTCCAGGCGGTGAAAAGGGTCGGCACCGCACTCTCCGCCAGATAAATGTCCGGGTCCCAGAGTTCGCACCAGCGCCGGGACAGTTCCGGCATGTCCGCGCGGCAGATGGCGGACTCCGGCGCCTTGAATCCTCCGCAGCCGTAGACCGGCGCCGCGTGGCGGAATCCCGGATCCAGACCGATGGCGA
>JAZMZH010000163.1:0-7211 GCA_045585875.1 Victivallaceae bacterium | reverse complement strand
GCGCCGGGGTCATCCGGCTCCTGACTCCGGCCGCCGCCCTCATCGGGCGCGCGGTGCCGCCCCAGATCATTCTGGAGGCTCTGCCCGGAAGCGAATGGCTGCCGGAACATTTCGACGCGGTCGCCCGTGCCGCCGGAGATTCCGACGTCCTGCTGGCCGGGCCGGGCATGGGGACCGGGCCGGGCCCGGAAGCGCTGCTGAGGGAACTCTTCCGCCTGCCGATGCCCGTGGTCGCCGACGCCGACGCCCTGAATTTCCTGGCCCGCCATCCCGAAGCGGTCGCGGGCCGCCGCCACCCCCTGATCCTGACTCCGCATCCCGGAGAAGCCGCCCGGCTGGCCCCGGATCTGGCCGGTCTCTCCCGGCGGCGGCAGGCGGAAGAGCTGGCCCGGCGTTTTCACGCCGTGGTGATTCTGAAGGGCTACCAGAGCGTCGTCGCCTCCTGCGACGGCCGCTGCTCCGTCAATCCCACCGGTACTCCGGTGCTGGCGACGGCCGGTTCCGGGGATGTGCTGGCCGGATTTCTGGCGGCGCTGCTGTGCGGATGCCCCGACGCTTTTGAAGCGGCCCGGAGCGCGGCCTGGTTTCACGGGCTGGCCGCTTCGGCTTCTGCCCGGGGTCGCGCCACCGGCGCCGATGAACTGCCGGGGCTGATCGCCGGAGTCTGCCGCGAGGCCGCGGGGAGGTATTGAAGTGCTGAAAATCCTGAAGAATGATTATCTGTGGACGCTGCTGCTGGCGGCGGCGCTGGCGCTGGTGCTGGGCGCGCCCCTGTGGATCGTGCTGAAGAGCGGCATGCGATGGGAACTTTTCCGCGAACTGTGGCGCAATCCCATTTACCCGGAGGGACTGCTGAACGCCTTTGTCGTGGCTGTCGGGACCACCCTGCTCTCGCTGGTCATCGCCCTGCCGCTGGCGCTGCTGCAGGCCAACTGCCGTTTCCCCGGCCGGGGGCTGCTGCGCTTCGCGGTGATCATGCCGATGATCCTGCCGCCCTTTGTGGGGGCGCTGGGATTTCAGCATATCCTCGGCTGGTACGGTGTTGTGAACACCCTGCTGGTCCGGGCGGGATGCGCCAGAATTGATTTTCTGGGAGCGGGGCCGGGGCGTATGGCGTCGGTCTGCATCGTGGAGGCGCTGCATCTTTTCCCGATCCTTTATCTGAACATAGCCGCGGCCTTGAGCAGCGCCGACAACGCCTGCGTCGAAGCGGCCGCCAATCTGGGATGCGGCAGGATACGGAGATTTTTCCGGGTCCGCCTGCCCCAGATCATGCCCGGGGTGTTCGCCGGGACGAGCATCGTGGGGATATGGAGCTTCACCGAGCTCGGCACGCCTTTGATGTTCGGCGTCACCCGCATCACGCCGGTGCAGATCTTCAACGGCATCACCGAATTGGAGAGCAATCCCCTGCCGTACACTCTGGTGACGGTGATGCTGACCGTATCGGTGCTGCTCTACTGCGTGGGCAAATGGGCGATGGCGCGCGGCGGAGGCCGGGGCGGCGTAAAGGGCGCTTCCGAAGTCATGCCGGTGCGTCTCCGGGGTGTGAGGGCGGCGGCGGCCTCGGGATTCGTCCTGCTGGTTGCGGCGCTGTCGCTGTCGCCGCATCTGGCGCTGCTTTTGGCGGCTTTCGGCCGCAACTGGTACGGGACGCTGCTGCCGGAATCCTTTTCGCTGGCGAATTTCCGCAGCGCCATGTCCGATCCGCTGGTGCTGCCGTCCATATACAACAGTCTGAAATATTCTCTGCTGGCTACCGTTTTCGCGGCGGCGGCAGGCATCCTCGCCGCGGTGCTGGTGGTGCGGCGGCGGGTGCGCGGGGGACGGCTGCTGGATGCCGTCACCATGCTGCCGCTGGCGGTGCCCGGCATCGTCATGGCCATCGGGTTTCTGGGGCTGGCGGATGCCCTGCGCTGGAAATTCTTCAATCCCGTGACTTCGCCGGTGCTTCTGCTGGGGGCCGCCTACGCCATCCGCCGACTGCCTTATGTGGTGCGTTCCGCTTCGGCCGGGCTGGAGCAGCTGCCCGAAGAGCTGGAGCAGGCCGGGCGCAATCTCGGCGCCGGCGCGTGGCGGGTCTGGTGCGGGATCACCCTCCCGGCGATTGCGGCGAGTCTGGCGGCGGGGATTATTTTCGCCTTCGGATTCTCCATGCTGGAGGTTTCGGATTCGCTGGTGCTGGCCCAGCGCACCGAAAACTTCCCCATCACCCGGGCGATTTACGAACTCTCCGGCATCCTCGGCTCGGGACCGGCTCAGGCCTGTGCCTTCGGGGTGTGGGCCATGGCGTTTCTGGCGGCGGCGCTGTTTGCGGGCATGAAGCTGGCGGGCAGAAGTTCCGGAAGCGTTTTCCGTTTTTGACAAATTCTCCGAAACGGGTTATATTATCGGATTATGGAAATTCGAGGCATCAGCATCAGTCAATCCGCGGTTCTTACCGGAGCGGAATGGGACGGGTTCCTGTCGGGCCTGCCCGCGGGCATCGCATTCATCGAGGCGAGCGGCGGGATGCTGCCGTTGAAAACGGCGGTGCGGGAGCGGATCGCCGCCGGCCGGCGTTTTCTCGCGGTGCGGGAATTGCTGCCGGGACATTTCATCCGTCAGGCCCGTGAAAGCGGCGACCGGATCATCTCCGGACTCAAGGAGAGCTTCATCGACTGCCTCCGCGTGGCCGGAGAGGAGGGATGCCTCTGGGCGGGAGGCGATTTCGAACTGGACAGGATCGCGGAGGGGGACCGCGGGGGCTTGGAGACGCTGCAGGAACTGCTGCGGTGCTTTTACAGCACCGTCAGGGACGGAGGACTCAGGCTTATGCTGGACATACGCTGGCCCGGAAGCTGCAAAGGCCCGGAGTGGAATCGTCAGCTCTCCTTCATCATGAGAAATCTGACCTTTCCGGGCATTGAATTCGCCGTAAACGCCCATGTCCACGAAGCCCGGGCGGCGGAAAATTTCCCCGCGCTTCTGGATTTTCTCCGCGCCTGGCGGATGCGGATCGGACTGGTGCGTTTTCACTACGAACCCGAGCTGGGAAACGTCCTCTCGCCGCGTGCGGTCATGTCCGTGGCCGCCGCGCTGGGAGAGCGGGGGCTGGAATGCCGCCTGGCGGCATGTCCCCTGCTCAAGGAGTTTTCGCTGCTGGCGGGAGAGGCCGCGGGTTTTGCGGAGCTGAAGGAGTGACGGCATGGCGGATCCGGTGCGTCTGAATCTCGATCTGCGGCCGTTCGCGCTTCTTGCCGGGGCCGGGATATCTCTGCCGGAAACGGCGCGGGCGGGTTTCGGTTCCGGCTGCGGCATGGTCTCGGTCCCGGCGGAACTGCACCGGGAGCTCATCGCCGGAGTCATTGCCGCCGGCGGGCCGGTGAATATGGAGATGACCGTTTCCGGCGCGATGCTGGATCTGGCCGCCGAACTCAAACCCGCCCGCTGCACGCTGATGATGAAAAATGACCTCCGGGAGATCGACGCCGTCAATCATATCCCCGAGGTCGGCAATGCGGTCAGGGAACTCCACGCCGCGGGGATCGCGGCCTGCGTCCGGATCGCTCCCGAGCTCCGGCAGGTGGAGGCGGTCGCGGAGGTCGGAGGCGATGCTGTGGAATTCGGCACCGGCCGGTACTCCGCCGCTTCCGGACGCGAACAGCGCGGCGAACTGGAGAAACTCCTTGCCGCTTCCGGGAACGCCTCAAGCCGCGGTCTGCCGGTGGGCATCGGGGACGATTTCGACGCCGGAGTTTTGAAAATACCCGGTCTGGATATGATCGCAGGCGGGAATTCGCTTCTGCGGCGGGCTTTTGCCGTCGGTCTGGAGCGGGCCGTCACCGAAATACTGCATCTGCTTCACGTATACAACAAAAATTCAACAAGGGAGAAAAAATGAACACAGTTTTGCATCAGGTACTCGCCGCCGCCACTCAGTCCAACGCTTCCGACATTCACATCAAAGAGGGGTTCCCGGTCGCCTACCGGATCGACGGCGACATCATGAGCAGCAATTTCGTAGCCTCGCGGGAGCTGCTTGAGCAGTTCATGAACGAGGTCGCCAGCCCCAAGCAGATCGACAGCTACTGGGAAACCGGCGACCTGGATCTCTCCCATTACGAGGATGAAGTCGGCCGCTTCCGTGTGAATATCCATCGTCAGCGCAACCTCATCGCCGTCAACTTCCGCTGGGTCAAAAACAAGCTGATGCAGGTCACCGACCTCGGATTGCCCGACACTCTGGAGATGATCGCCGAGTACCCCCGCGGCATCATCATCATGACCGGCACCACCGGTTCCGGCAAGTCCACCACCCTCGCCGCCATGCTGGAGCACATCAATCAGGTCCGCCGCGCCCACATCATCACCATCGAGGACCCCATCGAATATGAATTCAAGGACGAATCCTGCATCTTCGAGCAGAGGGAGCTGGGCATCGACACCGTATCCTTCGCCAGCGCCCTGAAGCACGCCCTGCGGCAGGACCCCGACGTCATCATGGTCGGTGAGATGCGCGACCGGGAGAGCTTCGACGCCGCTTTGCAGGCCGCCGATACCGGTCACCTGGTCATATCCACTCTGCACGCCTCCAATGCCACCCAGACGATCAACCGTCTGCTGGACTTTTATGATAAAAACGAACAGGACCCCATCCGCGAAGCGTTGGCCATCAACCTCAAAGCGGTGATTTCCCAGCGTCTCGTGCAGCGTGCGGGCGGGTCCGGACGGGCTCCGGCGGTGGAGATCATGCTCAACACCGCCATGGTTTCCAAGCTCATTCAGGAAAATCGCCTGGAACTCCTTCCCGCCGCCGTCGAGGCCGGACGTGAAGAGGGCATGATGACCTTTAATCAGTGTCTGCTGGATCTGGTCAACAACGGCGTCATCACCGAAGAGGACGCGTTGGAGGCCTCCGACAATCCGGAAGCGCTCAAGATGAACTTCCAGGGCATCTTCCTCTCCTCCAGCGGCGGCATCATCGGCTGAACAACTCCTCTCTTCCTCCGCTGCCCCCCGTCCTTCCCGGCGGGGGCCCCTTCTACTGCCGCCGGGCAAATCAGGGCGTCGCCGCAGACCCGAAACTCAGAAATCTCCGGCTTCTCCGGAGAGGGCTTCGTTCACCGTCGTCAGGGCGATGTCCATGGAGAAGCCCCGGGCCAGCAAAAAGCGCAGCACTTTTTCGCGTTTTCTGCCGGAATCGCTTTCCCGGGCGAGACAGCGCAGCTTGTATTGACACGCCCTGACGGCGCGGGCGGGCTCGTCCCCGGCCTGTTCCGCCAGGGCGGCCTCCAGCGCCGCCTCGGAAACATGGCTTTTCCGCAGATTTTCCTTTATGCGCCGGAGACCGTGATTTCCCTCGGCGCAGGCCCGGGCGCGCCAGCCGGCGAGGGCGAAATCATCACAGCATCCCAGCGCCGTCGCCCGGGCCACCGCTTCAGAGATGTCGTCGTCCGCGAAGCCCGCGTTTCGGAGCTTGAGTTTCAGATCCGCCTCGCTGAGGGCCCGGCGATCCAGGATGCGCAGAGTTTCCTGCCATATTTCCGGGGTCATGCACCACCTGCCGTCGCCCCGCCGTCCGGACACGAGTCCCCGGCGGGATGTCATTTCACGATCCGAAAGGCCGGAATCAGCGGTTCACCAGCACCCGCTTTTCGTAATCACGGATCTCCTGCATGAATTCCGTGCCGCCGGAGAGATTGTTGACGCTGCAGAAGTAATCCCACACCGCGCCCCAGGGCAGGGATTTGGCGGCTTCCTGGGCGGCGAGGCGGCCGGTGAAGTCGCCCTCGGCCTCCAGTTTTCTCGCGCACTGAGGCTCCAGCAGCGCGATCAGGAGAGCCTTCTGGAAATCCCGGGCGCCGATGACCCACGCGGCGATGCGGTTGATGCTGGCGTCGAAGTAGTCCAGCGCGATGTGAATCTTATCCAGATAGCCGTAGGCGGCTGCCTCCCGGGCGATGGAGAGGAGTTCGTCGTTGAGTACGATGACGTGGTCGGAATCCCAGCGGACGCCCCGGGAGACGTGGAGCAGGATCTCGTCCATCATGCAGAAGACGCTGGAGAGCTTGTCCGCGATGGATTCGGTGGGGTGAAAGTGCCCGGAATCAAAGCAGAGCATCTTGCCGCTGCGCATGGCGTAGAGCATGTAGAAATCATGGGAACCCACGGTGCAGGATTCGGTGCCGATGCCGAAGAGCTTGCACTCCACCGCGTCCCGTTCAAAAGCCGGATCGATCTTTTCCGCGAAACAGGCGTCCAGAGACTCCATGAGCCGCTGCCGCGGAGCAAAACGGTCGGCGGGCGTGTCCTTGAAGCCGTCCGGAGCCCAGAAGTTGCAGATGGCCGGAGTGCCGAAGGCCTTGCCGAAAGCCTCGCCGACCCGGCGGCAGGCGATGCCGTGATTGATCCAGAATTTCCGGATGCCGGCGTCGGGATGGGAGAGGGAGAGCCCGTTGTGCAGTTTCGGGTGGGAGTAAAAGGCCGGAGCGATCTCCATGCCGTGGAGTTTGCGGCTTTTGCCCCACTCCAGCCAGCCGGAAAAGTTGTCGATGGTGAATCCGTCGCGATCGACGCCGGGGAACATCCGGTCCACCTGATGTCCCTGGAGATTGACCCGATGCCGCCCCGGGATGAGCTTCAGGGCCAGATCCAGGTCGGAGCGCAGTTCGTCGGCGTTGCGGGCGCGGCCTGGATAGTTGCCGGTGACCTGACATCCGCCGGTGAGGGCGTGATTGGTATTCTCAAAGCCTGTGACATCATCCCCCTGCCATGCGTGAATGGAGAGGGGGGTGGAGGCAAGTGTTTTGAGGGCTTTCTCCGTATCAACACCATGGTCGGCGTAGATTTCACGGGCGATTTCGTAGGCTTTTTCAATGCGGCTCATGATTCCTCCTGTCGGTTGAATGGCTTGATCCTTTTTCTGTTACTATAGCATGGGAGAGTTGTTTTTGCAATCCTTTCATAACAAAAAAAGATGATGACACGACGTTTGTTTTTTTTCAATATCATCCGGTATTGCCGCGAAGCGAGCTCCGGACCGCCGCGAAGGGATTGTCAAGCGATCCCTTGACAATTTCTCCGCGGCCGCCCCGTCCGATCGTCCGGAAGAGCGGCAAATGATCTCTTGACAAATCCGGCGTCCGGCGGAGGAAATCTTCGGAATTGTCGCTTGCGGCGCCGGAACCGGGGTTGCACGCTCTTTTCCGCCGATGTAATTTACGGAAAAT
>JAZMZH010000162.1:0-2693 GCA_045585875.1 Victivallaceae bacterium | reverse complement strand
TTCTGTTTTTCCAATTCCTGTTGCGATAAATTGTTCAGGCGGGATCTGATCGGAAATACACGATTTCGGACGGATATATACCATAATGAAGATCTGCTCTTCCTGTATGAAGTACTCAAAAAGGGTCGTACAATAACACTTACCGAATCAATTTGCTACTTTTATCGACATCGCGAAGGTTCGGCCGTACATTCCGCATTTAACGATAAAAAACAGACCTTGCTCGACGCATGGGACTGGTTGAAAAAAGATGCCGACGGAAATCACTTCCCCTGGGCAGGTATTGTTGCGGAACAGAGATTCCGCAACAATATTTCCTGTGCCTTAGACATCGCCCGAAGCAATTACGGGAACCGCGAAGTTATAGAAAGAATTCGGCAAAATGTCCGAAAAGATTTTATACCGCTTCTTGGCGGTCGCCTGGCTGCGGGCTATAAGATTGAAGCTCTGCTGCTGATCGCAAATTGGCAGCTTTTCAAATTTGTCAACCGGAGACTGAAGAAGGCATGAGAAAATACGTTTTTCTGACCTTTGCCGTGGCCGGGATCGGCGGGACGCAGATCTTTGTCCGCAATAAGCTGCTGTTTCTGCAGCGCCAGGGCCGGCAGGTGACCGTGATCACCACCGAACCGGGCAGGTACGAAGACATCTGCGTCGAAGAACTGCGGCCTTTCTTCCCCATGATCACCCCCGAACTGATCCGAAATCCCTACCTCTGCAGCAGGAAATTCCGGGAAACGCTTTTATGCCGGCTTGAGAGCTTCATCGCTCCGGAGGCCGGTGACGAGATCACCATTGAGTCCAACTTCATGGCGGTGACCCTCTGGGGCGAACTACTGGCCCGGAGGCTGAAAGCGCGACACCTGATCTATCTGATTCAGGAGGATTACCATCTGCCCTTTCCCAAGTGGCTGCGGTTTTTCGCCTTCAAATACCGCCGCGGAGAGCTGGCGGCCAACACCCCCAGGGCTTTGCCGAAGCTTTTCGAGGGCTTCATGGAGATCCCCTCCGATCGAAACGGCGCTCTCGCCGCGCCCTGCTCTAATGTGATCGAGGATTGCGACAGCCGGTTTGAAGCGCTGATCGGGGGAGCAGATTATTATATCGGCTCCCTGGGGCGCATCAACAAGCCTTTTGTGCCGAAAATGGTCGCAGATGTCGTCGGATACGTCCGCAAGCACCCGGACAAACAGTTTCAGCTCGTGTTTTTCGGAGGTTCGCCGGAGCCGGACGATGTTGACGCCGTTTCCGCCCAAACCGCGGAGATACCGAATCTGCACCTCTTGGTGACGGGAGCGATCTTCCCGGTGCCGAAGCGCCTGATCGAAAAAATGGATGTGTTCCTCTCTTCTGCGGGGGCCGCGAAAAGCAGCGCCGATCTGGGAATCCCCACGATCGTTATCGACGCCAACGATTTCGAGCCCATCGGAGTGGTGCATCACACTACCGAGGATCTGGTGCACCGCAATCCGTCCCTACCTCACAAAACCACCGTCTCACTGCTGGATGAAATTCTTTTTGAGAAAAAATATCCGCGTCAGGCGCCTCGCATACAGGATCAGGGCCCGGAAATGGAAAAGATTTTCGGGGAACACATGGCATATTTCAGCCGGGCGGTTCCGGAATCGGCATATTATCCGATATGGAAAGTTGCCCCTCATCCCCTGCGGCTGCTTTACCTGAAGCTGACCGGCGGGATAAAGTAACGCATAATCCATGAAAATGACGTATATCATAACCTTTCACGGGTCGGTTAATTTCGGCGCGGTTTTTCAGGCATTTGCCCTGTTTCAAGCAGTCCGGAATACCGGGACTCCCTGCGAAGTGATAGACTATAACCGGCAGCTGCATCATAAAAATTATTTGAAAATCGCTGTGGGCAGCCTCAAAGGCATGGTGTATCAGCTGCTTCGATGGCCCGCCAAATATTATCTGCACCGTCAAATTAACCGCTTTGTAACCCGCAAAATGACGCTGACCTCCGCCTGTAACGGTTTTGGAGCCCTTGCGAAGCATTCATGGCCGGAGGACAGCCGCTATATCGTGGGCAGCGATCAGGTCTGGAATTACGAGATGACAGGCGGGAATCTGCATTATTTTTTGGATTTTACAAATTCCCCCTTTAAATATTCCTTCGCTTCGAGCTTCGGAAGGGATGTTATCCCCCGCGGAGAGCGCGAAGCCTATCGCGGTTTGCTGCAGCGATTCCGGAAAATCAGCCTTCGGGAGCATTGTGGTGCCGACTATATCCGCGATATGGGCCTGGAGGCCGAAGTGGTCTGCGATCCGACTTTTCTGCTGGAGCGCGATGAATGGGCGGCGCTGGCATCTTCCGTACGCAAACCGGAAAAGTACATTGTGTTGTTTTTATTTTGGGAGGATAAGCCCTTTTTGTCTTTTGCCCGGAATTACGCGGAAACGCACGGTTGCAAAATCATCAATCTGGCATATTGCATCAAGGTGAAAGATTGCCGGAATGTTTCCTTTTTAAGTCCGGGTGCATGGCTGGGATTCCTAAAGGACGCCCGGGCGGTGTTTACGAATTCTTTTCACGGTTTTGCCTTGTCGCTGATCTTTCAGCGCAATGTCTGGGTGGGGCTGTCGCCGGGGGGCAGAAACGGAAGAATCCTTGATATCGCGGAGCGTTATGGCGTAAAATCAAGAATCTTCCCATCGGAAACCGGGATTACGGC
>JAZMZH010000161.1:0-3170 GCA_045585875.1 Victivallaceae bacterium | reverse complement strand
GAGGCCCATGTCCAGCAGGCGGGTGATGACCGTGCGCTTGGTCTTGAGGGAGCGGGCAGCGATGTCCATCAGGTTGTCCAGCCGCCGGTAGAAGTCGGCCTTGTCCTTGGCCAGGTAGGCGATGCGGGGCATGTTGATGGTCACCACGCCGATGGAACCGGTGGATTCGCCGGAACCGAAGAAGCCTCCCGACTTTTTGCGGAGCTCGCGGAGATCCAGCCGGAGACGGCAGCACATGCTGCGCACGTCGCTGGGCTCCATGTCGCTGTTGATGTAGTTGGAGAAGTAGGGAGTCCCGTATTTGGCGGTCATTTCAAAGAGCAGCTTGGTGTTTTCCGTTTCCTTCCAGTCGAAATCCCGGGTGATGGAGTAGGTGGGGATGGGGTACTGGAAACCGCGGCCGTTGGCGTCGCCCTCGATCATGGTCTCGATGAACGCCCGGTTGATCATGTCCATCTCTTTTTTGCAGTCCTTGTATTTGTAGTGCATTTCCACGCCGGCGACGATGGCGTTCAGCTCCGCCAGGTCGTTGGGCACCGTCCAGTCCAGCGTGATGTTGGAGAAGGGCGCCTGGGTGCCCCAGCGGGAGGGGGTGTTGACGCCGTAGATGAAGGACTCGATGCACTTCTTGACCTGGTCGTAGTTGAGATTGTCGGTTTTCACAAAAGGCGCCAGATAGGTGTCGAAGGAGGAAAATGCCTGGGCTCCGGCCCATTCGTTCTGCATGATGCCCAGGAAGTTCACCATCTGGTTGCAGAGGGTGGCCAGATGCTTGGCGGGCTGCGAAGTGATCTTGCCGGGGACGCCGCCGAGACCGCACTGGATCAGCTGCTTCAGCGACCAGCCCGCGCAGTAGCCGGTGAGCATGGAGAGGTCGTGGAGATGCAGATCGGCATTCCAGTGGGCGTTGGCGATCTCGTCGTCGTAGCACTCGGAGAGCCAGTAGTTGGCGGTGATGGCGCCGGAATTGGAGAGGATGAGCCCGCCCACCGAGTAGGTCACCGTGGAATTCTCCTTCACCCGCCAGTCGTTGACCTTGATGTAATCGTCCACGGTCTTCTTATAGTCCAGGATCGAGGATTTGACCTTGCGGAGCTGTTCGTGCTGGCGGCGGTAGATGATGTACGCCTTGGCCACGTCGGCGTATCCCGCCTGGGCGAGCACGGACTCCACGCTGTCCTGGATGTTTTCGACGGAGATGACGCCCTCTTTGATCTTGGTTTCAAAATCGGCGGTGACTTTCAGCGCCAGCAGGTCGATCACCGAGGGATGACTCTGCTTCTCCTGCGCGTCGAATGCGAGCTTGATGGCGTTGGAGATCTTGGCGATGTTGAAGTCTACGATCTTGCCGTCGCGTTTCTGAACCTGATACATTTCCCGGCGTTCCTTTCTGTCCTTTGAGGAGGTTGTTGCCCTTGTCTGTAAATACTAAATGTTGTGTTCTGTCTCAAGATAAAACACAATATCTTGTGTCACAAGCCCAATATACAGCGTGTGAAGGCAAATGCAAATGAAATTTTGAAAAAAAATGAAAAATTTTTTGAGCTCGGACACAAAATATGGGGATCTGCGCTGCCGCGGACCACAATATATAGTGTTTTGAGGCAATGACTGCTTCCGGAAGTTCCCGGAAACCTCGAAAATCTCCGAATTTCCTGAAAAATCCGGGTTTTATAGCCGTCCCCGCGATTTTTCACTTGAAAAATCATTCCCCGCGAGCTATATTAACAGGAAGGACATTGTTGTCGAACCCATCGGCAGTTTCCGACGGTGTCCTCCGGTAAGTATTGCGGATTGTTTTTTTTTTAATATAAAAATGGGAAAGGTTTGAAAGTTCCGATGAAGATTTTTCTCACCGGGGTCACCGGATTGGTGGGCAGCGCTTTTGTCACCGCGCTGGTCAAGCAGCAGCCTGACGTCAAGATCGTCTGCATGAGCCGCGGCAACAACGCCCGCAGCGCCGCCGAGCGGGTGGCCGCGTGCATCCGCGAGGAGTGCAGATTCGAGGGATGTCCCGAGGCCGCCGAAAACGTCATCGCCCATCTTGCCGTTGTCGAGGGTGATGTGGTCAATTTCGATCCGGAGGCCATGAGCCGCCTCGATGTCGTCCGGGATTGCGACACCATTTTTCACTGCGCCGCCGACGTCAATCTCGGCAAGGACCCCACCGGGCGCACCTATAATATCAACTACGGCGGCACCTGCAAAATGCTCGAGCTCGCCCGCAAGCTCCCCGTCAGGGCCTTTCATTACGTCAGCACCGCCTACACCGCGGGGCGCATGGTCGGCCGCGCTTACGAAAAAGCCCATACCGACGCCTTCGGATTCAACAATCCTTATGAAGAGAGCAAATACCGGGCCGAGATGCTCGTCCGCAACTCCGGATTTCCCTTCACCATCTACCGTCCGGCCATCATTACCGGGCGCCGTTCCGACGGCCGCATCCGCAAACCTCTGGCCTTTTACCGCATCGTTGAATTCGTCGGCAAGCTGAAAAAACACTACTGTGCGAAAAATCATGTCGATCCCCTGGCGGTGGTTGACCTCGGACTGCACTTCCGCACCGCTCCCGTGGACCGCATCTTTTTCGTGCCCATCGACTTCGTGTGCGAAGCGATCACTTCGCTCTTTCAGCTTCCCGTTGAAAACCGCACTTACCATGTCACCGGCGACAGCCCTGTCAGCACCATGCAGATCAAGGATGCCGTCTCCGGAATCCTCCGCGTCGGCGGCGTCACCATCACCGCCGATGCCGAAGCCGGCAGCATGGATGATAAGCTCACCAGCCGTTTCCTCGGCGACCTCCTGCCTTACTTTTCCAGTGAAGTCGTATTCGATCAGACCAATATCCGCGCCGCGCTCGGCGACAAAGCCCTGAATTGGCAGATCGGCGACCGCGGGCTCCGCCTGATGATCGAATCCTACTTCGAAGATTTCTTCGGCGACGTCGAGTGGGTCCAGCAGCTTGCGACCACCGAGCCGGAGCGCGCTCCCAAGCATTGATCTCTTTTGAGATGATTCCAAACGGTACGATCCAAAAAGTCGTACCGTTTTTTTATTTTTTGTCAAAATGATCCCGAAAACGTCATTTTTCACCGGTTTATGATATTCTTTTCTCTTTTTGATACGCTTTTGTCTTGAACTGGTGACGCTTTGACGGTATATTAAAT
>JAZMZH010000160.1:0-5458 GCA_045585875.1 Victivallaceae bacterium | reverse complement strand
TCCGCCAAGGCTACGGCGGGACAGCCTTCGCGGGCTTTGCCCGTTTCCGTCTTGTCAATCCGCCGCTGATCGCGGACGGCTTGCCCGGCCGTAAAAAAATCCGGCAGGGGATCCTGCCGGATTTTCGAAGGCTGGTGGGCGATGGGGGACTCGAACCCACGACCTCTGCCGTGTGAAAGCAGCGCTCTAACCAGCTGAGCTAATCGCCCTCTCATGTTCCGTTAATATATACCCGCAACGGAAATTTGCAAACGGATCAGTGCATTTTTCCCGCACTTTCAAATAATTTCCCGGCTTCGTAACTGGACCGCACCAGCGGCCCCGCCGCAACCCCGGCAAATCCCATCTCCAGCCCCAGCCGCTTCCAGGATTCAAACTTCTCCGGTTCCACAAACCGATCCACCGGCGGGTGCTCCGGCCCCGGCGCAAGATACTGGCCGATGGTCAGCAGCGTCACCCCTGCTTCCCGAAGGTCCCTCATGGTCGCCTCCACTTCGGCATCGCTCTCGCCCAAACCGACCATCAGACCGGATTTGACCGGGATACCGTTTCCCAGCCGCGCCGCGTTGCGCAGGACTTCCAGGGTTCTCCGGTAGGTGGCGACGCTGCGGATCTCCGCGGAAAGGCGTTCCACCGTCTCCACGTTGTGGTTGAATACCGCCGGACGCGCCTCAAGCACCGTCTTAAGCGCCTCCACATCGCCCTTGAGATCCGAGGTCAGCACCTCCGTCCGGACCTCTCCCGGCAATGCACTGATCCGGCGTATGGTTTCGGCGAAATGGGCCGCTCCGCCGTCCGGCAGATCGTCCCGGGTGACGCAGGTGATCACCGCATAACGCAGCCCGAGGCGCTGAACCGCCTCCGCGATCTTCGCCGGTTCCTCCGGATCAAGCGGCGCGGGATGACTGGTATGCTCAATGGCGCAGAATTTGCAGTTGCGGGTGCAGGCGTTGCCCATAATCATAAAGGTGGCGGTCCGGTGGTGGTAACATTCGGCCCGGTTCGGACACTGGGCTCCGGCGCAGACCGTGTTCAGCCCCAGCCGGGCCAGCAGCCCGTCCACCTCTTCACGGCCGCTCCCGGCGCGCACCCGGATCCGTATCCACGGCGGAAGTTTTCCGGCACAGCCCCCGCCCATCAGTCGCACCGACTGAGAATCGCGCTGACATTGCTGCCGCCGAAAGCGAAATTATTGCTCAGCGCATGGCGGATGTCCACCCCTTCGCGCAGTTCGCGCACCAGATCCATGTGAGCGAATTCCGGGATGGGATGATCGAGATTTTGCGTAGCAGAAATGAACCTCCGCTCCATCATCATGGAGGTGAAGATGATCTCAACCGAGCCGGTGGCGCCGATCAGATGACCGGTCTGGGATTTCGTTGAATTGACGGCCACTCCGCGGCCGAACACCGCCTCGATGGATTCCAGCTCGATGGGGTCCCCCACCTTGGTGGAGGTGCCGTGCGTATTCACATAGCCGATATCCTCCGGCCTGAGACCGGCGTCCGCAAGAGCCAGACGCATGACATCGGCCCCGCGCTCCGCGTCCGGCACCACCATGTCCCTGGCGTTGGAATTGGCCCCGAACCCGCTGATGCGGGTAATCGGCCGGGCTCCGCGCCGGGCCAGACTCTCCCCAGACTCCAGCACCACGAAACCGGCGCCCTCCCCCAGGATGAATCCGTCGCGGTCCACGTCAAAAGGACGACTGGCCCGGGAGGGCTCGTCATTGAAATTCCGCGAAAGCGCCCGGCTGGCGGTGAAGCCGAGAGCCCCCACCCAGTCGATATTTTCGGCGCCGCCGGCGATCACCATATCGTACATGCCGGACTTCACCAGCCGCGACGCCACCATCACCGCCAGCGCTCCGCTGGAACAGGCCGCACTGATGTCGTAGCTCTCTCCGATCAGCCCGAAGATCATGGACAGGATGGAAACCGCGCTGGAGGGCATGACCCTCGGCACGATCAGCGGCGAAACATGACGCAGATTGTTATTGTGCGCCTCGTAGGCGGAGGCATTGTGGTGGACCTCGGCATAGGCTCCCCCCGCGACTCCGCCCACCAGGGCGATGCGCCGTCCGCGAATCTCGTCAGGACTCAACCCGGCTTCCTGCAAAGCCTCGGCCACGGCGATGACGCTCATGATCGCCGAACGGGGACAGAAGCGCAGCTGCTTTCGCTCCAGAAGGGGAGTTGACAGATCCTGAGTGACGACGCCGGCCACCTGGCTCTCAAGTCCGTGCTCCACATATTCCCCGCAGCGGATCACTCCGCTGGCACCCGATTTCAGTTGAGCGGCGTTGACATCAAGGCCGATGCCGAGGGGTGTAACCAGACCGCGCCCGGTGATATAACACTCTTTCATATTGCTGCAACCCGTCGCTTGATTTTCATTTTTCGTCATTCCGTTAATATATCACAAAGAGCGGTTTTTTCAAGCTGATGAGGCATTTTTCGCAGATTTCCGGCAAAACACTTGCCAAAAAGCCCAAAAGAAGCTATATTAAACCCCGACTGAAACCGACCACAGGGCAGGAGTACCAAGGAGCGAACTCATGAAAACCTTTGAAAGCCTTTTCGACGAACTCAAAGCAAAAATCGCCGACAATGATCCCGGCAGTTCCACCGTCAAGGAGTTCGCAAAAGGCAAGCACTTCATCGGCAAAAAGATCGTCGAAGAAGCTGCCGAGGTCTGGATGGCCGCCGAACACGAGGGCCGGGATGCCGCCGGCCTGGAAATCAGCCAGCTCCTCTACCACCTCCAGGTCATGATGATCGCCTGCGGTCTGGAACTGGAAGACGTTTACAGAAAACTTTAAGGAGTGTTTCCGCCATGATGAAGATAGCCATACCCAACAAGGGCGCGCTCTCGGAGGGCACCATCGGGCTTTTCAAGGACGCCGGATACCGCTGCCAGCGCTACGGACGTGAACTGATCGTCGCCGACACCGCCAACGATGTGGAATTCGTCTTTCTGCGTCCGCGGGACATCGCCATCTATGTCGGCAAGGGCATCATCGAGGTGGGAGTGACCGGCCGCGATCTGGCGGCGGACTCCAATTCGGGAGTGACGGAACTCATGGAGCTGGGATTCGGCAAATCCACATTTCGCTACGCCGTGCCCGGCGCTTCCGACCTGACCCCGGAAAAGTTCAACGGCCTGCGCATCGCCACCAGCTATCCCTCGCTGCTGGCCGCCGACCTGCGGAAGCGCGGGGTGGAAGCCTCCATCGTCAGGCTGGACGGCGCGGTGGAAATTTCCATCAGGCTGGGCGTCGCCGACGCCATCGCCGATGTGGTGGAGTCGGGGTCGACTCTGCGCGAAGCCGGACTCAAAATCGTCGGCGAACCGATCCTGTCCAGTCAGGCCGTGCTCATCGCCGGAAACGGCGACGCAGCCGAAGTCCCGGAGATCAAGCGGCTCATGGGCAGGCTGAAAGGCATCCTGGTGGCGCGCACCTACGCGCTGATCGAATACGACATCCCGGAAACTTCCCTCGAAGCCGCCTGCGCCATAACTCCCGGCCTCGAAGCCCCCACGGTTTCGCCCCTGGCCAACTCCGGATGGGTGGCGGTCAAATCCATGATCCTGCGACGCGACGCCAATTCGATCATGGACCGGCTCCAGGAGGCCGGCGCCAGAGGGATTCTGGTAACCGGCATCGAAAGCTGCAGAATTTGAATTTTCAAGGAGGAAGAAATGTTTGATGTTCTGGCCCGAGCGAGGGAAGTCATTGATATTGAAATCGAGGGCGTCGCCAAAGTGCGCGACGAGCTGGGAAACGATTTCGTCGCGCTGGTGAAGCGCTGCGACGCGGCCATCAGCAGGGGCGGCAAGCTGGTCATAACCGGCATCGGCAAGAGCGGCTACATCGGGCAGAAGATGGCGGCCACCCTTTCCAGCGTCGGTTCGCCGTCGATCTTCCTGCACCCGGTGGAGGCGCTCCACGGCGACCTCGGAGTGCTCCAGGAGAGCGACCTGCTCATCGCCCTCTCCTACTCCGGAGAAACCGACGAACTGCTGGTGATGATCAATCCGGCCAAACGGCTGGGCATCGACGTGGCCGCCATCACCGCCTCGCGCACTTCGCGGCTGGGCAAACTCGCCGACCTGGTGGTGGAGATGCCCGTCCCCCGGGAAGCCTGCCCCTTCAAGCTGGCGCCCACCACCACCACCACGGCGCTGCTGGCGCTCGGCGACGCGCTGGCGCTGGTGCTGCTGGAGAAGCGCGGATTCACCAAGGAGGACTACGGACGCCGTCATCCCGGCGGCGCCATCGGCCGGGCGGTCACCATGCGGGCCGGAGACATCATGCGCACCGCGGAGCGTTTCGCCACCGCCACGGCGGACACTCCGGTGCGGGAAGCGCTTTACCGCATGGGTCATGCCCGATGCGGATCGGCCATCATCATCGACAAAGATTCCAAGGTCATCGGCATCTTCACCGACGGGGATTTCCGGCGGCGGGCGGCGCAGGACGACGACGTGCTCAAGCGGGTGATGAGCGAAGTGATGATCCCCTCCCCCATCACCATCAACGAAAACGCCCTGGCGGTGCAGATACTCCACACCATTGAAAAGCACCACATCTCCGACATCATCGTCGTGGACGACGCCGGCCGCGTCCGGGGGCTGGTGGACGCCCAGGATCTCCCGGGGCTGAAACTGATGTGAAATCATGAGCACGGATTTTCTTACGGTATCTCCGTCCCGCATCTCCGGGAATTTTACGGTCCCGGGGTCGAAATCCCACACCGTCCGGGCTCTGGTCGCCGGCATGGCCGCGGAGGGCGTCTCGGTGATACGAAATCCCCTCGCCTCGGCGGATACGGGTTCGGTGGCGGAGGCGGTCATAAAATTCGGCGCCCGGATCAAACGCGACAGCGGCGCCTGGCAAATCACGGGCTGCGGCGGCCGATTCAAAGTCCCGGACGGGACGGTGGATCTGGGAAACTCCGGCACCGGTCTCCGGCTGCTGACGGCCATGGCGGCGCTGATCGACGGCGAAACCGGATTCGACGGCGACGCCAGTCTCCGCAGCAGACCGATGGAGCCCCTCTTCGCGGCCTTGCGGCAGCTGGGCGCGGAGGTTTCTTCGCCCTCCGGCAGAGCGCCCTTCCGTCTGCGGGGGGCGATCCGCGGCGGCAGAGCCCGGGTCCGGGGCACGAGTTCCCAATACCTGAGCGCGCTGCTCTTCGCCTGTCCCCTCTGCGACTGCGATATGACCGAGCTGGAGGTCGTCGATCTCTGCGAAGTCCCCTATGTGGGAATCACGCTGGCCTGGCTGAAACGGCTGGGAGTCCGGCTGACCGGTCGGGACGACGATTCCTTTTTCGCCATTCCGGGGCGTCAGAAGTTTCAGGCTTTTGACGCGGCGATGCCCGGAGATTTTTCCACCGCGGCTTTTCCTCTGGCGGCAGGACTGCTGGCGGGCGCGGAAAGTCGGATCGTAGCC
>JAZMZH010000159.1:0-5078 GCA_045585875.1 Victivallaceae bacterium | reverse complement strand
GCCGACGGACGGACGCTGCTGGAGAAATTCTACAGCGAAACCGATCCGGAGGCCGTCGGCGCCGAAATCGACGTCCACTGGGTCGCCCGGGGCGGCGGGAATCCCGCCGCCTGGATCCGGAGCGTCGCCGGACGCATGCCGGTGGTGCATTTTAAGGACTTCGCGCTGCGGGAGGACCTTACGCCGGTCTTCTGCGAGGTGGGAAGCGGAAATCTGGACTGGCCCGGCATTCTCCGCGCCTGCCGCGACACCGGAGTGGAATACTATGTGGTGGAGCAGGACGATCCGACGCCGGGACGCGATATTTTCGAATCTGTTGCAATATCCTTCAAAAACCTTTCGGAAGCGATACGAAAATGAAAGTTGATCTCAAGGGGAAAACCGCCGTCGTCACCGGCGCCGGCGGAGTGTTGTGCAGCGTCATGGCCGAAGCTCTGGCCGAAGCCGGAGCCCGGGTGGCGCTGCTGGATCTGAAAGCCGACGCCGCGGCGCGCGCGGCGGAAAAGATCGCCGCCGCGGGCGGCGTCGCCCTGCCGGTGCAGTGCAACGTGCTGGACCGCGCCAGTCTGGAGGCCGCCCGCGCCGAGGTGGAAAAGCATCTCGGCGTCTGCGACATCCTCATCAACGGCGCGGGCGGCAATCACCCCAAGGGCACCACCGCGATGGAATTTCTGGAGGAGAGCGATCTGCACGCCGCGGAGGGGCGCGGACGGAATTTCTTCGAGCTGGACGGGGAGGGCGTCGGCTTCGTCTTCGATTTGAATTTCAAGGGCACGCTTCTGACCACCCAGGTCTTCGCCCGGGGCATGGCGGAACGCCGCCGGGGCTGCGTCATCAACATCTCCAGCATGAACGCCTTTACGCCGCTCACGAAGATCCCGGCCTACTCCGCGGCCAAGGCGGCGGTGAGCAACTTCACCCGCTGGCTGGCGGTGCACTTCGCCCATGTGGGGGTGCGGGTAAACGCCATCGCTCCGGGATTTTTCCTCACCGAGCAGAACCGGGCTCTGCTCACCAATCCCGACGGGTCGCTTACGGCCCGGGGCGACAAAATCCTCGCCCATACTCCGGTCGGGCGGTTCGGAGTGCCGGAGGATCTGACCGGAACGATCCTCTTTCTCTGCGACGAGAGCGCGTCCGGTTTCATCAACGGCTCGGTGATGGCGGTCGACGGGGCCTTTTCCGCATATTCGGGGGTGTAGTCATGTTTATGGAACCGACATTCCGCTGGTACGGGCCCAGTGACAGCGTGCCGCTCTCCTTCATCCGCCAGGCCGGGGCCGAGGGAGTGGTCACCAGCCTCCACGCCATCCCCTACGGGGAAATCTGGCCGGCGGAGGCGATCCGGGAACACCAGAAGCTCTGCGAAGCCGCGGGCATGCGCTGGAGCGTGGTGGAGAGCCTGCCGGTCCACGAGGAGATCAAGACCGGCTCCGGCAGCTGCCGCAGGTATCTTGAAAACTACAAACAGAGTCTCCGCAATCTGGGCGCGTGCGGCGTCCGGGTGGTCACCTACAATTTCATGCCGGTGCTGGACTGGGTCCGCACCGATCTGCATTACCGGCTGCCCGACGGCAGCGAGGCGCTTTACTTCAATCAGGCCCAGTTCGCCGCCTTTGAGATCTTCATCCTGAAGCGCAAGGGCGCCGAGGCCGATTATCCGGAGGCGAGAATCCGGGAGGCCGAGGCTTTTTACCGGAGCATGAGCGCCGGGGAGAGGGAAGCCTTTGCCCGGGGCATCGTGGACAATTTCCCGGGATTCAAGGGGGTTTCCGTGGAGGACATCCGCCGGATGCTCGCCGGATATGCCGGTCTGGACCGGGCCGCTCTGGAGGCCAATCTGGAACACTTCCTGCGGGAAGTCTGCCCGGTCGCCGAGGAGGCCGGATGCGTCATGACCATCCATCCCGACGATCCGCCGTACTCCATCCTGGGACTTCCGAGGATCTTCAGCACCGCCTCCGACGTGGAGCGGCTTCTCGGGATGTGCGATTCGCCGGCCAACGGGATATGCTTCTGCGCGGGGAGTTTTTCGGGGCGGCCGGACAACAACATCGTGGAGATGTTCAAGGCGTGCGCGCACCGGGTGGGATTTCTCCATCTCCGCTCCACCATGCACGACGGCCGCGGAAACTTCTGCGAAGCCGACCACCTGGAGGGTTCGGTGGACATGTACGGACTGGTAAAGGCGGTCGTCGCCGAACAGCTCCGCCGCCGGGCCGCCGGACGGGAGGACTGGCGCATCCCCTTCCGGCCCGATCACGGTCACGTCATGATGGACGACCTCTCCAAGCCGCCCTGCGCCAATCCGGGGTATACCGCCATCGGCCGCATGAAGGGCATGGCCGAACTGCGGGGCCTGGAAACCGGTATCGTCAGATCCTGTTTCCCCGAGGCGGAGGAGTTCCTGTGAGCGGACGCGTGAAAGTCGGCATCGCCGGTCTCGGCCGGGCGGGCATGTGCATGCATCTGCCGGAACTGAGGAAATTCCTCGACTGCTATGAGATCGTCGCCGGGTGCGACGTCGCGCCCTCCCGGCTGGAAGCGTTTCACCGGGAGGAACCTCAGGCGGCGTGCTGTTCCGATTTTGACAGCCTGCTCCGGGACCGGCGGGTGGATCTGGCGGTCATCGCGGTTTTTTCCGCCGACCATGTGCTTTTCGCCGAAAAAGCCCTTGCCGCCGGGAAGCGGGTTTTTCTGGAAAAGCCCTTCGCCCTGACCGCCGCCGGAGCGGCGCGGCTGCGGGAGATGTGCCGCAGGTATCCGGACCGGATCTTCTTCCGGCTGAACCGCCGTTTCGAGAGCGGGTTCAATTTCATCCGCCGGGTCATGGCTTCCGGGGTGCTGGGGGAGGCGGACCGGATCGTGCTGCGCCGTCACAGCTATGTGTTTCGCGACGACTGGCAGACCCTCTCCGCCTGCGGCGGCGGCCAGTTGAACAACTGGGGACCCCATCTGATCGACCAGGCCCTCATCCTCCTGGGATCTCCCGTCCGGAGCGTATGGAGCCGCATGCGCCGCGTCGCCGCGCTGGGCGACGCCGAAGATAACGTCCATTTCATTTTCACCGGGGAAAACGGGAGGATCGCGGAGGTGGAGATCTCCGGCTCCACCGCCGTTTCCGGAAATACCTGCGAAATCCACGGCAGCCGCGGTTCCCTGGTCAGCGCCGACGGGGAGAATTTCTTTCTCCGGCGTTTCTCCGACGGGTTCGAGCCGCCGGTGAAACCGGCTTCTCCGCTGCCTCCGGCGCCGGACACCCCCTTTTACGCTCCGGAAAACGTTCCGCGGTGGCATGAGGAGAAATTCAACGCCGTCAAGGAGATCGGAGAGGATATCGACGCCTGCTACGGACACCTCCATCCCGCCCTCGTCGGCGCCGGCGAATATCCGGTGACCTCCGGTGAAGCGCTGCGGGTGGTGGAGATGACGCTGGCGCTCCGGGAGCAGGGCGGCGCGGAATTTCCCCTCGCGGCGGCGGATCATTGATCGCCGCATTTGCCAAAACGCCTTTGCCGTGGTAAATTAAGACGCAAGCCGCGCAGAAAGACGGCGCGCCCGGGACGAGCCGTCCGGAAAGGTTTTGGCAATATGGAATTTCATTTTCAGCCCGTGGGGGAGGTCAGCCGCCGCGAGAAATACCGCTCGGAAACCCCCCGGCAGGGCGTTTTCTCCGGAGGCGAGGCCAGGATCGTCATCCGCGATCGGGTTTTCTGGCGGGAGGCGAGCCGGGATCTTGCCGGATTTGAAAGGCTCTGGCTCATCGGGGTGTTTCACCTGAATTGCGATTGTCCGCCGCGGCCTCTGGTGCATCCGCCTGCGGCTCCGGAGAAGCGCGGGTACGGAGTCTTTGCCACCCGCAGTCCCCACCGGCCCAATCTCCTGGCGCTCTCCTGCGTGAAGCTGGTCGGGGTCGATCCCGGGGGCCTGACGGTCTCCGAATGTGATCTGCTGGACGGCACTCCGGTGCTGGATATCAAACCGTATATTCCGGAGGCGGACGCTTTTCCGGACGCGGGATGCGGCTGGCGGGAAAGGGCGGCGGAGGAGTTTGCCGTGGTCATGACTCCGGAAGCGGCGCTGGAGAGCGAATTCCTCCTGAAAAACGGCGGGGCCGATTTTTCTCAGATCGCCGCGGCCCAGCTGCGGTATGATCCGCTGAACCGCCGACGCAGGCGGGTGGCTCCCTCTTCCGACGGGGATTGGGTGCTCTCCTGGCGCACCTGGAGGATGGTCTTTTCCTGCGATGAAGCCGCCCGGAGGATCGTGGTCCGGAGGATCGGGAGCGGTTACTCCGGCGATGAGCTTCGCGACGGAGCGGAGGATGTCTATCATGACAAGGAGCTCCATCGGATCTTTCTGAAACACTTCGGATTTCGCGATTGACGCGGGCGGGTTGGCGCTCGCCGCGGAATCATCTCCGATTCGGCGTTTTTTCGATCCGATGCCCTTTTGCTCCCGAAAAAATTTGCCCTTTTCCCTTTTTCGCTGTATATTTAATAAGGTGTATCCTTCCGTTCGGATATTGCCGCGGTTGTTTGACAATTTTACAGCAGTATTTCCCATGGCGAAATCGGAGAATTCTCTTTCTGTCTGCCGCTCCTCCTTTGCGCTTCCGCCGTCGTGCTTCGCACTATGGCGGGACAGGATGGCGGACAAATTCGCGAAGTCGGAAAATCGACATAACCTTGCTCGCGAAGCGAGTGCTTCACAGCGAAACGAAGTGAAGCTGCTTCATATTGCGGAGCGTATGCGAAGCAATGCTTCAGCCGCCTTCGCCAAGTCTACAGCGGGCCAAGTCGTCAGGCGGAGAAAATGAAGCACGCCCGACGGCGTATGAAGCGCAGCTGACGCCGCATGAAGCGGCACGTAGTGCCATGAAGCGGCACGTAGTGCCATGAAGCGGCACGTAGTGCCATGAAGCGAAGCCTGACGGCTTCATTCACCATTTTTTGCCTGACAGGCAAAAAATGGTGGGCTTTGAGGGACTTCCTCATAATCCGGTTTTTTGGATTTGAAATCCGTTATTCGAGTTCACCAATACCGATTGAAGGACTCGAATCCGAAAATCAGAAATG
>JAZMZH010000158.1:0-44632 GCA_045585875.1 Victivallaceae bacterium | reverse complement strand
GAAAAAGCTCATGAAGTTCGCCCCGGCGGGCGCGCTCACCCTCCTCCACGACGAGATGGACATCCCCTCCGTGCCGGAAAATGATTCCTACGGCGCGGTGACGGAGCTCTTCATGAAATATCTGACCGGGACCTCCCCGGCCTACATGGAATTTTACGAATTCACCGAAAAGAGCGCCCTCATGGGGGTGCCGGACTATGTCCCGGCCTCGGTCGCCGACGGCGGGATCACGGTCATGCCCAATGCCTTCGGCTCCTTCGGCGAGGGCCTGCTGAACGTCTCCAAGGTGAAAACCGGCGAGGTCACCATCGTGCGTCTGGCCCAGACGGACGGCGAGCTGGTGATTCACGCCGCCGGCGGCAAAGCCGTCCGTCCGGAAACCTGGGAAGAGGCCGGATGGGCTCCGCCCGCGCCCCAGCTCCCCAGTCTGGAAGTGGTTTTCCGGTGCGATTCGGATCAGTTCCTCCGGGACGTGATGGGACAGCATTACATCGTCACCTACGGGGACAATCTGGAACTCATCGAGAACTTCGCGGCGATCACCGGCATCCGGCTCATCGTCTGCCGGTAATCCCGGGAGCGGAGCCGCCGTCCTGATGCGGGCGGCGGCTCCGGCGCGTTTGCGCGGCCGCATGGCGTGAAAGGCCTCACGGGACGTTTTTTCCGCAATTTTTGCTTGTAAAAATCCCTTTCCGGCGTTATATTAGTCATGCCGTTGAAAGAAAGGCCGGGATATGTCGGAAAATGTAAGAAGATTCATGTATATGGGGCGGGACAGCATCTCCCTGCCCGCCGACCGAAACGCCTTTGAGGCGCTTCGGGCATGGCTCTCCGGCATCTCCGGCGAGCTGAAGCTCCCGGACCGGACCCGGAAACAGCTCCTGATCGTCGCCGACGAAATCTTCACCAACATCACCGATTACGGATACCCCTCCGGCGGCGGCGAGGTGGATGTGACGCTGGAGTTCGATTTCGACCTGGATCAGCTGGACATCACCTTCGCCGATTCCGGCATCCCCTACAATCCTCTGGAATGCGCCGACCCGGACGTGAATTCTCCGCTGGCGGAGCGGACCCCCGGAGGACTGGGAATATTCATCGTGAAAAAACTCATGGACACCGTGGAATACCGTCGGGAAAATGGCCGCAATATTCTGACCGCCCGAAAAAACATCATCCGATGAAAAAACTTTTTCAGACATGGCTCTTCGTCTTTGTAGCCGCGGCCTTTCTGGTCACCATCTCCGTTTCCTGGACCATTCACAGCAAACTCGCCGAGATTTCGGCGCTGGAGCTGCTGAACGCCAATCTGGACGACGCCGCCAAGCGGGTGGAGCTCTCCATGACCAATCTCGGCGACATCGTGGCCGTCTCCAATGAATCCGCCATCGCCAAGGTCCGGGCGCTCGCCATGCTCGCCGCCGCCGACCCCGACCTGCTCCGCGACCACCGCCGCCTCGACCATGTGCGCAGGATGCTGGCTGTGGACGAGGTGCACATATCGGATGAAAAGGGTATTCTCATCGCCTCGGCCACGGACGGCTCCGACGGCACCGACTCCTACGAGGGCTACGACATGGGCTCGGCGGAGCAGTCGGCGGAATTTCTCGGCGCCATCACCGATCCGGAATTCACCCTGGTCCAGGAGGTCCGCCCCAAAGGCATCAGCAATGAACCTTTTCAATACATCGGCACGGCGCGGCTGGACTCTCCCGGGATCGTGCAGATCGGCTACCGGCCGGAACGCGTGGCCAGGGCGATGCGGGTGGCGGACATTTCCGACATCGCCGCAAATTTCCGGATCGGACGCAACGGCGTTCTGATCATCACCGACGACGACGGATCGGGTCTCGAAGAGGAAAAGGTGGAAAAACGGGAAATCAACGGCAAGACCCATCTCTGTCTTTCCCGCCGATACGCCGGATGGCTCCTCACCGCCACGCTGCCGGAGGAGGAGATGTACCTCTCCCGGGATCTGGTGATAAGGTTTCTGATTATCGGCAACGTGGTGCTCTTCGCAGTCATCTTCTTTCTGATTTCGGTGCTGCTGCAAAAGGTGGTCATAAAAGGGATTTATTCGGTGAACGCCTCCCTGGCCGAGATTACCGGCGGCAATCTTGATGAAAAGGTTTCCGTCAGCACCACCGGCGAATTCACCGCCCTCTCCGACGGCATAAACTCCACCGTCGACGCCCTGAAACACGCCATCGACGAAGAAGCCAGACGGCTGGACTCCGAATTGGAGATGAGCCGCATCATCCAGACTTCGACCCTGCCGGTGAATTTCCCGGACAACGAAAACACGGCGCTGGCGGCGAATATGTTCACCGCACGGGAGGTGGGAGGGGATTTCTACGATTTCTTCCCGTTGTCCGGAGACCGGATCGCCGCCATCATCGCCGACGTTTCCGGCAAGGGCATCACCGCGGCGCTGTTCATGATGACGGCCAAAACCCTGCTTAAGGAGATGGTGATGACCGTGGAGGCTCCGGAGAGAGCCTTTGAAGCGGCCAACCGGGAACTGTGCCGCAACAACACGGCCTGCATGTTTCTCACGGCTTTCATGGCGGTGCTCGATCTCCGCACCGGCAAGACCGTATGCGTAAACGCCGGGCACAATCCGCCGGTGCTGAAACGTCCCGGAGGCGTCGAGCTCCTGCATCTCCGCCCCTCGCTGGCGCTGGGCGTATCGCCCGAAGCGGAATACGGAGCGGAAGAGATTTCCCTGACAGCCGGCGACCTGCTCTTCCTCTACACCGACGGCGTCACCGAAGCGGTCAACGCTTCCGGGGAACTCTTCGGAGAGAAGCGGCTGCTGGAACTGCTGGCCGGAGCTTCCGGCAAACCGGGGGAAATCATCGCCGCGGCAAAGGCCGGAGTGGACGCCTTTTCCGGCGGGACCTCTCTGAACGACGACATCACCATGCTGGCGCTGGAATTCCGCGCGCCCCGCGGCGGCGGCCGGGCGGAGCGCTAATCCTCCTGCCTCCGGAAGTTTCCGCACTCGCCCATGGGGTCGATCGCCCGGTTGTCCAGAGCGCAGCGGGGCGTAAAGGGATGCTTCAGATAGTGACGGCAAAGGCGGCAGAAGCGAAACCCCTCCGGGTCCGCTTCCAGCACCGGACGCGCGGCGGCGTCCTCCCCTCCGACGCCGAGCAGCGCCGCCAGCTTCCCGGCGGCTTCCTTTTCCGCCGCGGGCGCTGCGGCATCCGCCGCTCCGTCACCGGATTCGGCGACGACGGTTCCGCAAAAGAGACACCGGTCCCGCCAGCCGGAAACCTTGAACCCGGTGTAAATCTTTTCTCTCTTCACCGTCAGAGCCTCGCCGCACGATGGACACTTCTTCAGCATGAAATCTCCCGTTTGAAATGTTCTGCCGTCATTTGCCGCCGCCGGGCGGCGGCATGGGACGAACCTTTTTCGGAGGACGTTCGCGCACGAAGATCACCCGGGTGTTGTCCCGCTGATTCAGCCAGTTCACCCGCTTGTAGAGAGTCGCCAGATCGTCCTGCACCTTGTCGTTGGATTCGATGATGTCGTTGATGGTGATGCCGACCTCGTTACAGTAATTGCAGAGGATGTTCACCGTGGCCTCCACATTGCCGAGCCGGGCCGCAAGCTGATCGCTCAGGGCGCCGATATCGGCCGCCAGCGCCGCGTTGTTCCGGTCGGCATAGGCGACGACCCTGTCCAGACGGTTTACCATTTCGTCAAAGGATTCGGATACGGCCTGCCGTTCGGCGCCGGAGATGAAATACTCCAGCGGTCCGGAATACTTGCTCTGCCAGGAGCGGATGGCGTCGGCGTTTTTTTTGTTGGATGCGATCTCTTCCCTGAGCTCGCGGAGTTCCCGTTCGGTCAGAAAAACCGGAGCGTTTTCGCCGGTGGCGGTAAGCGCGGCCAGAGGGACGTAAAAACGTTCGAATTTTTTCTCAAGATCCCTGAGTCGGGCTTCATTGTCGGAGTTCATGGCGGCGAATCCGCTGCCGCGGCTGTCCAGATCGCGGATCTTGCTGCTCATCTCCTCGATCATGCCGGCGGTACGGGAGTGTTCCCGGAGCAGGAGCAGCACCGCGCCGGTCAGCAGCAGGACGGCGATGCCGAGGACCGCCAGCAGGACGGACAGTCGTTTGATGATTCGGCCGCCGGGGTTCGTCTCTCCGGACAGCAGCGCGCCGCCGCATGCCGGACAGCGATAACCGGATATATCGCCGTCGCAATGGATCTCAAACTTTTTTCGGCAGTTCCCGCATTCCGCAATCATACGCCACCTCCTTTTGAGACGTAAATATAGCATCAAAACGTCATTAGTCAAGAAGTGCGCACCCCCGCCGGGAAACATTCCCTCCCCCCGCGGATATTCCGCCCCGGGGTCAGAAGTTGAAGTAAATGAAAGGCGAAGTCTTGACGAAGAAGAGCATGGAGGCGATCATCAGCGCCGCCGCCAGCACCCCGTTGAACCAGGTGGGCCGGAAATCGTCGGCGTAGGACGCCGCGCTCCGGCGCCAGAGGAAGAGGATCACCGCGGCGGCGGAAAAGAGCATCGCGTCCTCCGGGTTCAGCAAAACGTGCAGATCCCACTCCGACGGGAGAAACATGCCGGTGAAGATCCGCTTCATCTGTCCCGGGTCGGCGGCCCGGAAAATGACCCAGGTCACCGTGACGAAGAAAAATGTCAGCACCCGGGCCGGAACCCCCGGCATGGCATGCCCGGTGAACCGGCTCCAGATCCGGTGGATCACCAGCGCCAGCCCGTGCAGCCCGCCCCATAGGACGAAGAGCCAGCTCGCCCCGTGCCAGAGACCGCTGATCAGAAAGGTGACCATGAGATTCACGCATGTGCGGAAGCGCGAACACCGGCTGCCGCCCAGCGGGAAATAGAGGAACGTCATGAGGAAACGCCCCAGGGTGATGTGCCATCTCCGCCAGAATTCGGTGATGCTGGCCGAGCGGTAGGGAGCGTCGAAATTCAGCGGCAGACGGATGTTGAAGATCAGCCCGACGCCCATGGCCATGTCGCAGTAGCCGCTGAAGTCGAAGTATATCTGCCCGGTGTAGGCCAGGGCGCTCTTCCAGGCCGTGAAAAACCCCGGTACCGATGCGGATTCGAATCCGGCGTCGGCAATGGCCGCGAAAAAGTCCGCCAGCAGAATCTTCTTGGCCAGTCCCAGGGAAAAGATGAAAAGACCTTTGGAGATATTCCCGCCCTGCGGCCGGAGATTTTCCGGCCGGTTGAACTGGGGCATCATCTCGTCCGGCAGCACGATCGGCCCGGCGATCAGCTGGGGGAAAAAGGAAACAAAGAGCGCGTAGGTCAGGAAATCGTACTTTTCGCTCAGGCTGTGGGAGTAAACCGAACAGAGAAACGATATCTGCTGAAAGGTGAAGAAACTGATGCCCAGAGGCAGGAGTATGTGCTTGAACGCCAGCGAACAGTTGAAAATCTCATTGAGGTTGGCGATGAAGAAATCGTAATATTTGAAATAGCCCAGGAGGCCGATGTTGAAGATCAGTCCCGCCAGCAGGATCATGCGGCTCCGCCGCCGGTGAAGCGCTTCGGCGATCAGGTAATTGCCGAGGATGGACCCGGCGAGGATCAGCGAATAGGAGTAATGAAACCAGGAGTAAAAGACAAAGGAGGCCGCGATCAGCCAGATCCGGGAGAGATTGCGGCTGCGGGGAGCGAGGATGAAGTACACCAGAACTGTCAGCGGCAGAAACCCGAGCATGAATGAGAAGGATGGGAAAAGCATTGGATGATCCCTGTGTTATCTGACGTCCCGTTCGTACTCCGGCATTTTTTCCGCGATCAGCGCCCGCAGGGAGCGTTCGTGTTCGGCCACATCCTCCGGAGTGCGGATGCGGTACCGGCTGTCGTCCCCGGCCGCCGCGGCCAGGAGACGGCGGGCCAGCGCGGAGGAAAAGTGCTGCACGTCGGTGTAAAGGCTCCCGTCGCAGATGATCTCCGGAGCGCACTGAAAATCGTAAATCTTCACATTCTTCCGTTTGAGGAGCTCCCGGAGCACCGCGCTGCGCTGCTTCAGCAGTCCGTCGGCCTCGCCGAAATCGGCGCTGAGACAATGACTGTAGACATGGTACGGCAGCGCCATGAAAATGAATTCAATATCCGGATTGGCGTCCGTCATCTCCAGAATCGTTTTCCGAAAGGTCTCCTCCCATCCCTCCCGGACCGGCGTCATGGTGTGGTGCATGAATTTGTAGCTTCTGGCGCTGCCGGCCACCTCCTCCATGGAGTAGCGCGTGCCGGCGTACTCGGTGGAAAACATCAGATTGGGATCGGCCTGAATGGCCCGTTTGCCCCGGGGCCGCGTCACCCGCTTGCGGAGGTACATGATGCTGGAGAGGGTCTTGCGGGCGAAAAGGTAGCGGTAGTCCCGGGCGTGGTCGTGATCGTACATGTGTTCAAACTCCAGCCAGTGGGGATCGGTCTTGTTGAGGGCGTAGGCGTCGAGGCAGAAGATCACCTTTTTCAGACCGGGGCCTTTGGCCTCCAGCGCGGTGTCGAAGAGCTTCTTCAGGTCCCAGGCGGTGGCGCCGGAGGCGGATATCTTGACGGACTTGCCGCCCATGGCCGCGTCGATGTCGTTCAGGTAAAAATTCCGGCACATGGACGATCCGATCATCAGCACGTCGTAATCCATGTCCCGCAGGAGACGCGGCGCCGTGGCGTAAGCCTCGTAATAAACGGTCTGATACCATGTCGGCAGCCGGTAGCGGTAATGGGGATCGACGATGTAGCTCAGGAGCGCGATGCCGACGATCACTGCGAACGTGACGGAAACCACGCTCTTCCACCACGCTCCCGGAGACATTTCCAGCAGGAACAGGCCCCGGCAGAATCCGAAAAACTTCATGAATTGATCTCTTGTCCGGCGTTTCATTCCGTTAATATACACTTGCATCGGCCTTTTTGCAAAAAAAATACACACCCTCCGACGCCGAATTCATTGCAAAAGCGCCGCATTGTGCTATATTTCCCCAGAACATCCGGCCTGAAAGGAGGTCCCGCATGAACGATTTCATCGAACTGATCAAAAAACGCCGCTCCATCCGCAAATACAAACCGGATCCGGTCCCCATGGACAAGATCCGCCGCATCGCCGAAGCCGCCACCTACGCCCCAACCGGCAAAAACTGGCAGTCCCCGGTGATCGTCGCCGTCACCAACCGGGAGCTCCGGGACCGGCTTTCGCGGATGAACGCCCGGATCCTCGGAGTGGATTACGACCCATTTTTCGGAGCTCCGGCGGTGCTGGCGGTGCTGGCCGACCGGCAGTACCCGACCTATCTCTACGACGGCTCGGTGGTCATGGCCACGCTGATGCTGGCCGCGTACAGCGAGGGGCTGGCCAGCTGCTGGATCCACCGGGCCCGGGAGGAGTTTGAATCCGACGAGGGGCGGGCCATCCTCGGAGAACTGGGTCTGAAGGGGGATTATCAGGGCATCGGCCACTGCATCCTGGGATACCCGGACTGCGAGTACCCGGCTCCGGCCCCCCGCAAATCCGACTACATCATCTACGCGCAGTAAACAAGATCCGGGGCGGCGCCCGAACCGCCCCGGCAGCAGAACCTTCAACAGGAGAATTCATCATGCCGTCCGTCAAATTGGAAACTTCGTCCCTCCTCACCCGGGATCAGGAAAAGCTTCTGGCGCTGCGTCTGAGCGCTCTCTGCGCCGAAAAATTCCAAAAACCGGAATCCGTGGTGCAGGTGCGGATTCAAAGCGGGATGACCGTGAGCTTCGGCGGAGCCGTCGGAGAGGATTCCGCCCTGGTGGAATTCGCCCTCGTCGGCCGGATCCCCGAGGGAGCAAAGGCCGCGCTCCCCGCCGAAGTCGCGGAAATTCTCGCGCCCTTCGGAGTGGATGCCGGCCGCGTCTTTCTCCGCTATCTGGAGACCGACGCCTCCGCCTGGGGCTGGAACTGACGCTCCGGGGCCGAACACCGCGCCCGACGGCGAAATTTTTCTTCTCCCCGCGGTTGACAAACCGTTTTCAACGGGATATATTAGTATGAGCGGGTGCGAAGCGAATGACGTCCGCGGACACAATCCGGGGGTGGGCCGACAGTCGGCGCACACCCCCGAATCCCAAAAACAAAAAGGAGATCGGTTATGAAAAGGCTCCTGGCGGCATGCATGTTCATCTTCGGCCTCACGCTGGCCGCGGCTGAAAATTACGAAGCCTCCGAAGTCAACGGAAAAGCTCTCACGGCATGGCTCGAAGAGGACTTCACATGCAAAATCGACGAGGACGGCGATATCCTCTGCAAGGGCAAGGGCACCTCGTTTTATGTGATTCTCTACGCGGAGCGCAGTATGCTCTGCTTCAAATCCTCCTGGGGCAAGCCGGATGACATCAGCGTCAAAGTCCTGAAGGAAATGGCCAATGAATTCAACCGGGACAAAATCTTCGTTACCGTCGCCGTCGATGACGACGGCGACGTGACCGTTGAATATTACATGGTCTACAACGGCGGTCTCAACCGCACCAACTTCACCGAAAGTCTCTCATGGTTTCTGGCCATCGACGATGCCTGGAGTGACGCGGTCGCGGCACGCCTCGACTGAGTCCGCATGAGCCGACGCCGGCGCACCCTCCCCGGGCGCGCCGGTTTTTTTACGTCGGTCGCCTGCAAAAGGAAACGCACGTCGCTTGTCGGAGTGCATGTACAGCCATGCTTTTCCCCTGTGCATTTACGCCGGCAAATCGCACCGGAAAATTTTTTTTGATTTTTTTCAAAAACCCATTTGACATCTCCGGAAAGACTGCTATTGTAACTGATGTAAAACGATAAACATAATCTGGGAAAAGCATGGCCGACGTGACCTTAAAGGACATCGCAAGAGAGGCGAACCTCTCAGCCACCACCGTTTCGCAGGTGCTTAACGGCAGGCGGCTCAATCACGCCAGTCCCAGGAGCCGCAAGCTCGTGCTCGATATCGCCAAAAAGCTCAACTACCGTCCCAATTTAAGCGCCCGCCAACTGGTCACGCGCAAGAACAACATCGTCGGGATTCTCATTGACTCCATGTCGCCGATGCTTTACCGGGAGGTGCTGATCGAGCTTGAGCGCCTCGCTTTCGCCAACGATCTCCGCCTCCAGGTGGGTATGGCCCACGACAATCTGCAGGCCATAAAAAACTACATCGACGACTTCCTCGGCTCGGGGGTGCGGAGCGTGATATGCGCCGCCCACACCTATCCCGAATTCGGGAGTTCCATTCCCGAACTGCTGGAGGGTTTCGACCGGGTGGTCTTTCTGGAGAAGCCCATGGCCGAGTCGCCTTTCCCGTACGTCTCCTCGGACCATTACCGAAATCACTACACGGCTGTCACCAGGATGCTGAAGCACGGCTATCGGCGTATCTACTGCCTGCGCCACGACTATCATGACTGCGCTTTTACGGCAAGTTATCGGGGCATAAGGCAGGCGTTCGTTGATTCCGGAGAGAACTGGAGGGAGGAATTCTGGCAAAGCTGCTCCGGCTGGCGTATTTCACCGTCCCGGGCCGGGGCCCTGCAGGAGCGTTTTGTCGACGATCTGCGGAATATTCTGGCGGAAAAACCGGAGGTGATCATCCTGGATTCCGACCGGGAAATGCTGATGGCGCTGCGGCTCCTCCGCACGATGTCCCTCAGAGTTCCCGAAGATGTCTGTCTGTTCAGCGCCGAGAGCAGTCCCTACGCCGCGGACATGACGCCGTCACTGGCCGGATTTCAATACCGTTCGGAGGTGATCGCGGAGCGGATTTTCGCAAGCCTGGAGAAACAGGACGGAGGCAAAGCGCCCATCGCCCCCGAACTGGTCACGGCGACGATTTATCCCGGAGAGTCGTGTCCGCTTTAGGAGAGCGGTTTCGATAGAAAATGTAAAACGTTAAACATATCCTGAAGGGAATGGCAGCGGAGTTATGAATTCAGCCGGACGGCCGGAGCATGCTTTCCGGCGGCGGAGAGGATCGCGGAAGATCGGATTCGCCTCCGTTCCGGCCTCGGAGTCGGTATTGGCGGTCGCGCCTCGCGGCGACGGCCGGGTTGTTTGAAATGTCCTCATCCGGGATCCCGGCGGAAGAGCGCGAGCCGCCGGACGCGGGTGATTGAAATATCGGGCTGGAGAGTGTCGGAGCATGAGCCGGGCTCCACGCCCGCGACATAAAAAAAACAGGAGGTACTGGACAAGAATTGTGTTTCCGTGAGAGTCGAAACCGAAAATCCGGGAGGTGTGAAACTGAAAGAAATCGTTCCCAGCCTTGTGAGTATCAGAAACCGTCAAAGATTTGAAGGAGTTTGAGATGAAAAAGGGATTTTTTACACTTATAGAACTGCTCGTCGTCATAGCTATCATAGCTATCCTCGCATCCATGCTGCTGCCCGCGCTGAGCAAAGCCAGGGCCGCTGCGCAGAACATCAAATGCGTCAGCAACATGAAGCAGGTGTCTCTTGCCTTAATGCAGTACAGCGTCGACAACAGCGACTACCTGCCGGAGCATGTGAATCACGCCATCGGCGGCCAGTTTCCCGCCAGTTACAACGAGGGCGCCGGGCCGTCGCGGAACTGGATGGACCTGATTCTGCCCTATACCAGCAAAAGTGTCCTGAACGGATGTCCCGCCCTGCAGTCCAACTGGCTCAAGACCAACAAGCCCAACGGCTTCGACTGGGACTGGACCTACTGCTACCGTTTCAGCGATCCCGGCCGTACCGGAGTCTACAATCAGAATCTTCTGATCGGCTCCATCAAGAATTCCAGCAAAGCGCTCCTGCTGACCCATCTGTACGGCTACGGGAGCTGCCCGCTGTTCACCTGGTATGACTACGGGTATTATTTCTCCGTCGTCATCATGAACGAAAACACCTCCATGCCTGACGTCACCGCCATTATGCAGGCTCACGGCGACCGCAGCAATTTCGGGCGCTGCGACGGCAGCGTGGACATCACCAGGATGAAAGGTCTGGGTGTCTGGGGCACCGGAGACGATCCGCTCTTCGAGTAAACAATATTTGAGGTTGGGTGCAATATGAAGTTCACAAATCCGCTCACGACTTTTGCCGCACTGTTCCTGTCGTCCGGAGTTTGCGCCGGCGTTATTCAGCCCGGCCAGACCCAGTTCACGAAAGGAGTCTGGTCCGTTGAAAACGACATCGTATTTGCCGATCCGGTGGTGATGGAGTCCGGCGCGGTGCTGGAGATCCCGGACGGGCTGTCGGTGACCTTCTTAAGCACCCTCGACGCCGGACGGGAACAGATTTTCTCCGGCGGAGGCCGGGTGATCGGTCTGACGTACATAATGCCCGAGTGGTTCGGCGCCAGAGGCGACGGCATCGCCAACGACACGGCGCCTTTTCAGAAGGCTCTCGACAGCTTCACGGATGTGGATCACACCAGCGTCGCCGGCAAAAAGGCCAACACACTGGATCTCCACGGCTCCTATCTGCTGGATTCCGTGGAAGTGAACATCACCAACCTCAATATCCATTCCCGAAATGCGTGGCTCATCGCCAATCCCGAGGGGCAGCATCATCACCTGATCCGTTTCACCCGCCAGTTCTGCTCCGTCACGGGGTATTTGAACATCGAGGGAAACTACAACATGGATTACGAGTGCATGATCAACGTCAACACCAGGTACTTCCGGGGCGACAACATCACCATCTGGCGCGCCAAGCTGGCCTGGCGTTTCGGCAACAGCGAATGGGCCGAGAAGCCCTCCCCGCTGCAGGTGGAGCTGGGAGACAGTGAAAACACCCTCTCCGGGTGTTCCACCGCCTGGTGCATACGCGGCGTCGAGATCATCGGTTCGGAGAGCATCATCGTGTTCAACAACTCCCTGATCTATTCCTATCCCTGGACTCTGCCCGAGGGCGATCCCCGCAAGGAGGCCTGGGAAGCCGAGGACGCGACCGTCGTCCGCTGCCTGGGATCGTACGTTTACTTCACCGGGTGCAAGCTGTGCAATTTCACCCCCTCCTGGCCGATCATCGAGGTGCAGCCGCTGAAGAACACCAACCGCCAGTATTACAGCAAATACGGCGGCGCCTTTCTCTTCAACACTCACATCGAGGGCGGAAACTTCTTCAGGGCCGTCAATCCCAAGCAGATTCCGACCCAGAGCTGGAAGGGGGTCCCGGTGGATCAGCAGTCGGTCAGCCTGAGCCTGATCTCCTGCGGCGGCTATGTTTCCGGGGCGGGCGTGCCCATCAACACCGACCCGCTGTTCACCGGGACCATCATCGTGCAGAACTGCAACTTCTACACCGACATTCTCGGGGGCGCCGACTACGAATCCACGACTTTCGCCCGCATCGGCAATCCCGCCGCGCCGGTGAAAATCGACAATCTGAGCCTGCGCAACAATTACATAAACGGCCTGGGCGCCATCGAGGGCGGCATGGTGCTCTTTGAGGAACGGGTGATCCTCGACTGCCGCGGGAGCGACCAGATCATCGACGAAGGCGGACGGCAGCTGATATGCACCACCCCCACCGTCACCAATGACACGCCCCACTTCGCCGCATGCTACGATCCCGAAAACGGGACCTTCACCGTACCGGTCGGAGGACTGGACAATGTCCGCGTGACCGCCGGGATCGCCTATGAAGACAACATCGCCGACGGCATCAGCCGCATCTCCATCCTGAAAAACGGACGGGAAGTTTACAGCGGCGCGGTGATCGGCTGCGCCGGAGCGGTGACGGCGACGCTGCCGCGCCTCGAGGCCGGGGATGTCATCACCGCGGTTGCCTTTTCGGTCGGGGGCGAACGGGTCCTCGCCGCCGGCAGTGATCTGAACATGCTTCAGATCGTCGCCAGCAGATACTGATACAGCAGCGCCCGTCCGTCTCCGGCCGGCGGCGGGCGTCCGAAACATTTGGATTGTGAAAATGCTTCAAAGACAAGGATTGCCCGGAGATTCGGCTCCGGAGACAGGCGATCCCAGGGTGAGACGTTACATCGCGCCGCAGCGGATCGTCTGTTGCGAGGGCATGATCCGGGACGGCGAATTGCTGCTGAACAGCACGGAGATCCAGAGTTACGCCTATACGGACATGGAGGTATGCCGCCTGTACCCCGGCAGCAGCATCGTGCTGGATTTCGGGCGCGAACTGCCGGGCGGGGTGCGCCTGGTGACTTCGCCCAACGCGCTGCAGGTTTCCCTGATACAGCTGACCTTCGGAGAATCGGTCTCCGAAGCCCTCGGCTGCCCGGACAACGATCACGCCATACATCAGACGCTGCTGCGTCTGCCGCCGACCGGGATGACGGAGTACGGCAACACCGGGTTCCGTTTCCTCCGTATTCAGGTGCCCGGAGAAGCCGAACGTCCGGTGGAAATGATTTCGGTTTTCGCGGTCGCCCTCTTCCGCGACCTGGAATATACGGGGAAATTCCAATGCAGCGACGAGCGGCTGAACCGGATCTGGGACGTCGGCGCCTACACCGTGCACCTGTGCATGCAGGATTTTCTTTACGACGGCATCAAGCGGGACCGGATGATTTGGATCGGGGACGTCTATCCGGAAACCCGCACCATACTGGCCGTGTTCGACGACACCGACTGCGTCGAAAAGACTCTGAACTTCCCTCTGAATCACACCCCCGACGGCAGATGGATCAACGACACCAGCGCCTACGCCGCATGGTGGGTGATCTGTCATTATGAATGGTTCTGGCGGCGCGGCCGACTGAAATATCTCGAATCCGCGGCCGATCCCCTGCGCAAAGTGCTCCGCATGCTGGCGGAGTGCATTGACGCCTCCGGCACGGAACACCTGCCGGAGGTGCGTTTCCTGGACTGGCCGAGCCGGAATGATCCCGACGCCACCCGGGCCGGACTTCAGGGACTGCTGAGCTGGTGCTTCGAGTGCGGACGGCGGCTGGCGGAATTTCTCCGGGACGGGGAACTGGAAAAGCTGTGTGCCGATGTCCGGCGGCGGCTGCTTAAGGCTCCGATCCCGCGCACCGGCAACAAAAGCGCCGCGGCGATGCTCGCCCTGGGCGGCTGCGAAACGCCCGGCGAATGGCATCTCCGCGCTCTGTCCGACGCCCCGACTTCGGGCATCAGCACCTTCGGCGGATATTTCGTCCTGGAAGCCCGGGCGGCCGCCGGCGATCTCGCCGGAGCGCTGCGGCTCATCCGCGACTACTGGGGCGCGATGCTGGATCTGGGAGCGACCACATTCTGGGAGGATTTCGATCTGGCATGGGCGGAAAGCGCTTCGCCGGTGGACCGGGCTCCGGAGCCAGGCAAGGCCGACATCCACAGGGATTTCGGCCGCTTCTGCTACCGGGGACTGCGCAGGAGCCTGTGTCACGGCTGGGCCGGGGGACCGACCGCCTTTCTCAGCGAGCACATCCTCGGGGTGCGGGCCGCCGCTCCGGGATTCAGCAAGGCGGTAATCGCTCCGGATGCGGCCGGGCTTGCGGAATTTTCCGGCGCCATGCCCACGCCGTTCGGTCCCATCGAGGTGGAGGGCGGCGGCGGCAAGTGGCTCTGCCGGGTCCCGGAGGGAGTGGAAGTGCTGAATCCGGACCGTAAAAACATTTTCATCAAACATTCTTGAAAGGAATCGTATATGGCGATGAGGAATCTCAGTCCCCAGCAGATGTTCCGCATGATGGCCGCCGAACACACCCCGTCGGGGCGCTTTCAGAAGGGCATGGATTTCCGGCAGTGGCAGCGGAGCGTCAAACCCCGGGTCCTGGCCGCGCTGGGGGACATGCCGGAAAAGGTCGCGCCGAATCCGGAACCGATCGCCTCGTGGCGGGACGGCGGACTGCGCCGGGAGCGCTGGCTCATTGACGTGGGGAAACACATCTCGGCGACGCTGCTGATCAACCGTCCCGAGGGAGCCGACGGCGAAAAATTGCCCGCCATCCTCTGCTGTCACGGCCACGGCCGCTACGGCAAGGATATCGTCATGGGGTACGGCGCCGGAGAGGAATTCGCTTCTGAAACCCGCCGGAGCAACTGCGATTTCGGGGTGACGATGGCGAAACGGGGTTATGTGACGTTCGCCATCGACTGGATGGGCTTCGGCGACCGCAACGACAACAACAAACCCAACCACCTGAACAACAATTACAATCGGGACTGGTGCAATCTCTACTACCTTAACGCCACCATGTTCGGCATGACTTCCCTGGGCATGAACATATCCCACGGGATAGCGGCGGCGGATTTCGTGCGCGCGCTCGACGGGGTTGACGGTGAGCGGATGGGGGTGATGGGCATCTCCAGCGGCGGCACCATGGCGCTGTGGCTGGCGCTCTGCGACGAACGGTTCAGGGCGGCCGAGGTGATCTGCTACAGCGATCTCTGGGAATATTTCGGGATCCGGGACCTGAATTACTGCGGGATGCAGGTGGCGCCCGGGCTCTTCAAGCTGGTGGATGTGCCGGATCTCCAGGGTTTGCTGGCGCCCAGGCCGCTGCTGGCGGACATCGGCGCCTACGACGACTGTTTCACCCTGGACAGCACGATGAAGTGTTACCGGAGGGTCCGCGAAATCTACGAAGCCGCCGGCTGCGCCGATCGTTTGGAGCTCGACCTTTTCCCGGGAGGGCACGGCTGGGGCGACAACAGGTCGGAGCAATTTTTCGGCAAATATCTGAAGTATTAAGGAGTGACGTTCCGCCATGGACGAAATGTTTTTCTACGACGCAAACGCCGGGATCGGACGGACGCCGATGGACGGCGGCGAACCGGATGCAAAGGGTCTGCTGGCCGACATGGATTATTACGGCATCGAAAAGGCCCTCGTCCGCCACAACAACATCGACATGCTGGGGGCGCTCCAGACCAACCGGGAAATCACCGGAATCCTCGAAACGGACGATCCGGAGCGGAGGCTGACCGGAGTATGGTGCATCCTGCCGGAACAATGCGGCGAAATGCCTCCGCCCGACGAACTCTTCCGGCGGATGAAAGCCAACCGCATCGGCGCGCTGATCCTCTCCCCCCGCTGTCATTTTTACATCCCCTGCCGCCTGACCGTCGGCGGGATCATGGACGCGGCCCGGGAGCGGCGCGTGCCCGTATTTCTGGATAAGATGAACAGCGAAGTCCCCGGTATGGAGGGCTGGGAGATGATCTACCGTTTCATGGCTGAATTTCCGGAAAATATCTGCATCCTCTGCGACTTCCCCGGCAAGTGGGGACACGACCGGCAGGTCCGGCCCCTGCTGGAAAATTACGGCGGCTTTTACTATGCCACATCCGGCTACTGGAATGTTCACGGGATCCGGGATTATGCGCGGAAGTACGGCGCGGAGAGATTCCTGTACGGCAGCGGTTTCCCCTACTTCGGCCACGGCAGCCAGATGACGCAGATCAGGCACTCCGGACTCTCCGCCGCCGAGGCGGCGCTGATCGCCGGCGGCAATCTGAAACGGCTCATGGAGGAAGAAGATTTATGAAAAGCATCTGCTGGGAGAGCGGCGGCAGCCCCCTCGCAAAACGCTTCTGGGATACCGGGACCACGGGATTTCCGATCTACGACATGCACGGGCACATGGGGACCAATTACGCCATTTTTCAACCTTACTGCGAGGCTCCGGAGATGGTCGCGCACATGAATGAGGCCGGCGTCCGCCGTCTGGTGTTCACCCACACCCACGTCCTCCTCGGAGACATGCGCAACAGCCAATGTGTTGAAATCTGCCGCAGGTATCCCGACCGCCTCCGGATGTACCTGGGCATCGTGCCGCGCTATCCGGAAAATATCCGGGAGGATCTGGCGAATTTCGACAAGTGGCGCCCCTTCTGCGCGGGACTGAAGTTTCTGCCCGACTACTACCGCATACCGGCCACGGACAGGCGCTGGGAGTACGCTCTGAAATGGGCGGACGAAAGGGGCGTGCCGTGTCTGTTTCACACCTGGGGGGAATCCCCTTACGACGGCGGGAGGATCATGCTGGAGCTGGTGCACAGATATGAAAACATCAGGTTCTTCATGGGACACGGCATCTACCGGGAATGGGAATATTCCGAGCGGGTGGTCCGGGAATCGCCCCGGGGAAACGTCTGGCTGGAGCTGACCGCGATCCCCGGCGACCGGGGCCATATCGAGGAACTGACGGCGAGAGTGGGCAGCGACAGACTGCTCTTCGGCACGGATATGCCGTGGTTCGATTATTTTCAGGCCATAGGCGGCGTGCTTTCGGCCAAAATCAGCGACGCGGATAAGAAAAATATCCTGTGCGACAACGTGGAGCGGCTCTTCGGAGCGGATTTCTGACGGCGGCGAAAAGGCTTGAAGCGTCTCCGGACGGTCCTCCGAAAAGAGGCGCAGGTCCCCGAAGACCTCCGGCCGCATCCGCAACGGCAGATCCGGAAAAAACGGAGGGAAAAGCGCAGATGCCCTCCCCATCTCCCCTTCCCCGCTTCAGCGCGCCGTACGCCGCGACCGGCGGCGGAACTCTCCCGGAGACTGGCCGAAGCGTTTTTTAAAGCATTTGGAGAAATAATTGGAATCGTTGTAGCCGCAGGCAAAAGCGATTTCCGAGACGGACAGGGCGCCGTCGGCGAGCATCCCGCAGGCGGCATCCATCCGCAGCGAAGCGAGATACTGCAGCGGCGTCTGCCGGACCATCAGCCGGAAGGCCCTGAGCAGGGTGTTCGGAGACATGCCGCAATATCCGGCCATCCTCCGGAGATCCCATTTTTCCGTCAGCGAGTGTTCCATGGCGCTGAAAAGTCCGGCCAGACGGGTAATCGCCCCGCTTCCGCCTCCGTCTCCGTCCAGCATACGGGAGAGAAAAACGGTCAGCCTGAAAAATTCCGCCAGCGCCGCCGCCTCGAATCCCGGAGCCCGCCTCTCCAGCTCCATCCCCAGGCGGGTCGTCATGGTGACGGCGCGGACCAGCTCCCCCGCGTCCAGGCGGAGCATGTTGTGAAATTCCCGGCTGGCGCGCAGCTCCGGTTCCAGCAGGAACACCACATGATAGCCGGGGATCCGGTTCAGATACTCCCGCATCTCCCCGAGGATCCGCGGATCGAACATGATGTTCACGATCTCCAGTTCCCGGTACTCTTCGAAAAAATGGATGGTTTTGCCCATGATCACAAAGACGTCGCCGGCGGAAACCCGATAGGGTACGCCGTTGATGCTCTGCACCCCGCGTCCGCTGGTGATAATGACCAGTTCCGAAAAATCGTGCCAGTGGGGCACGCCGGTGTAGTCGTGGGCGTGGGAGAGTGTGTATCCGTGCACTTTTCTCAGTGCCACCGGTACTTCGGCGCGATTAAAATAGTAATCGCCCGGCAGTTGCAAAGGCTCTTCACGCATAATGGTGATAATTTACCCTTTTATGGTGATTTTGTCAAGGAACTTCCGCGTCCCGCGGGATATATTATTCACAGGAAAAAGAAAAAAGTCAGGAAACCGTTTTTCAAAAACCCCAAAAAGGAGAAAATCATGAAGCCGTTTTCCAATCCGACAGTCTCGCTCCGCTCCATGCCTTTCTGGTGCGTCGGCAATCCCCTCGCCGATCCCTTCGGAGGACCGGTGCTGAACAAGATCCCCTCCGCGGAAGTCGCCCGCCTCCTCGCCCGCGCCGCCCGGGAGGGACTCATCGAAGCCACCGCCTTTCACGATGACGACCTGGTGCCCTGGGACCCCGCCGCCCCCGAGGACGATCTCGATCCCTCCGGTCCCGCCGGCAAGAGCCTCCGGGAGATCAAGGCGATCCTGGACGACGCCGGAATCACGGTGAATTCGGCGGTATGCAGTCTCCACGGTTACCCGATCTTCCGCGACGGCGGGCTGTGCAATCCCGACCCGGAGATACGCCGCCTGGCCGCTCTCAAGGTCAGGCGGGCGCTGCGCATGGGACACTTTTTCGGTGCGAAATACTTCATCTACTGGGTCGCCCGGGACGGTTTTGAAGTGCCGGTCGCCACCCGGTGGGAAAAGGTCTACGAGTGGCTGGCCGAGGGCCTCAACGGCGCGGCCGCCTACATCCGCGAACAGGGCATGACCAACTACATCGGAGCCACCGTCGAACCGAAGCCCAACGAACCCCGGGGACAGATGTTCCTGCCCACCGCCGGTCACGCGGTGGGATTCCTCTGCACCAAACTCGACGATCCGGATTTCTGGGGCGTCAATCCCGAACTGCTCCAGCACGAGGGTATGGCGCTGATGAATTCGGTAATGACAGTCGCCTATCTCATCAGCGTCAACAAACTGAAATTCATCCACTTCGGCAGTCAGATCAAAGCGCAGTTCGACGACGATTTCCCGCCGCTGGTGGGGCCGGAGGGGCTCAAGGAAACGGTGATGATGTTTTACGCTCTGAAGAAACTCGGCTGGCGCGGCCCGGTGGAGTTCGACTGCCACATGCTCCGCGCCGAGGCCGATCTGCAGGATCAGATCGAGTGCCGCTATCAGTTCATCCGCAACTGTTCGGAGGCGCTGGACATCGCCCTCGCCCTCGCCGACCGGATCCGGGAACCCGATCCGGGCATGAATCAGACCGCCATGGATCTGGCGAGCATCCGGCAGATGTGCGCCCTCTGAAGCGTATAAGACGAAAGGAACTTGATATGCCTTGTTATCTGGGAATCGACGCCGGGACGCAGAGCATGAAGGGCCTGCTGATCGATCCGGAGAACGGTTGGCGCAGCGAACCGGTCGCGGTGCGTTTCGGCGCCGATCTGCCGAAATACTCCTCTCCGGACGGTTTTCTGCCCGGGGATGATCCGTCGGTGCGCCATGCCGATCCCTGCATGTGGCTGGATGCGCTGGACCTGCTGCTCCGGAGGATGCGGGACGCCGGATTGCCGCTGGCGGAGGTCGCCGGCATTTCGGGTTCGGGGCAGCAGCACGGTACGGTGTATCTGAACGGCCGCTGCCGGGAAATCCTCGCCGCGCTCTCGCCGGGAAAATCCCTCGCCGAACAGCTCCGGCCCGCCCTGAGCCGTCCGACCGCCCCCATCTGGATGGACGCCTCCACCGGCGAAGAGTGCCGTCTGCTCAGGGAGCGTTTCGGAGACTCCATGCGGGAGATCACCGGCAGCGACGCGACCGAACGCTTCAGCGGGCCCCAGATCATGAAATTCGCCCGCACGGAGCCGGAAAATTACCGGCGTACCGACACCATCGCCCTGGTGAGTTCCTTTCTCGCCTCGGTGCTGGCGGGAGAAGTGATGCCGGCGGACTGCGGCGACGGAGCGGGGATGAATCTGCTGGATCTGCGCACCGGCCGCTGGCACGCCGGGATCGCGGAATTCACCGCGCCCGGCCTCCTCGCCAAACTGCCCCGCTGCGTCCCCTCCTCCACAATCGGAGGCAGGCTTTCGGCCTATTTCGCCCGATACGGTCTGCGTCCGGGCATCCCGGTGACCGTATGGTCCGGCGACAATCCGTGCAGTCTGATCGGATGTTCCGGCGGCGCGCCGGATTCGGCGGTCATCAGTCTGGGGACCAGCGACACATTTTTCGGCGCCATCTCCGACATCGCGGAGGCTCCGAAGCGCTTCGGTCATGTGTTCGGCAATCCGGCCGGAGGCTTCATGACCCTCGTCTGCTTCACCAACGGCTCGCTGGCCAGAGAAGCGGTGCGGAAGCAATTCGGGATGAGCCGGGAAGATTTTGAAGCCGCGGCGGCCGCGGCGGCCCCGGGGAGACGCCAGCTCCTGCCCTTCCTCATCCCCGAATCCACTCCGGCGGTCTCCGTCCCGGGCATACGCAGCGATTTCGATCCGGAAGCGCTCGCGCCCGGCGAATTCATCCGGGCCCTGCTGGAATCGCAGTTCCTGACCATGAAATATCATTCGGGCATCCGCAAACCGCCGCGTCTGATCCGTCTCACCGGCGGCGCCTCGGCCAGTCCGCTCCTGCGGCGGCTCGCAGCCGACATCTTTCAGGCGCCGGCGGCCGTGGGCGACAATGCCGAAGCCGCGGCCCTCGGCGCGGCGATGCGCAGCGCCGACAGCAGCGGCGGATGGTCCTTTGAAGCCCTTGCGGAAACCTTCTGCCGGACCGCGGAAACCGTGCACCCGGATCCGGGCATGGCGGAAGTCTACGACCGGGCCATGACCGGATTCACCGGGCTGCTGGAGCGGCAGGGCTTCTGAAGGGGCCCGGAGCGGCCGCCGGGATTGTCACCACCGGCGGATCTTCTCCGCCAGCTCCCGGCAGCGCTCGAAGTCGTAAACCTCCGCCGGAGCGATGTGAAAGTTCCGGCCGGAGTGATCTCCGCACCGCCACTCGAGCAGAGAGACATTTCCGGGCCTGATCGGCAGATTCTCCAGCTCCGCGACCTGATTCGCCCCGACGCGGAAGTTCCCGCGGGCGATCGTGACGCCGTCCTCCGCGGTCACGGTGTAACTCCCCTCGCCCTCGCGCAGGGCGTCGTTTACCGCGCACAGGACGAAAGAATCCTCCGCCGTTTCCGGCTCCCGCACCATCAGCGCCAGCGGCTGCTGCGAAAGCCGGATCACGTCAAAGGGCAGTTTCCGGCGGAATTCGCTGTCCACCACCGAATAGTTGAAGGCCATCGGCCACATGTCGAGCAGGGACCACCAGATCACCCCCGTGCGGCGGAACTTCTCCATCCGGTACGATTCCACCACGAATTTGAAAAGGCAGGCGACGTAAAAATTCACCGCCGCCGTCAGCTCCTCCGGCGCATCGGGGGAGAATTTCCGGCCGAACATCCGCTCCGTCGCCTGCCGCGCCGCATCGCACCAGGTCGCACAATAAAGGTCGCTCTGATGACGCGCCATCGGCGAATCATCCGACAGCGTCTGCGGATCGACGCCCCAGAGACGTTTGATGCGGGGGAGCTCCCGCTCCACGATCCACGCCGTCTCCGACATCGCATTGATGCCGAGCGGACCGGTTTCGCTGAGAAAATGCGCGGCGGAGGCGCGGTAAAACTCCCGGAATTTCCCCTCCGGCAGCTCCGGTCCGGAGGCGTAGAGATGCTGTTCCGGAGCGTGCTCCAGCATATCGGAGACGGATTGCTCGCGATAACGCCGGACGATCAGGGTATCGGCGATATACGGCGAACTCGGCAGGAAGTCCCGCGCCGGGTCGAAATTGCGCACCGCCAGCGGCAGCACTTCGCGCGTCACCCGGTTGTGCGAGGGCAGGAGGTTGCGGCAGATCTTGTGCCCCAGGAAAAAGAACGCCATATCGGTTTCGTTGTCGCCGCACCAGACCGCGAGGGACGGATGATTGCGGAGCTTGACGATCACCGATTCCGCCTCGTGCGCGACCTCGCGGAGAAAGAACTCCTCCTGCGGCGGAAATTCGCATGCGAACATGAAATCCTGCCACACGAGGATGCCGTGCTCGTCGCAGAAGTCGAAAAATGCGTGATCCTCGTACACTCCGCCGCCCCAGACGCGCACCATGTTGCAGTTGCACTCCGGGATCAGCCGCAGGGCGCGCTCGAGCCTCTCCGGCGTCTGCGAGTGAAAGGGCGAGAGCGGTTTCCAGTTCGTCCCGCGGATGTAGATTTTACTGCCGTTGCAGTAAAACTGAAACTCGCCCTTCCCCTCCGGATCGGTCGTCTCCGTCCGCTCCAGCCGGATGCTGCGGATGCCGACTCTATGGGAATGGCGCGCGACTTCCGCCCCGTCCCGCTCCAGCGTCAGCGTGAAGTCGTAGAGCGGCGCGGCGCCGTATCCGGCCGGATACCAGAGCGCCGGATGCTTCACGACCAGGGCGCCGTCGCCGAGGAGGCCGTCGGTATGCGACGGGACGAACCGCCGGTCGAGCACGCACCCGCCGTTCAGCGTCAGCACGACGCGCACCCGGTATCCGGAGAGGTCCCGGTCGGGAGTGACGAAGTGATAACGGCACTTGAGCTCCGCCTCGTCCCGCTCCGGATCGACGGTCTCGGTGTAAACGTAAACCGAATCGAATCGGATCGCGGGCAGGAATTCCAGCGACACCCCGCGCCACAGTCCGGCGCTCAGGCGGTGCGGCGCGTTATCCCATCCCCACATATGACGCGCCTTGCGGAGATAGACCGTATCGGGATAGCAGCTCCAGTAAAACGGCGGAGCGGGCGGGAAAGCCCGGGCCGCGATCTCCGGCGCCGTGATCCGTACGGCGAGACGGTTTTCGCCGGGCCGGAGTTTCCCGGTGACGTCGAAACGGTGCTCGATGAACATATCGGCGCAGCGGCCCAGAGACGCTCCGTTCAGAAAAATCTCCGCCGCGGTGTCGATGCCGCCGAAGACGAGTTCCGCCCGGTTCGTCCCCTCCGGCATCGCGTCGAAATCAAAAACCGTCTCATACTCCCAGTCGCAGATTTCCACCCAGCGCCCGGCGTGAACATCGTCGGGCGGCAGCGGCTCGCCGAGCAGTCCGGCCCGCACGAGATCCGGCTCCACATTTCCCGGCACGGAAGCGGGGATGCAGTGCGAAACCCCGGTTTCGGGGTGAATAAAACGAAGCGTCCAATTCCGATTCAGCTCCATCATCAGTAATCCCCCACCAAAAGACGATACGGAGCCTCGTCCTCCTCGATCACCGGGAAACGAAGCTGCGGGGCAAAAAACACATTGTCGGTGAGATCGTCGTTGACCGAGGAAACCTCTCCGATCATCACATCGCCGTCTTCCGCCGCGTAAAACGCATGAAACACGTTCGGCTCCAGCGTGATGCTCTCCCCGGGGCCGAGGCGGAGGAGTTCGCCGGGACCGACGGTGACGCGTTCGCCGTCGCGCGCGAGCGTCACCGGAGTGTCGTCCAGTTCCGCGGTTCTCCCCCTGCGGTTATACAGTTCGAAGACGAGGGTGCCGCCGCCGCGGTTGATGATGTCCTCGCGCTTCAGCTCGTGACAATGCATCAGCGTCTTCTGACCGGAGCGGGAGATCATGATCTTTTCGGCATAGGGTTTCGGATAGACCTCCGAATCGGTGATGCCGTTGCGGATGGTGAAGAGCAGCAAGCCCTCCCGACGGAAGCAGCCGTGCCCGAAATCGGTGACGTCCCACCCGAGTTTGCAGTCGAGGATCTCCCGGATCGCGGCCCGGTCCCGGCCCCGGAACTCCTCCGGCGTCCAGCCTGCGAATCCCGGCAGGCGGAAGTTGAGCGAGGCGAAAAATTTCTCGGCCTCGCGAATCTCGAAATTGATTTCCGAACGTTTCATAATGCCTGAACTCCCTTCCGGCCGTGCCGTATTATTGCCCGTCTCCCCGGAAGAGGCGGATCATCTCCGCGGTCTTCCGGACGACCGCCTCCAGCGCCGGGCGGTAGAAATTTCCGGGAACGGAGGGGGTGAGATGGGATTTCGCCTCCTCGATTCCGGCGAGAAAAGCCTTGTTGATGTCGGTGCAGATGTTGATCTTGGCGATGCCGAGACCGATCGCCCGCCGGAGCTGATCCGGCGGCGTCCCCGACCCGCCGTGCAGCACCAGCGGCACCTCGACCCGGGAGGCGATTTCCGTCAGCCGGTCGAACCGCAGCGCCGGAACCCCGCGGTATTCGCCGTGGATCGTACCGACCGAAACGGCCAGGCAGTCGACATGCGTGCGGGCGACGAACTCCACCGCCTCCGCCGGGACCGTGAGCGACGATTCTCCGCCGCCGCCGCCGCCGTCGCCGCCCCCGGCGCCGCTGCCGACATGACCGAGCTCCGCTTCGCACGATGCGCCGCACGCATGCGCCATCTTCGCGGCCTCGGCGGACTGTTCCGCGTTTTCGTCAAAGGGCAGCGTCGAGGCGTCGAGCATCACCGACGAGAATCCCGCCTGCAGACACTCCTCCACCTCCGCCGCCGATGCGCCGTGATCCAGATGGAGCGCCGCGTCGATGTCGTATTTGCGGACGAAAAAGGTCACGATGTCGGCGAGCGCGTCGGCTCCGCCGATCGTACGGTATTCCGCGGCGCTCGCCTGAAAGATCACCGGCGAACCGCACTCCTTCGCCGCGCGCGCAATGGCCTGAATATTGAGACTGTCCCAGCACTCGAACGCGCCGAGCGCCGTATGCCGGTCCCGGGCGGCGCGAAGCAGCGTCCCCATATTCTGAAGTTTTTTCATCCTTTCCTCCTTGATATTTTTTTGCTGTATTGTATAATATATATGCAGGAATCAAAAAAACCGCTTGTTACAGGCAATAAAATGATACTTTCCGGCAAAATACCCGCTTTTGAAAAAGTTCTGATGGGGGATGACGCCAGTCTCGTTCTGGATGCCACCTCCGCGCCGATCCTGGACTGCCGTTATCACTACCACCCGGAAACCGAATTGACCTTTATCGTCTCCGGCGTCGGCCGCGTGCTCTTCGGGACGGAGCCGGTCACCTTCCGCCCCGGCGATCTCGCGCTGATCCCGCCGGGCGTGCCGCATCTTTACGTCACGCTGCCGGGAAAAGGCGGCATGCGTTCGCACTCCCATGTCGTCAAATTCGGAGAATCCCTCACGCGATGCGGGATCCTGACGCTTCCGGAGTTCCGTCCCGTGGCGAAACTTCTGGAGACCCGCTGCACGGCGGTGCTCTTCGACAACGACCCCGGGCGGATCGCTTTTTTCGACCGCATGGAGGCGGCCGAGGGCGCGGAGCGGCTGCTGGTGCTGCTTGAATTTCTGATCCATCTGAGCAGCGCGCCGCACCGGCTCCTCGGCGGCGACGGCGAACCGCCCTCTTTCCGCCGGGGCACGCGATATGAACCCATCGAACGGGCGGTCCGCTACATGCGGCAGCATTTCCGGGAAAAGCTGACGCTGGCGATGATCGCGGAGGCTTCCGGCATGGAGCAGGAGAGTTTCCGCCGCTTCTTCCGGAGGACGGTGCGCTCGGGAGTGTCGGAATATCTGATCGAACTGCGGCTGATCCGCGCCGGTCAGCTCCTGCGCGAAACCGGGTTGAGCATCTCCGAAATCGCCGTCGAATCGGGATTCCGGAACCTTTCGAACTTCAACCGGCTCTTCGCAGCGCGGCGCGGCATGACGCCCCGGGAATACCGCAAAGGCATCCTGTGAATTTCTCCGCCGCCCGCCCCGGCCCGCGGAAAAATAAAACATTCCCGGCGTTTGCAAAAATCCGGAGATGCGGCTATATTGACAAAGCACGGCCGCAAGCGGGCGGCGACGGGATGACGCCGCCGTGCGGAAACCCAAACGCCCGGGGAGAAGAATACGCCTGAATTTGTTTACATCGGCAAGATCAAGCCGGATGCCCGCTGGCACAATCAGCACCGCGTCCACGAATATCACGAACTGATCGTGGTGCTCAGCGGCGTCATGCATGTTTCCGATCCGGAGCGGAGCCTGGAACTGCGGACCGGCGAGGCCGCGCTCTATCCGGCGGGAGTCTTTCACCGGGAGCAAAGCGATGAACGGGAGCCGGTGGAGAGCTGTTTCCTGGTCTTTCGCGATCCCCGTCTGGGCGGAGACAGAATTCTGGTCAGCCGCGACCGGGGAATCTTTCTGCGGCCGCTGGCGGCGGCGCTTTACGAACACTCCCTCTCCGGCGGGACGCCCCGGTTCGGAGACGAGATCCTCGGTCTGATGCTGAAAATCTTTTTCGCGCCCGCCTCCGGAGAAGCGCAGCCCTCCGGCCCGGTCCGGGAAGCCGACACATTCATGCGCCGGAATCTGGGCGGTGCGATTTCCCTCTCCGACCTGGCGGAGGCCGCCGGACTCAGCAAGTATCATTTTTTGCGTCAATATCGGCGGGAAACCGGCAAGACCCCGATCCGGGTCCTGTGGGAAATGCGCTGTTCCGAAGCGATTTCACTGCTGCGATACACCGCTCTGCCGATCAAGGAGATCGCGCTCCGCACCGGGTTTTCCGATTCGGCTCATTTTTCCCGCCGGATCAGGGCCTTCAGCGGCAAAGCGCCCCGCCAATTCCGCGGCTGAGGGCGGGAGACGCCGCCGCCGTCATGCGCCGTCCTCCTCGGAGGGCGGCTGATTCGGCGGCGAATTTTTTCCGGTCAGGTTCAATTCCCACATGACTCCCCCGATATTTTTCTTGAAGGCCGCGGGCGTGATGCCGTTTCGCATCCGAAACGCCCGGACGAAATAGTTCATATCGGAGTAGCCGACCGACTGCGCGACCTCGGTCACGGTTTTCATCGGGTCCGCCAGCAGCATCCGGGCGTATTCCATGCGCTTGCGGATCAGCATCTGCATCGGAGTGATCCCGAAATCCCGCCGAAACAGGGAATTCAATCTGGAGACGCTGAGCCCTGCCGCCGCCGCGATCCGGTCCTGATTCACCGATTCCCGGAAGTGTTCGGTGATGAACCGCACGGCGCGGCAGAGCGCGGGATGCTTCTGCTCGATAAAATCCCGCTCCCGGTCATGCCGCCTCAGCCGCATGAGCAGGGTTTCGAGGATGCTGCCGGCCTCCTCCAGATTCTGCTCCTCGGTGATGAGATCGTGGATCTGCCTGATCCAGACGGCGAAAAAGGGATCCCTCCCCAGATTCAGCATCCGCAGCGACATATCCATCTCCACCCCGCCGGACTCGAATCCGACGTAATAGAGTTCGCAATAGGGCAGATCGAACTGCCGGTGCACCGTTTCGGCGGGAGTGATCAGCATACAGCCCGGAGTGCAGTGAAAAACCGTTCCGTTCTGAAACGCGGTCCGGTTTTCTCCCGCCGTCACATAAACCAGCTCCGGACAGTTGTGACTGTGCCAGGGGAGCCGCGGCGGTTTTGCCCGGTTTCCCCGATAGGTGCCGGTGTAGGCGATCATCAGTTTTTCATCCATTTCGCACTCTCACGTCTATCAATATAACCGCATAAGAGACAACTGCCAAACGGCGGCGGCGGATAAAATGCGTTTTTTTTGAGGGAATCGGCGGGACGGAGCGGCCGAAAATTCCGCCAGTGCCGTCAAAACAGTAAGATAATGCTGTTTTTTAATTGAATTATGCTGCTGAAATCAGTGGTAATTTCTCATTTGCGACAGTAAATTAATTCTCAAAGGAGAATGAAATCATGCTGTCCAGGCGTTTGCAGAAAATGTACGAAAACACCCGCAGCGGAGCCTATGCCCGGTACAGGACGAAGGACATCCCCTGGGAGGAGTGTGAGAAACAATGCGCCGGTCTCTCCCCGTACCGGACGCTCGTCGAGACCTTCCGCACCATCTGCCGGCTGGAGCAGCCGGTCATCATCCCCGGCGACCGGTTCTTTTTCACCCGCACCCTCCGGGGCAAAGACCGGACCCCGCTGCCCGGGCTCCAAGTGGAGAATCTCACGGCCGACTGGGAGCTCCTGCTCTCACAGGGCATCGACGGCCGCATCGCCGCGGCGGAGAAAAAACTGCGCACCGCCGACGCCGAAGGAAGAGAATTTCTGACCGCATCCATCGACATGCTGAACGAGGTGAAAGAACTGGCGCTGCGCTACGCCGACGCCGCGGAAACAAGCGGCGATGCGGAGGGCGCGGCCCTGCTCCGGAAAGTCCCCGCCGGACCGGCCTCGACGCTGCGGGAAGCCCTTCAGTCGATTTTCTTCATGTTCTCCATGTTTCACCACACCGACGTGATCCTCCAGGGGCTCGGCCGCATGGACCAGTATCTCCTGCCCTGTTACGAGCGCGAATTGCGGGAGGGGACCCTGACCCGGGAGGAGGCCGGAGAGCTCATCCGCGAATTTTTCATCATGCTTAACCGGGAGAACGACGTCTACGGCAATGCCCAGCGGGGCGATGACGGGGAGTCGGTCATGCTCGGCGGCTGCCGCCGGGACGGCAGTTGCGGAGACAACGACCTGACCAGACTCATTCTGGAATGTTCCTATGACGTCAGCATGATCAATCCGAAAATCAATCTCCGCGTGAATTCCGACACGCCGCAGGATATTCTGGAAGCGGGCGTGCGCCTCACCGGACGCGGGCTGGGCTTCCCTCAATACGCCAACGACGAGGTGGTCATCCCGGCGCTGATCCGCTTCGGCTACACCCCGGAGGACGCGCGGGACTACACGGTCGCCGCCTGCTGGGAATTCGTCCTGAAAAACGGCAGGGACATCCCCAATCTCAACGCGATCAATCTCGCCCTGGCCGCGGACCGGGCGATCCGGAAAGCTCTGCGCGAACATCGGAGTTTCGAGGAGCTTCTGGAGGGGATCAAACCGGAGATCCGGAGCATGGCGGCCAATATCGGTCTCATGTCCTGGGAGTACATGGTGCCCAACCCCCTCTTTTCCGCCTTCAGCGGCCGATGCATCGAGCGGGGCAGGGATCTGCACAAAGGCGGCGGAGACCACTATCACACGGGATGTCTGAGCGCGGGCTCCTCGACGGCGGCGGACTCTCTTTGCGCGGTCAAGCGTTTCGTATACGACACCGGACAGGTTTCCCCGGAAAGGCTTCTTCACGCGCTGGAAACCGACTTTCGCGACGACGAAGAGCTCCGCCTCCTGATGAAAAGCGGTCCCAAAACCGGCGACAACGATCCCGAAAGCAACCGGATGCTCAAGATCGTCTTCGACGGTTTCTGCGATGCGCTGGAGGAGATCCGGGACAACGGACTCGGCGGCAGGGTCCGCCCCGGGACCGGTTCCGCCCAAAGTTACGCGGTATTCACCCAGGATCCGGCTCATCCGTATTATCTCTCCGCCACCGCGGACGGCAGGCGGACCGGCGAATATCTCAGCTCCAGTCTGGCTCCGGCGCCGGGAGTGCGTTCCAGGGGGGTGTTGAGCGTCCTGCGGACCTACGGTTCGCTGGATTACGGCCGTCTCTGCAACGGCGGCCCGATCACGATGGAATTCGCCCCGGCCTTTTTCAGGACTCCCGACGCGGTGGCCCGGACGGCCTCATTTGTCCGGGCTTTTGTCCGAACCGGATGCCAGCAGATTCAGATGAATGTGCTGGACCGGGAGGTGCTGCTGGACGCCCAGGCGCATCCGGAGCGGCATCGGGACCTGATCGTACGGGTCTGGGGCTGGAGCGGTTATTTTGTGGAGCTGGATCCGCTTTATCAGAATCAGATCATCGACCGGCAGGCCTTTGAGGGCTGAAAACGATGCAGGGGATCGTATTCGACATCACCGAGGCGTCGGTCCACGACGGGCCGGGGCTGCGGACGGCCGTCTTTCTGAAGGGCTGTCCCATGCGCTGCCGCTGGTGCCACTCGCCGGAGAGCTGGAGTCCGGAACCGGAAACGCTGTTCATGCCGGGGGAGGAACGGCTCTGCGGCACGGTATGGGAGGACGACCGTCTGGCGGAATTTCTCCGGGACTGCGCGTCCCTGACGGGTCCCGGGGGCGGGATCACCTTTTCCGGCGGCGAACCTCTGATGCAGGCGGATTTCCTGGTCGCGCTCCTGAGCCGTCTGGAGGGGATTCACACCCTTGTGGAAACCTCCGGCTGCTGTCCGACAGACGATCTGCTGCGGGCGGCCTCCCGGTGCAGCATGATGTACTACGGCCTGAAGATCCTGGACGAGGCCTCCGCCCGGTACTGGACCGGCCGGGGTTCGAAGCGGATTCTGGACAATCTCCGGGCGCTGGACGCGATGAAAAACGGGCCGGAAGTGGTCCTGCGCCTCCCGCTGATCGCCGGAGCCGTGGCCGCGGAGGAGAGTCTGCGCGCACTCATGGAGCTCTGCCGCTCCCTCAGGCGGCTGAAGGGGATCGAATTTCTCCCGGCCAACCCTCTGGCGCCCGCGAAATACTCTCTGTGCCGCAAAAAGTTCGATCCGGCCTGCGCCGACTGCCGCACGGGAGAGGTTCCCGGATGGTTCGATCCGGGCGTCCCCTGGCGGCGCCTTGCATGACCTCCGCAGCAATCCCTCTGCGGTGAAAAAAAATGACGGTGACAAAACCATTTGAAAAAGGAAAGGTTTTTATGAACAACGACATCCCGAGAAGCGAATACCCCAGGCCGCAATTCGTGCGCGACAGCTGGGTCAACCTGAACGGCGCCGCCTGGACTTATGAACTGGATCCCGGCAAAAGCGGCGTCGCCCGCGGGCTCTGCGAATCCAAAGGCTTCGGCGCGGTCATCAACGTCCCCTTCTGCCCGGAGAGCAAACTCTCCGGAGTGCAATACACCGACTTCATCGAGGAGATGTACTACCACCGGGAGATCGCCGTCCCCGCGGATTGGACCGGCAAAAAAATCCTGCTCCACTTCGGCGCCGTGGATTACGAATGTCAGGGCTACATCAACGGCCGGGAGGTGGGGCGTCACATCGGCGGGAGCTGCTCCTTTTCCTTCGACATCACCGACGCGGCGAAGCCCGGGGAGACGGTGCATTTCGTGCTCCGGGTGAAGGACAATCTGCGGTCGCTGCGGCAGATGGGCGGCAAGCAGTGTCTCGAGTACCACTCCTGCGTCTGCTCCTACACCCGCACCACCGGGATCTGGCAGACCGTCTGGATGGAGGCGGCGGATCCTCATGCGCTGAAATACTGCGCCGTCACGCCGGACCTGGACAACGGGGCGTTTCACTTCAGACCGGAATTGTTCGCGGAGAAGCGGGGGCTGAAACTGCACATCCGTATTCTCGCCGGAGGCGAAGAGGCCGGCAGCGCGACCGTCAGGGCCCGGAGCGGCATGAATGTGACGATCCCGCTGAACAGGATCCGCGCCTGGAGCCCCGACGATCCCTTTTTGTACGATGTGGAGTACACGCTCACGGACGGCGACGCCGTGATCGACCGGGTCGCCTCCTATGCCGGTCTGCGCAAGATTCACATCGAGGGGGATCAGGTGTTTCTGAACAATGAGAAATTCTTCTTCCGCCTCGTGCTGGATCAGGGATTTTATCCGGACGGCATCTGGACCGCCCCCTCGGATGAAGCCCTGAAACAGGATATCGAAAACGCCATGGCCGCCGGATTCAACGGGGCCAGACTGCATCAAAAGGTTTTTGAAGAGCGCTTCCATTACTGGGCGGACAAGCTCGGCTACATCACCTGGGGGGAAAGCCCCTCCTGGGGCTCGGCCTGTTTCGGACAGCGGTGGGAACCCTCCCCCGCTTTCTGGGAATCCATGGTGAACTTCACCCGGGAGTGGAGGGAATTCATCCGGAGGGATTACAATCACCCCTCCATCCTGGTCTGGACGCCCACCAACGAGACCTGGATCGACCGGCAGGCGGATCCCAATGCCGTTTTCACGCAGGAGGCCGTGGACCGGTATTTTCAGACCATGGAGGAGGTGTACGATCTGACCAAGCAGCTGGACCCCACCCGTCCCTGCAACGAGGCCAGCGGCTATCATCATGTCAAAACCGATCTCTGGACCGTCCACACCTACGGAAACACGGCGGAGGAACTGAGGGAGAAACTCTCCGGCAAGGAGGATCTCCCGGTTTTCTTCCTCCACCGGATCGAGAAAAAAGCCTACAGGGGCCAGCCCTATCTCTGCGATGAATTCGGCGGCTTCATTTATCTGCCGGAATGGGCGTCGAAGTACTCCGAAAACTCCTGGGGCTACAACGGCGCCGTGATCTCCTCGGAGGACGAATACCTGACCCTGCTCCGCGAAGAGGTCGACGTCATGCTGACGCGGCCCGATTTCTGCGGCTACTGCTACACGCAGCTGACCGACATCGAGCAGGAGCAGAACGGGATTCTCACCTTCGACCGGGTCCCCAAGGTGGAACTGGCGAAATTGAAGGCGATCTTCGGGAAAAAACCCCGGCAGTCGTAATCGCGCCGCGGCGCAGCCGCCCCGCCCCTCCCGAACCTCCGACCGGCGCCGCCTCCCGACAGGCGGAGCCGGGAGCGGCGCGCCGCCCGCGCTCCAAGACCGCGAACCGCAATTTCAGACCATTTTCAGCAATCCCGTATTGTTGCAAATCCTTACAGGCGCGCTTATATTTTCTCCGACATCCCCGGACAATATCCATCAAAAGGAGAATCTTATGAAGCTCGCAGGCAGGGCACTGCATCTGACGCCGTCGGAACCGCGGCGGATCTACGATGAAGCACAGAAATACACCGGAGTGATCGATCTGACGCTGGGCGATCCCGATCTGCCCCCGCCGGAAAACGTGCGTCGGGCCGGATGCCGGGCCATCGAAGCGGGGAAGACCCGTTACAGCGCCAATGCCGGACTTTTGGAACTCCGGCAGGCCATCGCCGGGGACACCCGCAGGGAATACGGCATGACCTTCGATCCCGCCTCGGAGATCATCGTCACGGTCGGGGCGATGGAATCCGCCTACCTCTGTCTGTGGAGTCTGCTGAATCCCGGCGACGAGGCGATCATCCCCGCGCCGTACTGGATCAATTACGGCGAAGTGGTGAAGTCGCTGGGCGCGAAGCCCGTTTTTGTGGAGACCCGTCCGGAAGACGCTTTTGTGGTGCGGCCGGAGGAGATCGAAAAACGGATCACGGCAAAAACCCGGCTGCTGGTGCTGAATTCTCCCGCCAACCCGACCGGCGCGGTCATTCCCGGCGGGGTGCTCGACCGGCTTGCCGAACTGGCGAAGCAATATGACCTCGCGGTGGTTTCCGATGAAATCTACGGTCATCTGGTCTTCGACGGCAAGCGGGCGGGAAGCATCCTGACGCGGCCGGACATGCGGGAGCGCACCGCCGTGGTGAACGGTTTTTCCAAACGCTGTGCCATGACCGGCTGGCGGGTCGGCTGGACTCTCGCTCCCGCTCCGCTGGTCCGGGTGATGACGCAGATGACGGAAAATATCGTGGCCTGCGCCCCGCTGCCGTCGCAGTATGCGGCGATCGAAGCGCTGTCGGACCGCACGGATGAATCCTATATCCGCCGGGAATTCGAGAAGCGGCGCAACTGTCTGCTGGAGGAATTGCGCACGATCCCGGAAATCGTCGGCACGGGGATCCCGGCGACATTTTACGCGTTTCTGGATATTTCCCGGACCGGCATGACCGGGGAGGAGTTCGCCATGTCCCTGCTGAAGTCGAAGCAGGTGGCGGTGATCCACGGCAGCGCCTACGGCGGGCCCGCCTACCGGGATTTCATCCGGATCGCCTTCACGATGGACTGCGTCGAACTGCGCAAGGCGTTTGCCCGCATCCGGGAATTTCTGGCGGAACGGAAAGCGGCAGGGAAATGAAGAAAGAGGAACTGAAACGTTTTGTCTGCGGATATCTGGATTCCCATGCGGAGGAACTGATCCGCAGGGGAGAGGAACTGCTCCGGATCCCGGAACTGGCTTATCGGGAAAACAAAACTTCCGCTCTGGTCGGAAACCTTTTTGAAAAACTCGGGCTGAAACAGCGGACGGGGCTGGCGATCACCGGACGCCGCGCCGACCTCGGCACCGGACGCCCCGGCCCGCGGCTGGCGGTGCTGGGCGAACTGGACGCGCTGATCGTGCCGCAGCACAAGTATGCCGATCCGGAAACCCATGCGGCCCATGCCTGCGGACATCATGCCGCGCTCAATGCGATGCTCGGCTGTGCGGAAGTCCTGACCCGGCCCGAAGTCCTGGAACATCTTTCCGGCTCGCTCGCGTTTATCGCCGCCCCCTCGGAAGAGTGTCAGAACCAGCCGTACATCGCCGGTCTGATCGAGGCGGGGAAACTCCAATTTTTCGGCGGCAAGTCGGAAATGATCGCCGAAGGGGTGTTCGACGACATCGATCTGGCGATGATGCTCCATTCGGGCGAAAGCAATTTCACGCCGTCCGGATTCAACGGCTTCGTGATGAAACGCCTGATCTTTCACGGCAAGGCGGCCCATGCGGGGTCGAATCCCGACAGGGGGATCAACGCCATTTCCATGATGCGCGGAGCCATGGCGCTGCTGGACGCCCAGCGCGACACCTTCCGGGACGAGGATCATGTCCGCATCCACGGCTATATCCCGGAGGGCGGCGAAGCGGTAAATGTGGTGCCCGACCGCGCGGTGTTCACGCTTCAGGTGCGCGCCGGTTCGCCGGAAGCGATCGAGGATGCGTCCGGGAAGGTGGACCGCTGTGTTCAGGCCGCGGCGATCGCGTTCGGCGGCGCCGCCGAAGTCCGAAACCTGTTCGGCTTCATGCCGCTGATCGCTTACGATGCTCTGGACGATATCCACGAACGCAATATCCGCGAATGGATCGCGCCGGACGCGCCGTTCACGCGGGGCATTTACCGGTCCGCATCCACCGACATGGGGGACGTGAGCATGATTATGCCCTCGCTTCACGCCTATTTCCGGGGATTTTCCGGCACGGCGCACACCGACGATTATCTGGTCTGCGATCCGAAGCAGGCGTATGTGGATTCCGCCAAGATGCTGGCTCTGAACGCGATCGACCTGCTCCGGGACGACGCGGCCTGCGGGCTGGCGGCGGCGGAAGCGGAATCTCCGATGTCCAAAGCGGAATATCTGAAAAAGATGCGCGGCTTTTCCTCCCGCAGGCAATTCGGCGCGGGAAATCAGGAAACCGCCGTGAAGTGAAGCCGCCCGCTTCCCGAGCCGCGGCAGACACTCCGGAGCATCGCCGGACTCACGATTCGGAGTGAAAGAGGCGGTGCGTATTTTTGAAATTGTCGAAGTTCACGCCGCGAATCGTCGCCGCCGTTTCTCCGGCGTAGAGGGCCGTCGGTCTGACGCACTCCGGCGCGAATTGCAGAAACGCCCGGATATCCCCGGCAAAGGATGGGTCGAAGGTCATCCCGGCCTTGATTTCCACCGGGATCAGGCGGCGGTTTTCGTCGATGATCCGATCGACTTCATTGCGGTCCCGGATGCGAAAATAATAAAGATTCGGCAGCTTCCTGCCGAGGTTGTATACCGTCTTTAACGCCTTGGCGACCACCATGTTTTCAAACAGGCCTCCGAGCAGCGGGTCCCGCGCCACCTGGGAGAGGTTTTCAATCCCGAGCAGCGAGGCGGCGAGTCCCACTTCGGTAAAGAAAATTTTCGGAGCCTTGGTCAGCCGTTTCCCGAAACTGTTGAAGCAGCACGGGAGGCGGAAGACAATGTAACTCGCCTCCCAAACGGACAGCCAGGCTTTTAAGGTGGTGGAGGACTTTCCGACATCGCCCGACAGATCGCTCATGTTGACAACCTGCCCGACCCGTCCCGCCAGCAGTTTCAGAAACGTCTCAAAGGCATGCAGATCGGAAACATTGACGAGCTGCCGGACATCCCGCTCCACATAGGTGGCATAGTACGCCTGATAAAACATCGCGGGGGGAATCTCCTCATCATAGAGCCGGGGCATGAATCCGTTGAAAATATACCCGTCGCGCGAGAGGGAAATTCCCGCTTCGGAGAGCTCCTCTATGGACAGGGGCAGCAGTTTCAGGATTCCTGTCCGTCCTGCAAGAGACTGGGAGATTTCCGCGTGAAGTTTCGGCTGATGCGATCCGGTCAGGATGAAGCGGCCTTTTTCTTTTGAGGCATCGGCGAGCACCTGGATCGTGCTCAGCAATTCAGGGACGCGCTGCACTTCGTCGATGATGACCGGCGGCTGATGCAATGCGAAGAATGCGTTGGGATCGCTTATCGCAATATCCCGCGCGGATTTCTCCTCCAGATTCACATAGTTGCAGTCGGGGAGGGTATGTTTTGCCAGCGTTGTTTTCCCGGATTGCCGCGGGCCGAGGACGGTCACAACCGGAAAGTAACGGGCCATTTCCAGCAGATGCGGTGTGATTTTTCTCTTGAATCATAGGCGACCTCCGATGTTCCGGAGACAATACAACCCCGGTTTGTGCAAATTTCAAATCGGATTTGAAATTTGCACAGATCGTCCGCTCCGCCTCCCGTCCTCTGCACACCGCTGCGTCAAAATCGTGCGGGCGCGGCATCTGATTATACTTATTATACCTGAAATGCCATAAAAAGCATCCTGATGATACATCCGCGACTTGACTTCCGCGGACGGATCCGCTATAGTTTGCATCGGGAGAAGGGATCCATGAATTTTCAGTTCAAAACAGACGGCAGCAGCGGACTGCCGATCTACCGGCAGCTCAGAAACGAGCTGAAGCGGTATATTGCCGAGCATGAACTCCACGACGGGGACATGCTGCCCAGCGTAAGCGAGCTCGCCGCCGCCGCCCATGTCTGTGTGCGCACCATGGACCGGGCGCTGCGGGAACTCGTTCGCGACGGCATCTGCCACCGCCGGCCCAAAAAAGGCACCTTTGTGGGCGTCCCGCCCCGGGAGGACGCCGAGGAGAAGAAGCTTGTCATCCTCTACGTCCCCTCCTTCGGCATGGAATATTTCAGGACCGACCAGGCGGAACAGATGCTCTACAGCGGCATGCGTCAGGAAGCCGCCAGAGCCGGGGTCGAACTCATGCTGGTCCATAAAAATCTGGAGTTTTATCTGGAGCGCCTGGACGCCTCGGTCCGCGGAGTCCTGCTTTTCAACTCCGTCCCGCTGAGCGACATCAACCCCATCGCCGGACGCTGGCCCTGGAAGCGGTTCGTATATGTGAATTACTTCATGCCGGGATTCGCCATGGCGGCCGCCAACATCTACGGAGTGTTCAATGACGATTTCGGCGGAGCCTTTGAGATCGCGAGCTGGTTTTTCGGGCGGGGCTGCCGCAATCCCCGGGTATTGTACTTCAACACGCCGGACATCAATTACGAACAGCGCCTCCAGGGCGTGCTCTTCGCCGCCCGGCGCAACGGCGTCTCCGTCGACGGCAGACTGCTGGCCCTGAAGCCCGGGCACAGTCTCGCGGAAATGCTGAAAATAGCCCGGGAAGCCGCCGCCCGCCTCCTGGAGGAGGATCCCGGCATCGACATTTTCATCACCACATGCGACTACATCGGCTACGGGGTGCGCCAGCATCTGCTGGCAAAGGAGATCACCGGAGTCAGGATCGCCGGCTACGACGGCTATCGGTTGAGCGGCCGTCTGCCGGACTTCCCCACCATGCAGATCGATTTTCCGGCCATCGGCGCCGAGGCTCTGCACATCGCCGCCGCCGTGCGCCAGAATTCCAAGGTCACCAAAGTGTTTCCGAATTTCCTCAACCGGACTCCGGGGACCGAAAAACTTTCCGGGTTTTCAACTCCCATGGAGGACGCCGAACCCGAGGCATGATTATACTTATTATACGGTAAATTTCGTAAAATATCGGGCGGACGCTCCCGGGGGACTTGATTTTTACAAAAAAATGCACTATAATTTATAGCAGAGAGACAAACAATCTTCAACCCGCAGCGGGCAGCCGGTCGACTATCTGCCGCATAACATGAGGGAAACGCGTATGAATCAATGGAGACGGAGGCAGTGCCCCGAGACAGTGTCGAAATCAGTCCGGAGACGGGTCATCCCGATCTCGTGAAACCGGAGCAACCAGTCAACCTTAACAACGCAACCAAACAAATTTGAAAACCGAAGGAAACTGTCATGAAAGACACAGATTTCCGGAGGAAACAACGACAACGAAAAAGAAAGGAAGTCGTTATGAGAAAGGTATTTACACTGATAGAACTGCTCGTCGTGATTGCGATCATCGCCATCCTGGCCAGCATGCTGCTGCCCGCGCTGTCCAAGGCCCGGGCCGCCGCCCAGTCGATCAAGTGCGTCAACAACCTGAAGCAGGTCGGATTGGCGCTGGTCATGTACTGCAACGAAAACGATGACTACGTCGTCCAGCCGAAAAGAGATGGAGGCTACTTCTGGCCGCAGCTTCTGATCGATCAGAAATTGATATCGGAGGGAAATCTCCTCTGCCCCTCCAACCAGCCGGGGCCCGATTATATGTGGTGCAAAAGTTATGCGATCAATACGTATATCGTGCTGGAGGCTTATGGAGACAACGTTGGCGGTATTCAACTCAGAAGCAGACAGCTGCCTTCGGTCAATAATCCGACCAGAAAAGTTTGGGTGCTGGACCACGACCTTGTAAGTGATGTGAGTCCTTTCATGAGAAACATTGACTGGGATTACGGTATTCACAGTGCGGTCACCGATGTCCACAGCGGCAAGTGCAACGTCTGCTGGTACGACGGCCACGTGAGTTCGGAGAAGCCCGAGACCGTTGACCCCGCCGACGTCGAAATCGACAAGCTCATGTACTACAACTGCCCGTAAAACAGGAGTCTCTGACAGAATGATGCGCAGTCTCGTTTTTACGCTCGTGCTTCTCTGGCTGTCTCCGGTCATGGGGGAGGATTATACCGCCGTAATCGGCGGGACGGATTCCGATCCCATGCCCATCGCCAACGGGATCGGCGGCGGAGCCATGAATCTGGACGCCGCCGTGACCGCCCGACTGGCAGACGGATGCCTGCTGGTGAAATTCGTCTGCATGGATCCGAACGCGGAGAAACTCAGCGCCAGCATGGCCGCGGGCGCCGACGCCCCGGTCTGGGACGACGACTGCGTGGAACTCTTCATCGCCCCCTGCGCCGCGAACCCCGCCAGCTATTACCACATCGGGGTAAACGCGCTGGGGACGGTCTATGACGCCTTTTTCAGCGCCGGTCAGGCGGACACGAGTTTTGACGGAGGCATAAAAACGGACTGCGTCATCGCTCCCGACCGCTGGACCGCGGAGCTGACCATCCCCCTCGCCCGGCTGAACCGGACCCCCGTGGACCACACCTGGCGGGTCAATTTCGGCCGGGAGGGGAAATACAGCGGCGCCGGATTCGGCACCTGGGCTCCGGTTGAGGCCGGATTCCACGAGTCGGAGCACTTCGGCACCTGGGAGCTGCCGGCACTGGCGGACGATCCGCTGGTCGCCTCGCGGAACGAGGCTCTGCGCGTCACACTGATCGAGCCGGAGTGCCGCCGTCTCGGCATCGTCCCCTCTCCGGAGCGGAGCGCCATCGAATTGTGGCGCGCCGCCGCCGCGGAACAAAAGGCTCAGCCCGAGCGCAGGGCCGCCGCCAACCGGGCTCTGGCCCGGGAGCTGCGCGGCGCCTGGGATGACTTCGGCCTCTACGCCATGCCCGCCGCGGAAAAACTCCGGGCGGACGCGGTGCCGGAGGCGCGCCGTGAAAGCATGGCGCTCTCCGCTGCCCGGGGCGAGGAGGAAACCGCATCCTTCGCCATCGTCGCTCCGGAGGACCGGGAGGTGACTGCGGAGGTGAGCGTCTCTCTCGACGTGCCTTTCCGATTCCACGCCGCCGGGTATGTGCCGATCACCGATCTCACCCGGGGCGGAACCCGCATCCCCGGGATGTATCCCGATCCCCTGCTCCCCGTCACCGGTCCGGTCACCGTGCCGGCGGGAGAGAGCAGGCAATTTTTCATCACCGTGCGTCCGGACGGGGAAACCGCCCCCGGCGAATATGAGGGAAAAGTCACCGTAAAAACCGCAGACGCGGAAAAATCCCTCCCCGTCACCCTCCGGGTGTATGATGTGACCCTCCCCCTGCGGGGACGGCTGAAGACCATTGTGACCGTGGAGCCGTGGCGTTTCAGCGGCTTCATGCCCGGAAGCGAAATCGAAGCCGTCGTGTCCGACATGTGCGCCGAATCCATGCGCCAGCGCCTGACCCCGGATTGGCGTCTGCCCTGGGAGGAGATTTTTTCCGGCGGCGCGCTGAACGCCGAACGGCTGGATGCCGAAATCGCCCGCCGCCTGGAGCTCGGCGCCACCACCTTCCGCATCGAAAACTGGTTCTTCGTAACGGACGCGAATTCCGACACCGCCGGCCGGCAGATCGCTCTGCAGGAGTATCTCGCCTCCCGCCCCGAAGCGGCGAAACTCTTTTACCTCTACATCTTCGACGAACCTGCGTCCGGACAAATCGAAGAGATCCGGAGGGGGATCACCGAGATCCGGAGCCGGATCCCCGCCGCCCGAATCATCGGCACCACCCAGTGGCGTCAGCTGACGGGATGCGTGGACTGGTGGAGCCCGGTGAGCAATCACATGAACAATCCGGATTGGCTGGCCTTTATGCTCCGCCGCAAGGTGATGGGCGATGAAGCCTGGTTTTACACCTGCAACAACACCTCCATGAGCTGCGAGGCGGACAACTGGAAGATCGACGCCCCCGGCGTCACTCACCGGGCCCTGGGATGGCAGCTGTGGCGCTTCGGCTGCACCGGATACCTGTACTGGCACATAAACGCCGTGGGTTCTCCGGAAAACAGCGTGTGGCAGGATCCCGACCCCATGAAAGGCTCCAACGGCGACGGTTTCATGTTTTACCCGCCCCGTCCCGGGGACGATCCCTGCCGCGTTTATCCCGCCCTGCGCCTCTTCCTCACCCGGGAGGGACTGGATGACTACGAACTCATGGCCCTGCTGGAAGACCGGATTCAGGCCATCGCCGCTTCCGGCGACCCGGATCACCTGCTGACGCAGGAACTCCGCACCCGGGCCTGCGAACTGCTGAATGTGGACGACGTGGTCAGGCGCACCGACGATTACGATTACGCCCCGGAGGTCTATGAAAACCGTCACCGGGAAGTGCTGGAAATCCTGGAGAAACTGCAATGAACGCATTTTTCAACACCTGTCTTGCGGCTCTGCTCGGGCTGGCGGGGAGCGCCTGCGCCCGGGCCGCCGAAAAAGTCATGGACGAGCGCGAACTTCTGGAATACCCCGACGAACTGCGGCAGGCTTACGCCTCCGAGCCGTTCCTGCTCCTGCGGGCCTCGGCCATGGAGAAATTCATGCCCGACGAACTGCCGGCCGACGCCGAAGAGCGCATCGGCGCCCCCGTACACATCTATTGCGCCCGCAATGAGGCGGAGAGCGTTCAGGTGCTCATCGTCCCCACCGGTCCCGGACTGAAAGAAGTCAGGGCCCGCGTGGAGTGGGACGACGAAGCCGCCGCGCCGCCCTTTGAACTCTTTCAGGTGGGGAGGGTGAATGTGCCCAATCCCAGCGTGACGGGATTTCGGAAACCCGGACTGTGGCCCGACCCGCTCTATCCCCACGAGGCCCCCTTTAAGATCAACGCGGGCGAGCAGGAGAGCCTGTGGCTGACCGTCCGCCCCGGCGCCGACACCGCCCCCGGTCTCCGCACCGGACGGCTGACGGTCGACGCCGACGGCGCCGGCGCCTCCCTGCCCCTGAAGGTGATGATCGCCCGGACCGCGCTGCCGACGATCCCGCGTCTGCAAACCTTTCTCGTCGTCTATCACGGCATACCGTTTTATCATGACCGCTGGCCCGAAGCCGCCGGTGTGCTGACCAATATACTGGAGAAAAATCGTTACTGCTACCCCGGCACGGCATTCCCCTTCGAGCCGGAAAAACTCGACGCCGAAGAGACCGACTGGAGCGTTTTCGACGCCTCTTTCGAGCGGGCTTTGTCCGTCGGCCAGACCGCCATCCAATGGCCCCAGCACATCTTCAGCAAGTCCCCGGACGAGGAAACCGGCGCCCGGCGCTATCGGAAACTCCGGGATCACCTGGCGGAAAAGGGCTGGCTGGACTATACCTTCATCTACGACTTCGACGAGCCCCAGCCCGGAAGTTTCGCCGAATTGGCGGAGTACTGCCGGAAACTTCAGGCGGCGGCCCCGGGGGTCAGGATCCTCCTGACTCAGAACTATTCCCCGGAGTTTGAAAACCTGAACATGATCTGGTGCCCGGCCAACACCTGGCTGGACGACGCTCCGAAGATGCGGGCGATCAGGGATCGGGTGGACGCCGGAGACGGGACATTCTGGACTTACAACTGCTCGAACACCAACACAACATTTCACCCGGACAGCTGGCGCATCGACTGGTACGGGGCCGGTCATCGCGCCCTGGGAGCGATGCTCTGGAAATACGGCGCCACCGGTTACCTGTACTGGAACGCTTCCTACTGGTGCGACTACAATAACAACACGCAGAAGAACATGTATGAAAATCCGGACGTGTACCCCCATGCCGACACCATCCCCTGCAATGGGGACGGCTTCCTGCTCTATCCGGACCCGGAGGGACGCCGGATGCCGGTCCCGTCCATACGCCTGGAGCTGAACCGGGACGGTTTCGAGGATTACGAACTCTTCGCCCTCTACCGCGATCTCACCGGCGACGACCTCGGCGACGCCGTGAATTATCTGCTGCCGGTCAGCGACAATTACTGCAAGGACCCCCGGGCGTACGAGGAACTCCACGACCGGGTGCTGGAATACCTCGACGCAAACCTCTAACCGCTCTCCCGTCCGGAGACCCTCCGGACGGGATGCCGACGAAATATCGTACCTTATGTTCACTCCCCTGTTTCACCATTCTCCCCGTCCCGTGCTGTCCCCGAAACCGGATTGTTCCTGGGCCAGCGCCATGGTTCTGAATCCGGCCATGATCGAGGATCGGCACACCGGCAGAATCCACATGCTCTTCAGGGCCTCCGCCCCCTGTCCGGAACGGAGCGTGCCGGGCAAGGACCCGGCCTACCCCATATTCCTCGGCTACGCCTTCAGCGACGACCTGGGCCGAAACTGGCACGCCGATTTCAGCCGTCCGGCGCTCGCCCCGACTCTGAACTACGAACCGGAAAAACTCTACACCGTGGACGGCATGGGGCGGCGCTGTCTGAATTACGCCAACGGCGGCATCGAGGATCCCCGCCTCTTCCGCATAAACGGAGACGTCTTCATGACCGCGGCCTGCCGGATCTTCGCAGTCGGAGCCTACTGGCTTTACGACCGCCCGGGAGAGCCGGATCCGGACCCGCTGCCCGATTGGGTCCGCACGCAAGCCGGAACCGCCCTGGGGCGGGGGGTCAGCAAAGCGGTGACGGTGAATCTGCTTTACCGGGTGGACCTGGATGCCCTCGCCGCCGGTGAATACGGGGAAGCCTTTCACTTCATCAGCCGCCTGACCGACCCGGAAAAGGGCGAGGACCGGGACACGGTGTTTTTCCCCGAGCCCATGCGGATCGGAGGCAGGAAGCGGTTTCTGATGCTTCACCGTCCCTCCGAATCCTTTGACGGCGGCGCCACGCCCGGATTTTCCATCTGGATGGCGGCGGCAGAATCCCCCTACGGCTTCCTGTCGGACAACTGCCTGCACAAGCCGCTGGCAAGCCCGATTTTCCCGTGGGAAGCCGACCGCATCGGAGCCAGCTGGCCCCCCATCCGCCTGAATGAAAAGGAATGGCTGCTGGGGTATCACGGCAAACAGGACAACCGGGTGGGATACACCCAGAGCTTCATGATCCTGGAAGAGCGGCCGGATGATTTCCCGGTCATCCGGCACCGGGTATCGGAGCGGCTGCTCTACGCCAGCGAACCCTGGGAGACCGGCTCTTTTCTCGGCTGTCCATGTCTCTTCACCTGTTCCGCCGTGAAGTGCGGCGGCGAACTCGTGATGGGGTACGGAGCGGCGGATGAAAAGACCGGCATTGTCCGCACCGACTTTGACAAACTGGTGAAATACGTCCGGGACTTCGACGCCGACGGCCGCCGCCGGGACCGGTCCGGAGAAACATCAACACCCGAGACATCCCGCCAAACTCACGCTTCGGCGTGAAAGAGGCGGACAAACCAAAAAAAGGAAAATCATTTATGGCAAAAATCATCGGAGAAGCCCTGCCGAACATCCCCTGGGAGGAGCGTCCGGCCGGGTGTACGGAGACCGTGTGGCGTTACAGCAAAAATCCGCTGATCACCCGCGACGCGGTCCCGGAGTGCAACAGTATTTTCAACAGCGCGGTGATCCCCTTCGGCGACGGTTTCGCCGGGGTGTTCCGCTGCGACAACCGCCGCCGCGAAATGGAGCTTCATGTCGGATTCAGCGACGACGCGCTGCATTGGCGGATCGAGCCCCGACAGCTGGAATTCGCATCACACCCGGCGGGGATCGGCGAATTCTGTTACGGTTAC